>DATDFB010000323.1:0-7928 GCA_036522835.1 Thermoanaerobaculia bacterium | reverse complement strand
CGCCGGCGAGTCGTAGTGCTCGTAGCCCATCCAGGCGAAGGCCGGGTGCTCGCCACCCAGAACCGCCGCGACGATCTCGGGCATGATCGAGAAGCCGTTGCCGCTGTTCGTGAAGATCACGACGCCGTCGCCATCGCCGTAGCCCATCATGAAGTTCTGGAACTCGCCGTTGTTCTCGCCCCAGTGCCAGAAGGCCGTGCCGCGGGAGGTGCGCTCGAGGGCGACGCCGAGGCCCCAGGAGAGCGTCGCCGACATCGTGCCGGTCGTCTTCGTCAGACAGTTGTAACAGCCGGCGTCGACCGGCGTCTGCGTCGTCAGCATCGCCGCCGATTTCATCAGCGCGATGGCGAAGCGCGCGTAGTCGAGCGGCGTCGTGTGCAACGTGGCCATCGTTCCCTTCGAGGGCTTGCGCCGCGGCGCCACCGTTCCGGCCGCGGTGTGGCCGTACGCCGCGCGCGTCTCGTAATCCGCGATCCAGACGTAGCCGGAGTCGCGCATGCCCAGCGGCTCGAAGACGAGCTCGCGCATCAGCGGCGTCAGCTCCTTCCGCGTGACGTGCTCGACGACGCGCTCGAGGTAGAGAAAACCGGCGCCCGAGTAGCTGAAGCGCGAGCCGGGCGTGAAGTGCACCGCGAGCGTCTGCCCGGGCATGACTTCGTTTTGAAAGCCGGTCGTGTGGGTGAGCACCATGCGCGCGGTGATGAGGTTCATCCGCTCGTCGGCGACCGGCTCGGGGAGGTAGCGTTGCAGCGGCACGTCGAGGTCGAGGACGCCGGCGTCGACCAGCTTCAGCACGGCGTAGGCGAAGACCGGCTTCGCGAGCGATGCCGACTCGAAGATCGTCCGCTCGGTCAGCGGTGCGCGCGTCTCGGCGTTGGCGAGTCCGTACGCCTGATGTGAGGCGATCCGGCCGCGGTGGATCACGGCGATCGACAGCCCCGGCACCTCCCCTTCGGCCATCAGATGCCGGATCAACGCGTCGACCGGCGCCGGGACGGCCGCGCCGGCGGTGAGCGGAACGAGGAAGAGCGGAAGCAGAAGGCGTCGCACGATGAATGAGACGCGCGGCGGCGGAAGGCGTTAGAGGCACGTTTCCCCGCGCCTGCGATCCTCGAGGCGGCGCTCGAGCCGTGGCCGAACGAGCCGGGCTTCCACGATGGAGATGCTGCGGCGGCTTCGCTGAGCGCCCGAGTCGTTGCACATTCGTCTCGGTGACGCCGTCAACGCCACCGCATACTCGCGTCATGGCGTTGACGATCGCGTTCCTTGCTGCGCTGGCGTTCCCCGCGCAAGCCTCGAGTCCCGCGCTTTGGGCCGGTCTGAAGGCGGGTCCGTACGCCGTCGGCTACGTACACTTCGAAAGCGGCGAACCGATTGACGTTTGGTACCCGGCCGGCGCGCCGGGCCAGCCGCTGACGTTCGCTCAATATCTCGGCGGCCGCGCGGCCGGCATGCGATCGTTTCTGAAAGAGCAGGGGCTGCCGGAGGAGTCGATTGCGAGGTTGTTGGATGCGTCGATGTTCGCCACGCGCGAGGCGGTCCCGGCAGCGCGTCCCGAGGCATTGGTTCTGATGGCCCAGGGCAACGGTCAAGATGCCGCCGATCAGGCCGTGCTCGCCGAGTACATCGCCAGCCATGGCTACATCGTGGCGAGCGTGCCCTCGCCGATGATCCGCCAACCAATGACCGGGCAATCGCAAATCGGATCGTTCGCGGAGCGGCAAGCGGACGCGCTCGAGGCGGCGATGCGGCGCGTCCGTCGCATTCTCCCGGCGCGTCGAGAGCGCGTCGCAGTGATCGGCCATAGCTTCGGCGCGCGCGCAGCGCTGTTGCTGGCGATGCGCCATCCACAGATTCGGGCGCTCATCAGCCTGGACGGAGGCATCGGCACGTCTACGGGAGTGGCCGAAATGCGAGCGGCGAAGTCATTTCGCCGAACGGCGAGGCTGCCGGCGACGCTCCACATTTACGAAGATCTCGATGCTTTCATGAAGCCCAATTTCGCCTTTCTCGAGTCGCTGCGCGCCAGGCGTCTCCGGATCGAGAAAGCGAAGGCGATGCATCACGCTCACTTCACGACGTACGGGTTTGCCGCAGCGGTAATCCCGGAATTCGCGAAGGTTACGAACGCCGGACCAGAGATCCAAGTCAACGTAGCCATGATGGCGCGCAAGGTTCTTCGGTTTCTGAGTGCAGAGCTCGAGTAGTGAGGGTTAACAGGTAACAGGTAACAGGTGACAGGTGTCGGGTGAGAGGTGATACCTGTGACCTGTGACCCGTCACCTGTCACCTCTCATGGCGATTCCCACGATCGCGTCCTCACAAAGAGCGCCGGCGCGCCCACCCAGGCGATCAACAGAACGGTGCGAATGATCGGGTGCGCGGGCGAGCCGATGAGATCGAACCAGGCGCGGCCCTTCGTCGAGGCCTCGAAGATTTCGACGACGACCGCGAGCGAGAGCCACGTCGAGCCGACGAGGAGCGCGTGCTCGAGCGTCGACTCGCGCATCACGCGCATGTAGCCGAAGCCGACCACGACCAGCGCGGCGACCTTGACGACCCCGTCGACCGCCGCGGAGCGCGGCTCGATGCAATCGTTCGCCGCCAGCACCATCGCCGCTGCAACCATCCACGAGACCACGATGCACATCGCGCATTTCATGGTTACGACAACACCCAGAGGCGCCTGGGTCTCGCAAAGAAACGCTAAGGACTGCATAAAGAGTTTCGAAGTTTCCATTCGGGTGCTCGAGCCGCGGTAGGGGCAGAGCGCAGGGCGCGGGGCGCAGGTGATTGTCCTGCCGAGGCCCGCGCAACTGCCGGAACACCATCTGCGCCCTGCCCCTGCGCCCTGCGACCTACTCCGGCAACAGCGCCGCCGGGAGATCGATGTGCGCGACCGTGCCGCCGCCGGGACGCGGGGTGAGGCCGATGCTGCCGCCGTTCGCCGCGGCGAGGCTGCGCGCGATCTCCAGCCCGAGGCCGCGCTGGGCAACGTCCGTGGCCGGGGGCACGCCGGGGCCGCGGTCGAGCACCTCGATGCGCAGCGTGCCGGCGTCTAGCGGATGCCGCCGTGCCACGAGCTCCACCGGCGCGCCGGGCGGCGAGACGCGGTGGGCGTTCTCGAGGAGATTGACGAGGATCTCCAGCGCCAACGACGGGTCGACGTTTGCATCGGGACAGTCGGCGTCGACGTGCACCGTCACCGGGACGAGCGGCAAGTTCTCGCGCGCGGCGCGGAAGAGATCGGCGGGCGGCGTCGGCTCGCGGCGCGGCTGGGCCTTCCCCGCTTCCAACCGGGCCATGGCCAACAAATTATCGATGCGCCTCCGCAGCCGCGCCGTCTCCTCGGCGATGGCCCCGACGTCGTCGAGCAACTCGCGGTCCGCGGCGGCGCGGCGGCGCAGCGACTCCGTGCGGATCGTCACGGCAGTGATCGGCGTCGTCAGATCGTGCGAGATGGCCCGCAGCAGCGAGGTCTTCAACGCCTCGCTCTCCCGCAGCGCCTGCACGTGCGCTTTCGCCTCGGCGTTGACGCGCGCCGCAACGACGAGGCGGTTGACCGTCACGGATGAGATCAGAAACGTGGCCAGGGCAAACCAGTTCGCCGGCTGCTCGATGGTGAAGGTGTAGAGCGGCGGAAAGAAGAAGAAGTTGTAGCAGACGGTGGCGACGATGGAGGAGACCGTGCCGACGAGGAGGTCGCCCCAGACGGAGACGAAGAGGACGACGATGAGGTAGACGAAGCCGATGGTGGTGGGATTGAGGTCGAGCGCGCGCCCGGCGAGCGTCACCAGCGCAATCGCCGCGAACGCCGCCGCCCATGTTGCCGCCCACATCGCCGCGCGCTTCCTGGCAAAGCTCATCGCCGAGGGAGTGAATCACAAATGCGGCGCCGGCGAGAGCGCGGCCGCGCCGCGGCGTTTGCGGGCGCGCCAGCGCAGGCGATCGAGATAGAGATACGTCACCGGCGTGGTGAAGAGCGTGAGGAGCTGGCTCAAGATCAGCCCTCCGACGATGGCGATGCCCAAGGGGCGGCGCAGCTCGCTGCCGATGCCGCGGCCGAGCGCGAGCGGAAGCCCGCCGAAGAGCGCGGCCATCGTCGTCATCATGATCGGGCGGAAGCGGAGCAGACACGCTTCGCGCACGGCGTCGAGCGGGCTCTTTCCCTCCTTCCGCTCCGCCTCCAGCGCGAAGTCGATCATCATGATGGCGTTCTTCTTCACGATGCCGATGAGAAGAATGATCCCGATGAGCGCGATGATCGTGAACTCCGTGTTCGTCAGGAGCAGCGCGATCAGCGCGCCGACGCCTGCGGACGGTAGCGTGGAGAGAATCGTGATCGGGTGCACCAGGCTCTCGTAGAGGATGCCGAGGACGATGTAGACGGCCAGCAGCGCGGCCAGGATCAGGAGCGGCTCGTTGGCCAGCGAGGCCTGGAACGCCTGCGCCGTTCCCTGGAAGCCGGGGTGGATGGACGACGGCATGCGCATCTGCCGCTCCAGCTCCTCGATCGCGGCCGTGGCCTGACCGAGAGAGACGCCGGGCGCGAGGTTGAACGAGATCGTCACCGCGGGGAACTGCCCCTGGTGCGGGATCGAGAGCGGCGTCTGGTCGATGCCGTAGCGGGCGAAGGCGCTGAGCGGGATGTCGCGGCCGTTCGAGGCGTGCACGTAGACGGCGCCGAGCGAGGCGGGCGAGCCGGCGTACTTCGGATCGACCTCCATCACCACGTGGTACTGATTCATCCCGCTGTACATCACCGAGACCTGGCGCTGGCCGAAGGCGTCGTAGAGCGTGTTGTCGATGGCGGCGAGCGTCACGCCGAGCCGCGCGGCGGTCTGGCGGTCGATGATCACCGTGGCCTGCAGGCCGCGGTTCTGCTGGTCGCTGGAGACGTCGCGCACCTCCTGGAGCTTGTGCATGGCTTTCTCGAGCTTCGGCGCCCACGACATGAGCTCCGCCACGTCGTCGCCCTGCAGCGTGTACTGGTAGTCGGCGTTGCTCGACCGGCCGCCGACGCGGACGTCCTGCACGGCGCTGAGAA
Source organism: Thermoanaerobaculia bacterium (assembly GCA_036522835.1). Classification (GTDB taxonomy): domain Bacteria; phylum Acidobacteriota; class Thermoanaerobaculia; order Gp7-AA8; family Gp7-AA8; genus DATDFB01. Next base: position 2,881 of record DATDFB010000323.1, on the reverse strand, counting down.
AGAGCTGCGCGCCGGGGATGTGCGCGGTCTTCGGACGAAGGCGGGCGATGATCTCCTGCGCCGAGGCCTTGCGCTCGTCGAGTGGCTTGAGCGAGACGAACATGCTCGCGGAGTTGCCGCCGCCGCGGCCGCCGCCGGTGAAGGAGACGACGTTGTCGACGGCCGGATCCTTTTGCACGATGGTCATGAAGCGGTTGAGCTTCTCGAGGAGCGCCGGGAACGACGTGTCCTGCGCGGCCTGGACGTTGCCGGAGAGGCGCCCGGTGTCCTGCAGCGGGAAGAAGCCCTTGGGGATGATGACGTAGAGGTAGATGGTGAAGCCGATGGTGGCCAGCGTCACGAGCAGCACCGGCAGGGTGTTGGCGAGAACGAAGTCGAGGGCGCGCCCGTAGCCGCGCAGAAGGCGGTCGAAGGCGCGCTCGCTCCAGTCGTAGAGCCGCCCGTGCTTCCGCTCGCTCTCCGCCTTCAGGAACTTCGCGCACATCATCGGCGTGGTGGTGAGCGACACGGCCAGAGAGATGGCGATGGCGGCGGACAGCGTCACGGCGAACTCGCGGAAGAGCCGCCCGACGATGCCGCCCATGAGCAGGATGGGGATGAAGACGGCCACGAGCGACGTGCTCATGGAGAAGACGGTGAAGCCGATCTCGCGCGCCCCCAGGAGCGCCGCTTCCATCGGCTTCATGCCGTTCTCGAGATGGCGGGTGATGTTCTCGATGACGACGATGGCGTCGTCGACGACGAAGCCGGTGGAGATCGTCAACGCCATGAGGGAGAGGTTGTCGAGCGAGTAGTCGAGGAGATACATGACGCCGAACGTGCCGATGAGCGAGAGCGGCACGGCCACGCTGGGGATGACGGTGGCCCAGGCGCTGCGTAAGAAAAGGAAGACGACGAGGATGACGAGGCCGATGGAGATGGCCAGCGTGCGCTCGACGTCGTAGACCGAGGCCCGGATCGTCGTCGTGCGGTCGAGCACCGGCTCGAGGTGAATCGACGGCGGGATGGCGGCCTGCAGTTGCGGGAGCAAGGCGCGCACGCGGTCGACGGTGCCGATAATGTTCGCGCCGGGCTGACGAAAGAGGACGAGGGAGATGGCCGGCTTGCCGTTGACCGACCCCGCGCTATTGATGTTCTCGACCGCATCCCGCACGTCCGCCACCTCGGAGAGGATGACGGGCTTGCCGTCGCGCGAGGCGACGATGAGGCTCCGGTACTCATTGGCCTTGAAGAGCTGATCGTTCGTGCGCAGCACCCAGGCGTTGCCGGAACCGGCGATCTCTCCCTTGGGGCGGTTGGCGTTGGCGGCGCCGAGGGCGGTGCGCACGGCGTCGATGCCGACGTTCATCTTGCTCAAGAGGAGCGGATTCATCTCCACGCGCACGGCCGGGCGCGAGCTGCCGCCGACGAAGACCTGGCCGATGCCGTCGATCTGTGCGATCTTCTGCGCCAAGATGGAGTCGCCGACGTCGTACATCTGCGGCTGCGTCATGACGTCCGAGGTCATGGCCAGGATCATGATCGGCGCGTCGGCGGGGTTGACCTTGCGCCACGTCGGATTGGACGGGAGGTTGGCCGGAAGCTGCCCGCGCGCGGCGTTGATGGCCGCCTGCACGTCGCGCGCGGCGGCGTCGATGTCACGGTCGAGATCGAACTGCATGGTGACGTTGGTCGAGCCGGAGGAGCTGCTCGACGTCATCTGGGTGATGCCGGCGATGCGGCCGAACTGCCGCTCCAGCGGCGTGGCCACGGCCGAGGCCATGGTCTCGGGGTTGGCGCCCGGAAGGGAGGCGGAGACGGAGACGGTCGGGAACTCGACCTGCGGCAGCGGCGCGACGGGGAGCTTCGTGTAGGCGAGGCCGCCGGCCATGAGCACGGCGGCGGTCAGTAAGGACGTGGCGACCGGGCGGCGGATGAAGGGGGCGGAGATGCTCATGGCTTCTGGAGTGCGGCGGCCATGCCGCCGCTGTCGAGAGCGCCGGCATGGCCGGCGCACTCCACATTCACGACGCCTCCGCGGGAACGCCGATGCGCACGCGCTTGCGCACGCGTGACGCGAGCTCGTCGAACCACAGATACACCACCGGCGTCGTGTACAACGTCAAGAGCTGGCTCACCAGCAGGCCGCCGACGATGGTCACGCCGAGCGGGTGGCGCAGCTCGGCGCCGGTGCCGCGGCCGAGGGCCAGCGGCAGGCCGCCGAAGAGCGCCGCGAACGTCGTCATCATGATCGGGCGGAAGCGCAGCAGGCAGGCCTGGTAGATCGCCTCCTCCGGCGTCTTCCCTCCCTCGCGTTCCGCCTCCAGCGCGAAGTCGATCATCATGATGGCGTTCTTCTTCACGATCCCGATGAGGAGGATGATGCCGATCAAGGCCACGACGCCGAGCTCCATGTGGAAGAGCATCAGCGCCAGGATCGCCCCCACGCCCGCCGACGGCAGCGTCGAGAGGATCGTGATGGGGTGGATGTAGCTCTCGTACAGCACGCCGAGGACGATGTAGACCGTCACGAGCGCGGCCAGGATCAGCCACCCCTCGTTCGCCAGCGAGCTGCGGAAGACGGCGGCGGTGCCCTGGAACTCCGTGTGGATGCTGCCGGGGAGGCCGAGCCGGGCCACGGCGCCGTCGATCTCTTTCGTGGCCGCGCCGAGGGCGGTGCCGGGCGCGAGATTGAACGAGATCGTGGCTACGGGAAATTGTCCGAGGTGATTGACCGCCACGGGCGTGGCGTGCGTCTCGATGTGGGCGAAGCTGGCCAGCGGAATGATCTGCTCGCGCGATCCGGAGAGCGGCGGCACCGGCTGCGCGGTGCCCGGCACCGTCGACGCCGCCGCGCTCCCCGCCGCCGGGGTGGTGGAGGCGAGCGTGGCCTGCGACGCCG
>DATDFB010000322.1:0-54922 GCA_036522835.1 Thermoanaerobaculia bacterium | reverse complement strand
CGCCGATCGGCAGGCGGATCACGAACTCGCTGCCGCGGCCGGGTCACGACGACGTCCGCCCCACGCTACATCGTGGTGATCGAGGACAACGCCGACATCCGCGACCTGCTGCGCCTCAAGCTCAATCACCTCGGGCACCGCGTCGAGACGGCGGAGGATGGGGTGAAAGGGCTGGAGGCGGTGCTGAGCGCGAAGCCCGATATCGCGCTGGTCGACATCGGCCTCCCCGGCCTCGACGGCTACGACCTCGCGCGCCAGGTGCGCGAGAAGCTCGGCAACGATGTCTATCTGGTCGCGCTCACCGGCTACGGCCAGGCCGACGACCGCAAGCGCGCGCTCGAAGCCGGCTTCGACGTGCACCTGACGAAGCCGGCGGATATGGTCGACTTGCAGAACGTGCTGGCCCGCGCGCGCTGATGTGGAGTGCGGCGGCCATGCCGCCGCTCTGACAGCGCCGGCATGGCCGGCGCACTCCACATCACTTCACCGCCACGGCCCGCGCCTGCTTGATGTCCGTGAACCCCTTGAAGGCCTTGTCGATCGCGTCCTGCAGCAGCGTGCGCATCCCCTGCTCGAGGGCCAGGTTGCGCAGCTCGTCGATCGGCGCGCGGCGCTGCACGGCGCGCTTGATCTCGTCCGTGCCGACGAGCAGCTCGTGCACGCCCATGCGTCCCTTGTACCCCGTGTTGCCGCAGGCGTTGCAGCCTTTGGGGTTGTAGAGCGTCACCTCCGGCGTGTACTGCATCTCGAAGTACTTGCGCCCGTAGGCGTCGGCGATCTCGTCGAACTCCTCGCGCGCGGGGTGGTACGCCCCCTTGCACTTCGCGCAGAGCGTGCGCACGAGGCGCTGGGCCATGATGCCCAGGAGCGCGTCGGCGAAGTTGAACGGATCGATGTTCATGTCCAGGAGACGCGTGATCGTCTCCGGCGCCGAGTTCGTGTGCAGCGTGGAGAAGACGAGGTGGCCGGTGAGCGAAGCCTCGATGCCGATGGCCGCCGTCTCGTGGTCGCGCATCTCGCCGACCATGATCACGTCGGGGTCGGCGCGGAGGAACGAGCGCATCGCCGCGGCGAAGGTGAAGTCGATCTTCGGCTGCACCTGCACCTGCCGCAGCCCCCGCTGCGTGATCTCGACCGGGTCCTCCGCGGTCCAGATCTTCATGTCCTCGGTGTTGATGAAGCCGAGCGCGGAGTGCAGCGTCGTCGTCTTGCCCGAGCCGGTCGGGCCGACCACGAGGCAGATGCCGTACGGCTTCGACACGATCTCCTTGAACTGCGACAGGTTCCGCTCGCTGAAGCCCATCTTGTCGAGCGGCAGCGGCTTCGAGGCCGCCAGGATGCGCATGACGATGTCTTCGTTCTGATTCGTCGTCGGGATCGTGGCCACGCGCAGCTCGATCGTGCCGCGCGAATACTTGAAGCGGATCTTCCCGTCCTGCGGCTTGCGGCGCTCGGAGATGTCGAGCTTGGCCATGATCTTCAGCCGCTGCACCAGCGCGTTGCGGTGCATGCCTGGCACTTCCATGAATTTCTGACAGTCGCCGTCGATGCGCAGGCGGATGATGCACGGATTCTTCGAGCCGTCCGGCTCGACGTGGATGTCGGACGCGCCGCGGTTGTAGGCCTCGATGATGAGCTGGTTCGCCAGGCGCACGATGCCGGAATCGGTCTCGTCGATCTCCGGCACTTCCCTCTCTTCCTCCTCGGTCGTCCCCTCCCCTTCGCCGAGCTGGTCGATGATCTTGGCGAGATCGCCGCCGTCCGAGGCCGCGGCTTCGACCTTCTCGCCGTACGACGCGGCGATGTAGGCGAGGATCTCGTGCTTCAGCCCGACCCAGAAGTCGTAGCGCGGCGCGAGGCTCATGGCCCGGATGCCGTCGAGGCGGGTCAGGTCCTGCGGATCGTCGACGGCGATGACGAGGAGGCCCGGCTTCCGCTCCACCGGCGCGCAGACGTACTTCTTCCACATCTCCGACGGCACGCGGTCGCGCAGGTCGGCGGGGATGGTCTGCTCGCCGTCGTAGCCGAAGAACTGCGTCGCGTAAAACGCCGCGAGCGATTTCCCGAGCTCCTCCTTCGGAACGTTGTAGTCCTCGATCAGAACCTTCTCGACGGTGGTGTTGTTCACGCGCGCGCTCGAAACGGCGGCTTCGATGTCTTTTTCCGATACGACGCCTTTGTCGACCAGGCCGCCGAGCTTCGACGGCTTGGTCTGCCGCGCCGCGCGGTGCTGGTTGTAAAAGGCGATGCCCAGGATGCGCCCGATCTCCTCGGTGGCGTCCTCGTCCTGCGCCGTGAAGGCGACGCCGTGCCGCTTGTTGATGAGCTGCAGGACGCCGAGGAGGTACTTCTCGAAGAGGATGGGGACGGCCAGCACGGCGCGCGTGCGGAAGCCGCTCTGCTTGTCCCAGCGCTGGTCGAAGCGGAGGTTGGTGTGGAACTTCTGCAGTTCCGCGGCATCGTAGGCGTCGCGGATGTTGATGGTCTTGCGCGAGAGCGCGGTGAATCCCGCAATCGAGGCGAACGACTTCGGAACGCGGATCTCCTTCGGCACGTCGCCGACTTTGTGCAGCGAGTACAGCTCCTGGTTCTTGGTGTCGACGGCGTAGATCGTCAGCCGCTCGGCGTCGAGGAGCTCGAGGATTTTGTCCTTGAGCGTCATGAGGATGTGCGGGATGGAGTCGGCCGAGTTGATCTGGTTGGCGATCGCGGTGAGCTTCTTCCGGTACTCGAGCTCGCGCTCGAGCGAGGAGGGCGCAGCTTGGACGGTCATGGGAAAAAGGATAGCACCGCCATTTGTGACCGATCATCAACGGCCATTCACGGCATAATGACGGCGGAGACCACCATGAAACGAATCCATTTCCTCGCCATTCTTCTCATCCTGACGGCGGCGCCGCTCTTCGCCGCGCGCCGCGACACGAACATCGTCGACGACGTGATCCGCATGCAGAAAGCGGGCGTCGCCGAGGAGGAGATCATCGCCTTCGTACACAAGGGCCAGAGCCGCCTCGACGTGACCGCGGACGACATGATCACGCTCCACGACGCCGGCGTCTCGCGCAACGTGATCAAAGCCATCCTCGACGAGTCCGACGCCCGCGGCGAGCGCCGCGACGGCGACCGCGGCCGCGACTACGGCTACTCGTACTCGACGCCGCGCTTCGCCTACGGCTACTACGGCGTCCCGTACTTTTACGACCCGTGGTACTACAACCCCTGGTACTACGGCTACGGCTGGGGCCCGCGCGTGTCGGTGGGCTTCAACTTCGGGTTCGGCAGATATTGGGGCGGGCACCGGGGAGGCTTCCGGCATCGGCACCGGTGAGTCTATGGAGTGCGCCGGCCATGCCGGCGCTGTGAAGAGCGGCGGCATGGCCGCCGCACTCCACACTCAGATCCCCGTCACCCGGATCACTTCCTCGAACGTGGTCATCCCCTCGGCCAGCTTGCGCAGCGCGGACTGCCGCAGCGTGCGCATGCCGCGCTTGATGGCCGTCTCCTTGATCTTGAGGAAGTCCTCGCCGCGGTCGATGAGGTCGCGGATCGTGGTGTCGATCGGCAGCATCTCGAAGATACCGGTGCGGCCGAAGTAGCCGGTGTTGCGGCAGCGGATGCAGCCGGCCCCTTCCTTCACGATGATCCGCTTCCCCGGCGGGGCCTGCAGGTTCAGCATCCCCGCCTCCTCGTGCGTGAGGGGACGGTTGCGCTTGCAGTCCTGGCAGATCTTGCGCACCAGGCGCTGGGCCATCGTGCCGATCAAGCTCGAGGAGATCAGGAACGGCTGGATGCCGAGGTCGACCAGGCGCGTGACGGACGTCGCGGCGTCGTTCGTGTGCAGCGTGGAGAAGACCAAGTGCCCGGTCAGCGCCGCCTGCACCGCGTTCTCCGCCGTCTCCGTGTCACGGATCTCGCCGACCATGATGATGTCGGGGTCCTGGCGGAGGATCGTGCGCAGCGCGTGCGCGAAGGTGATGCCGATCTTCGCCTGCACCGCCGTCTGATTGAAGTCGTCGTGCACCATCTCGATCGGGTCTTCGATCGTGGTGATGTTGATCTCCGGCGACGCCAGCGACTTGAGCGCCGAGTAGAGCGTCACCGTCTTGCCCGAGCCGGTCGGACCGGTGACGAGGATGATCCCGTGCGGGCGCTTGATCCAGTCGGAGAAGAGCGCCAGCTCGTCCTCGTAGAACCCGAGACCGGCGACGCTGCGCAGAAGGACGTCGGGATCGAAGATGCGCATCACCACTTTTTCGCCGAACGCCGTCGGCAGCGTGGAGACGCGCAGCTCGACCTCTTTCCCCTGATGATCGGTCTTGATGCGACCGTCCTGGGGGCGGCGCTTCTCGGCGATGTCCATGCGGCACATCGTCTTGAGGCGCGAGGTGATGGCCAGGTTGACGAGCTTCGGCACGCGCTGGATCTCGTGCAGCACGCCGTCGATGCGGAAGCGGATCACGGCGTGCTCGCGCTTCGGCTCGATGTGGATGTCGCTGGCGCGCGACTCGTAGGCGTGCTGCAGAAGAAAGTCGACGGCGTTGACGATGTGCGCGTCGCTGGTCTCGATCTCCGAGCCCGACTTCAGCTTGACGTACTGCTCGAGATTGCTGATGAGGGCCAGGCTGTCGCCGCGGAGATCGCGCTCGGCCTTCGTCACCGAGGCGCGGAAGCCGTACTGCTCGTTGATGACGCCCATGACGTCGCTCTCGGCCGAGACGACGACGTGGATGTCCTGCTTCACCATCTGCTGATAGCTGTCGACGGCGACGTTGTCGAAGGGATTGACGACGGCGACGATCAGCTTGCCGTCGCGCACCGCCACCGGGACCATGCGGTGCTTGCGCGCGAAGGGGCGCGAGATCTTCGCCTCGATCATCTCGACGTCGAGCTTCAGCGCGTCGATTTTGTAGAAGTGCAGCCCGGCGTCTTCGGCGATCAGGCGCGCCAGGAGGAAGTCGTCGATGCGCGTGCCGTTGCCGGTGGCGTCGCTGAGGTTCATGGCCACGAGCGCCTTGAACGGGCTGGCCTCTTCGTCGCCGCGGGAGCCCTTTGCCGCGCGGGCCTGCTGCGCCCGCCACTGCCGCTCCGCGGCGGCGACTTCGCCGCGCTGGCGCTCGTCGATGAAGCCGGCGTTGAAGAGCAGATCGCCGAGGTAGGCGACGGTGATCTCGCGTGCCTTGCGCGGGGCGGAGGGGGCGGTGACGGTCATGACGAATGCAGAATGCAGAATGCAAAATGCAGAATTTCAGACCCTTTCTGCATTCTGCATTCAGCATTCTGCATTCAGACCCGCACTTCGAGCAAAAACCCTTTCAGATACTCCCCTTCCGGGCAATACAACGAGACCGGATGATCCTCGCCGGCGGTGAGGCGTTTGAGGAAGGCGATGCGGCGGCCGGCGTCGTGCGCGGCGGAGAAGATGACTTTCTGGAAGAGGTCGATCGACATGTGGCCGGAGCAGGAGAAGGTCATCATCAGGCCGCCCGGCTCGAGGAGCTTCATGGCGTAGAGGTTGACGTCCTTGTAGCCGCGCGCGGCGCGCTCGACGTCGCCGCGCGACTTGGCGAAGGCGGGCGGGTCGCAAACGATCATGCCGAAGCGCTCTTTGGTCTGGCGGACGAAGGCGAAGACATCGGCGACGGTGAACTCGACCTCGGTTTTGAACGCGTTCAAATCGTGATTGCGCCTGGCGGCCTCGATCGCCGGCGCGGAGATGTCCACATTCCGGACAGAGGCCGCGCCGCCCGCCGCCGCGTAGACGCCGAACGCACCGCTGAAGGAGAAGAGGTTGAGCACGCGCCGGCCGGCCGCGTTGGCGCGGGCGAGAGCGCGGTTGTCGCGCTGGTCGAGAAAAAAGCCGGTCTTTTGACCGGCCGGGACGTCGACGTGGAAGCGCAACCCGTTTTCGAGGATCGTTGCCGTGGCGTCGCCCCTCACCCGGCCTTCGGCCACCTTCTCCCCGCGAGCGGGGAGAGGGCCGGGGTGAGGGGCGCCATCCTCCCAAATCTCCGCCCCCATCGGCAACTGCTCGAGCTTCCGCGCCGGAATGTCGTTCTTGAAGTAGATCAGCCGCGGCTTCAAGGCCTCCTGCAGCGCCTCGACGACGAGCGCCTTGACCCGCTCGAGCCCTTCGTTGGCGATCTCGACCACGACCACGTCGTCGTATCGATCGACCACCAGTCCGCTCAGCTCATCCCCCTCGGCGTGCACGACGCGCGCGGCGTTCGTGGCCTCGCTGAAGATCCCGCGCCGCCGCGCCACCGCCGCGGCGATCCGCGCGCGCAGGAGCTCCGGCGTCAGCTCCTCGTCGCCGAACGTCAGCGCGCGCAAGCGGATCTGCGAGTGCCGCGAATGGAGCCCGGAGGCGAGGCGCGCACCGCTGCCGTCGACGAGATCGGCGATCGCGGCGTCCTCCGGCCCGCTCTCCTCCGCGATCGCGCCGGCGAAAATCCACGGATGCCGGTTCTCCACGGCGCGCTCGCGCCCGCGCTTCAGCACCAATCGCCGGCGGCGCGTTGGATCGAAGAGATCACTCATCGCGAAGGACACTCTATAATCACGCGCAATGTCGCGCAGACCAGTGAAGCGCTTCCACACGAAATGTCAGGAAGAGGTCTACCGGGCCGTCAAGTCCCACCTCGACGATCTCGTGGAGGAGCACTTCGACGACGCCGAGCACTGCGACTTCTATCTGAAGTACGGATCGACCGTGCTGGAGATCTCCATCGAGCCGTACGAGGAAGACGACGCCATCATCGAGATCCTCGCTTTCGTGGTGCAGGACGTCGAGCCGTCGTTCGACCTGATGCGCGAGCTGCTCGTCCTCAACTCCGAAGTGGCCCTCGGCGCGTTCAGCGTCGTCGACCGCGACGTCTTCTACTCCCACTCCTTCCTCGGCCGGCGCCTGCAGGCCGAGCAGCTCATCGCCTCGCTGGAGATCGTCGCCACCATCTCCGACGAGTACGACGAACAGATCGTGCAGAAGTACGGCGGCACGACCGCGCTCGACTCGCTGCGCCGCAAAGGCCGCCGCGCGCAACCGGTCTCGACCGCCGACAGCAACTGATGGCGCGCGCGGCACATCAATTGCTCAATTCCGCAGCGATGGGCAAGCTCGTCGCCGCCGCCACGCTCTCCGCCGCAATCCTCCTCGCCGGCTGCACCGGCCAGGAAGGAACGGCGGCCGAGGAGCAACAGCCGGCGAAGAACCCGATGACGACGTCGGGGGCGCAGACGGTGACGGAGCCGCAGCCGCCCGCGCCGATCGACGCGAAGAAAGAGCTGAAGTCGATCAGCACGGCCATTCCGATCTATGCGAACGCGCAGTACCGCGAAGACCTCACCCGCCGCGACTCGGTGATGATTCGCAACCAGTACGGGCCGAAGGCCGAGGTCTACACCCTCGCCACCGACGACTCCTACCCGCAGGTCTACCACTACTACACGACCTACCTCGCGCAGTTCCGCGCCTACCCCGCCCAGCCGCCCTACCCGCCGCAGCAGAACTGGCGCACCCTCGAAGTGCACCTGAACCAGGCCATGCAGGACCCGTTCATCCCCGGCGACACAATCAAGGCCGGCGACAAGCAGGTCACGCTGCAGGTGGCGGAGACGGAGGCGGAGCCGAAGACGGTGATTCGATACATCGTGACGCCGGAGCCGATTTCGGGGGCTGCCATGGCCTCGCAGTGATTCTGGTTCTTAGGTTCTTAGGTTCTTAGGTTCTTAGGTTCTTAGGAAAAACGTAAGAACCTAAGAACCTAAGAACCAAGAACTAAAAACATGTATCCGTGGCGCCGCATCCTGATCCCCACCGACTTCTCGACCGCCGCCGAGTGGGCGTTCGACGGCGCGATCGCGCTGGCCGGCACGACCGGCGCGGAGCTCGTGATCCTGCACATCCGCACGACGTGGTCGTCCGACGGCGCGCTGCGTTTTCCCGCCGACGACTCGATCTACGAGTACGCCGAGGAAGTCGAGCTGGAGAAGCTGCGCGAGCGGGTGCGGCACGCCAATGCCTCGATCGCGACGCGCAAGATCGTGCGCAAAGCGTCCGATCCGGGCGCGGAGATCTGCCGCGCCGTGTCCGAGGAGACCATCGACCTCGTCGTCATCGCCACGCATGCGCGGCACCACGTCGCGCACCTCCTCATCGGCTCGACGACCATGCGCGTCATCACCGATCCGCCCGCGCCGGTGCTGGCCATCCGTTACGGCACCAAGCCGCGGCGCGGGATGCGGCGGATCGTCGTCCCGGTCCACCTCCAGCAGACCTCGATGCCGGCGGCGGAACTGGCGGCGGCGATCGCGCGCCAGGAAGCGAGCGAGATCCACCTGGTCATGATCTGCGACGACGGCGACTTCTCCGCCGCCAATGCGAAGCTCGCGGAGATCAACGACCGCCTCTTCGGCGGCGCCGCGGTGAGGAAGCCGATCGCCGGGAGCAACGTCGAGCGGGAGCTGATCCGCTACGCCGAGCACGCCGCCGCCGACGCGCTCTTCATCAACGCCCGCCACGACCTCGGCGGGGTGAAGCAGGAGATCATCCGCAACACGAGCGCGCCGGTCATGATCGTGCCCGAATGACGGCACCAATAAAAATTTTATGACGGGCGGGTAGGGATTTGCCGCTCCCGATCACACCTGTAGTGGAAGCATCCCTTATGAAACTCGTGTCCCCGCTCGAAAAAGAGGTCGCCGGAGAGGCCCCGGCGACCGAAACCGTTTTGCTGTCAGCCCGACAGCTCGACTACGTGGCGCGCCTGTCGAGCGACATCGATCCCGCCATGCACCGGGCGTTCGGATGGCCACACGCCATCTGCACGATCATCGATCGTATCGCCCAAAGCGGCATCGATCTGACCGACGCCAGCAACGAGTCCGAGCTCGTGGCGCTGGCGACGCGTCAGCTGCGCGCCGGAAACCGGAGGCGAGCTAGCGCGCGGTCTTTCGCGTCTTCGGCGCTGTACCCGTTAGCAGACCGACCAAGCTGTCGATCGAGTCTGCCTGGGACAGGTCGATGCCGCTCTGGAAAGCCGCCTCGATAAGACCACGAATGATCTCCGCCCGGCTGATTGCTTTGCCGTGCTTGAGGCGGATGTCGATGGCAAGCCGATCCAGATAGGCGACGTGACGGTCGAGAAGCACGACCGTGATCTTCGCCCAGGGCTCGGTGTGTACGATGGGGCGTCCGCGATTGCTTTTAACTGGAGTCACACGCTCTCCTTCGCTCTCAATTTTGAACCGATGCGGAAGACAGTTTACGCGGCCTGCCGCACCAAGTCCATCTCTATTTACTAACCGAAAGCCACCGCTCTCTTCGGACCGAACGCGTGGGGAGTCGCGTCGATCCATCTTAGCCGCACTCCCTCCCCCGATCCAAGCACCATTTCATCCGCCGCAGGCCGGCAGCCGCACTTCGAACACCGCGCCCCGCTCGCCGTTCGCACCTGTAACCGTTCCTCCGTAGCCGGCCACGATCGCGCGCGCGATCGAGAGACCGAGCCCCGTGTGCCGGCTGTCGCGCCGCGCCGACGGCGGGCGATACGTGAAGAAACGATCGAAGATCCGGCTGATGTGCGCGTCCGAAATTCCGGGACCTTCGTCCTCGACGCGCGTCACCGCGGTGCCGTCATCCGCGTGCACGGCCACGCGCACCAACCCGCCAGCAGGCGAGAAGCTCGCCGCGTTGTCGAGCACGTTCTCGAAGACCTGAATGAGCCGGTCCTCCGAGGCGTCGACCATCAAGGGAGCCTCGGGCGCGCTCAGCTCGAAGCGCACGCGATTCCCCTCGCGGAGGCGGAAGCCGTCGACGATCTTGCCCAGCAGCGCGCCAATCTCCAACGGCCCGTGCTCCTCGCGCGCGAGCCGCGCGTCGATCACGGAGATCTCTCTCACGCCGGCGAGCAGTTTCTCCATTCGTGCCACTTCCTGCTCGATCATCTGCACGAAGCGCCGCCGGTCCGCCGGATCGTTGACCTCGGCGAGCATCTCGGTGGCGTTGCGGATCGACGCCAACGGGTTGCGCAGCTCGTGCGAGACGTCGGTGGCGAAGGTCTCGATGAAGCGGAGATGCCCGTCGAGGCGGCGCATGATGCGCTCGAGCGCGCGGGAGAGCTCGCCGATCTCGTCGCGCCGCGTCGAGCCTTTGAAGTGCTCGCGCAGGCCGCCGCGGCGGTCGAGCACGCGCCGCGCGTCGCGCCGCAGTTGCCGCAGCGGACGGACGATCGTGGTGGAGAAGAAGAGGCTGACGAGGAAGGCCACCACCACGGCGGCGACGAAGATGCGCATCACGCTGAGGCGCACGGCGTAGAGATCCTGCAGGATCGGATACGTGCTCGCCGAGGCCAGCACCGCGCCGGCGACGCGGCCGCCGTGCACGATCGGCACGGCGCGGTAGAGCGTGACGGAGCGCTGCCCGCCTGCGCTGATTTTCTTGTCGACGCCCTCCCGCCCATCCAGCGCCGCGCGCACTTCGGGGCCGCGCAGCGTCTCCGCGGAGTCGTACAGGTCGACGTCCAGCGGCCGCTCCGGCGGCTGCGTGAGCCGCACGATCGGCTTGGCCACGAACGCGGCGATGCGGTAGAGGGTGTTGTGGCGCGGCGAGCCGCGCGAGGGCGGCGGCTTGGACGGGATGGGTCGCGAGTCGGCGATGACGCGGCCGCTCGGATCGAGCACGCGGAAGCGCACGTCGCTGCGCGTGCGCGCCAGGAGCTCGTCGGCGTCGATCGGATTGAGCGCCGGATCGCGCCCGAGCGACGCCGCCACGATCCGCGCCTGCCCAGCGATGGCGCGCACCTCCGCCGACTCCAGCCGCGCCTCGTACGCGCCGAGGTAGAGAACGCCGGCCACGGGTAGAAAGACGAGGAGAAGGTTGAAGGCCAGGAGGCGGATGGCGATGCGTTTCATTCGCGATACCGGTAGCCCAATCCGTACATCGTCTCGATCCGGTCGAACGTCCCATCCACCTCCTCGAACTTCCGCCGCAGCCGCTTGATGTGGCTGTCGATGGTCCGCTCGCTGACGTAGGCGTCGTGCGGGTAGCCGTCCTGGTGGAGCTGCTTGCGCGACTTGACGTGGCCGGGGTGGCGGACGAGCGCGTGCAGCATCATGAACTCCGTGACGGTCAGGCTGACCGGCTGCCCTTTCCACTTGACCGTGTAGCGCTGCAGGTCGAGCTCGAGGTCGCCGACGCGTAGCGGCGCCTCCTTCGGCGCGGCCTCGAGCGCCGCGCGGCGGAACAGCACTTTCACGCGCGCCAGGAGCTCGCGCATCGAGAAGGGCTTGCAGAGGTAGTCGTCCGCGCCGATCTCCAGTCCGAGGACGCGGTCGAACTCTTCGTCGCGCGAGGTGAGGAAGATGATCGGGATGGTCTCGCTGATGGAGCGGATGCGCCGGCAGAGCTCCAGCCCGTCCATCTCCGGCATGAGGATGTCGAGGATGACGAGCCCCGGCAGCCGCCGCCGGAACGCCTCCCACGCCTCCCCCCCGTGTGCGAAGAGCTCGACCGGATAGCCCTCGCGGCGCAGGGCGAAGGCGAGGGTCTCGCGCAGGTTGTCTTCGTCATCGACGACGGCGACGGTTTGGTTGGCCGGCTTCACGCAAGTACACTTATCTCATGACGGTGACGGTCGATCTAGACGAGACGATTGTGGAGCGAGCGCGCGAGGTTGCCAAGGAGTATGGCACTTCGCTCGAGGCGATGCTTCGGGAGTTCACGCAAGGCCTCGCACTCGACAAAATGACACCCGCGGAGATCGCGATGGAGCTTCGGCGTCTGTCGGCGATGGGCGGAGGTCATTCCGGCGGCCAAAAGTGGACGCGGGAAGAGATGCATGAGCGCAAGAACGTTCGTTGACACGAACGTGCTGCTTTACGCCGAGGATGACTCTTCTCCCGCGAAACAGCGACTTGCTGAGAAACTGGTCCGGCAGCTTACGGACGCGCAAAGCGGCCACGTCTCGATGCAAGTTCTGCAGGAGTACTACTCGACCGCCACGCGAAAACTCCGCCTTTCCGCAGACATTGCAACGCTGAAAATCCAGGCCTATATGCGGTGGCACGTAGTGACGCTCCAACCAAACGATCTTCTCATCGCTATCGACCTTCAGCAGCGCTACCAGTTCTCCATCTGGGACGCGTTGATCATCCGCGCCGCGATGATCTCCAACTGCGAAATCCTCTACAGCGAAGACATGCAGGCCGGCCAGCGCATCGACGGCCTCACCATCGTCAATCCTTTTTAGGCCGGTCGAACCACCACATCGCCGCCGACATCAGCATCAGCGCGGAGAACACCCAGATCATCCCCACCGTCTCCGTCGCGAAGTGCCCCGCCACCGCGTAGGCGATCGCCGGCGGGATCGAGCCGAGCGTCGAGGCCACGATGATCTCCCACCACCGCACCGCCGGCGTCGTCCCGGCGATGATGGCCATGACCTCGGCGAGGATCGGCACGGGGCGCGTGGCCACGATGCCGGCCATCCCCCAGCGGTCGAGCAGCCGCGACACGCGCGCGTACTCCGCGTCGCTCACGAAGCGGTGCACCGTCTCCCTCCCCGCCCGCCCGATCGCGAACCCCGCCACCGCGCAGCCGACCGAGCCGGCCAGCGACAAGAGTGACCCGGTGACGATGCCGAAGAGCGCGCCGTGCGCCACCATGATCACGCTCGACGGCACCGGCAGCACGACGTCGGCGATGAGCAGCGCCACGCCGATCACCGCGGCGAGCGGCCCGGCCTTGCGCAGCAGCGGCATCGGGTCGGTCAAGAGCGGCACGCCCAGCGCCTCGGCGATGCCGAAGCACGCCAGGAAGATGCCGGCCAGCGCGAGGGTGATGTAGAGGTAGCGGCGCACTACTTCATCGCTCTCTTGTCGAACGCTTTGAGTCCCAGGACGAGAAACAGGGCCGCCGTGACGATCAGCGCCACCAGCATCACCGAGACGTTCATGTGCGGCATCGACGGCGTGAGCGCCGCGCGCATTCCCTCGGACACGTACACGAGCGGATTCACCAGCACGAGGTACTTCATGGCCGGCACGACGTTCAGTCCCGCCCACGGATAGTACGTGCAGCCGAACATGATCATCGGCCCGAGGATCACGCTGAACATCAGGCCGATGTGCTGCGGCGCGATGGCGGTGCCGAGAAAGAGGCCGATGGCGGCGAACGCGGCGCCGGAGAGCACCGTGACGAGGACGAGCATCCCGGCGTTGCCGAAAGAGAGGCCGGGGATCGGCCCCATGATCACGCGCGCCAGCGGCAGGACGACGAGCGCGGCGATCACCCCCTGCAGCGTGCCGGCGACGACCTTCTCGATGGCCACGAGCTCGATCGGCGCCGGCGCGAGCAGGCGGTCCTCGATCTCGTTCGTCACGCCGAAGTCCTGCACCATCGGCAGGCAGACCGACTGCACGGCCGACAGGGTCAGGCTCAGCGCGAGCACGCCGGGGAGCACCGTGGCGGTGTACTCGCGCGGGATCATCCCCATCTTCGGCAGGACGAAGCCGAAGATGATGACGAAGAGCAGCGGCTGCAGCGTGGTGCGCAGCAGAAAGTACGGCAGCTCGCGGCGCGCCACCGTCACGTCGCGCAGCAGGATCGCGCCGAAGACGCGCGAGGGCGGCACGTGGTCGTCGGTCATGTCAGCTTCCTTCCGGTGAGCGAGATGAAGAGCGTCTCCAGGCTCGGGCGCGAGAGGTGAATGTCGCGCACGGTCAGGCCGCGCGCTTCGCCGGCGTCGATGAGCGCGGGGATGATCTCGCCCCCGCGCCGGCTGAACACGCGCAGCAGCGGCCCGCGCGCCTCGGCGTTCGAGACGCCCTCGAGCGCGCGCGCGGCGCCGGCCACCGGCTCCGTGTCGCCGTCGAACGTCACGTCCACGAGCGTGTCGCCCGGCGCCTGGGCCTTGAGCCGCGACGGCGTGTCGAGCGCAAGGAGCTTGCCGCGGTCGATGATGGCCAGGCGGTCGCAGAGCTGGTCGGCTTCTTCCATGTAGTGCGTGGTCATGACGATCGTCCGCCCCTGCGCGTGAAGCTCGCGGAGGATCTCCCACAGTCCGAGACGGGCCTGCGGATCGAGGCCGACGGTCGGCTCGTCGAGGAAAACGACGCGCGGATCGTGCGTCAGCGCCCGGGCGATCATCAGCCGCTGCTGCTGCCCGCCGGAGAGCGCCTCGACTTTCGCGTCGCGCTTGTCGGCCAGCCCCAGGCGCTCGAGGAGCTCGTCGGCGCGCTTGACGGCGAGCGAGCGCGGGACGCCGAAGTAGGAGGCGTGAAAGACGAGGTTCTCGACGACGTTCAAGCCGCGGTCGGGATTCGGCCGCTGCGGCACGACGCCGATGCGCCGCCGCACCACCGGCGCCTGGCCGGTCACGTTCGCGCCGGCGACGATGGCCTCGCCGCTCGTGACGCGCACGCGCGTGGTGAGGATGCCGATGGTCGTCGTCTTCCCGGCGCCGTTCGGGCCGAGCATGCCGAAGAGCTCTCCCTCCTCGACGGCGAGATCGAGCGAGTCGACGGCCACGACGTTCGGAGGATAGACCTTGCGAAGGGCATGAGTTTCGATCGCTGGCATGATGTGGATTGCGCCGGCCATGCCGGCGCCGTCGGAGCGGCGGCACGGCCGCCGCACTCCACAATCCTATCGCGTCGTTTCGCTGCCCGTCGGCGCGAGCACGTCGCCGCTGTAGTAGCGGCCGTCGGCGCCGGCCAGGAAGACGTACGTCGGCGCGATCTCGGCCGGCTGCGCGGGGCGCTCCCAGAACGTGTCGCGGCCGAACTTCTCGATGTGCCCCTTGTCGAACGAGCCGGGAATGAGCGGCGTCCACACCGGGCCGGGCGCGACGCAGTTCACGCGAATGCCTTTCTCGGCGAGGCTCATCGCCAGCGACTTGGTGAAGACGTGGATCGCCCCCTTCGTCGCGGAGTAGTCGATGAGACCTTTGTTGCCTTTGAGCGCGGTGACGGAGCCGGTGTTGAGGATGACGGCGCCCTCGCGCAGGTGCGGCAGCGCGGCCTGGACCATGTAGATGTAGCCGAAGATGTTCGTGCGGAACGTCCCCTCCAACTGCCGCGGGGTGATGTCGAGAATCGACTCCTGCTCCATCTGATAGGCGGCGTTGTTGACGACGACGTCGAGCCGACCGAAGGCCTTCACGGCGCGCTCGACGAAGCGCTTGCACTCGTTCGGGCGCTGCACGTTGAAGCGGACGGCCAGGCCGCGGCGGCCGGCGCGCTCGATCCAAGCGAGCGTCTCCTGCGCGTCGCGCTCTTCCTTCGGCGAGAGATAGCCGATGGCCACGTCGGCGCCTTCGCGCGCGAAGGCGATCGCCACCGCCCGCCCGATGCCGCTGTCGCCGCCGGTGATGACGGCGGCGAGGTTCTGCAGTTTGCCGCAGCCGCGATAGCTCTCCTCGCCGTGGTCGGGCTTGGGACGCATGGAACGCTCGGCGCCGGGCATCGACTGCGTCGGCGTCGACTTCGACGGCTTCTTGCCGCGCTTCGGATTCCGCGAAGGCATGCGACGATGGGGTGCATGTTCGCTGCCGCCTGCGCACTCGCCGCTGCCGTCGCCGTTCCGCCGCCGCAGGCTCCGCGTCCGCGCGCACGCGAGGCCGGCATCGTCCTCGGCACGCTGCCGCCGGGGCCGCTCAACGCCATCACCGACGTCGCCGGCGTCCGCGTCGGGCACACCACGGTCATCCGCGGCGAGACCATCCGCACCGGCGTCACCGCCGTCCTCCCCCACGGAGGCAATCTCTTCGTCGAGAAAGTGCCGGCGGGCGTCTTCGTCGGCAACGGCTTCGGCAAGATCATGGGGACGACGCAGGTCGAGGAGCTCGGCGAGATCGAGACGCCGATCCTTCTGACGTCGACGCTGAACGTGCCGCGCGTCGCCGATGCGCTCCTCGACTACATGCTGGCGTTGCCCGGCAACGAGCAGGTGCGCTCGATCAACCCGGTCGTCGCGGAGACGAACGACGGCACGCTCAACGACATCCGCGCCCGCGCCGTCGGCCGCGACGAAGTCTTCCACGCCATTCAGTCGGCGCGCGGCGGTCCGGTGGAGGAAGGCGCGGTCGGCGCCGGCACCGGCACGATCGCCTTCGGCTACAAAGGCGGCATCGGCACGGCGTCGCGCAGGGTGGCGGGCGGGTGGACGGTGGGGGTGCTGGTGCAGACGAACTTCGGCGGCACGCTGACGATCGGCGGCGTGCGCGCCCCCCGCGCGCCGGCGCCGCCGGGCGGCTCGTGCGTGATCGTCATCGCCACCGACGCGCCGGTCGACGCGCGCAACCTCCGGCGCATGGCCGCGCGCGGGATCATGGGCATGGCCCGCACCGGCGCGGCGGGGTCGAACGGCAGCGGCGACTATGCGATCGCGTTCTCGACAGGACAGGCAAGAGTGCCTGTCCTCCATAACGACGACATGTCGTCCCTCTTCCTAGGCGTAATCGAAGCGACGGAAGAGGCGATCGTCAACTCCCTCTTCCGCGCCACCACGATGACCGGAAACGGCCGCACGATCGAGGCTCTGCCGCTCGATCAATGATGGGGCCGGTACGCCGAAAATTGTGCCCACGGATTGCACTTCCCACACGCGGAGGTGTCGTAATGTTTCGACTTCGTTCTTATGCACTTTTGTTTGCCGTAGCCCTCGTAGCGGCAGGCTGCGGTTCGAGCGGTGGCGTCGGGGGTGTTTCCCTCGATGAGGAATGGCAGCTCGGAAACCAGCTCGCCGCGCAGGTCCAGCAGCAGGTCCGCCTGGTCAACGATCCGGTGGCGCTGTCGTACGTCCGCTCGGTGGGCGAGCGGATCCATGCGCAGACGCCGCTGGCCGACCGCCCCTTCAACTTCTACATCGTCGATGACCCCGAGGTGAACGCGTTCTCGCTTCCCGGCGGGCACGTTTATGTGAATCGCGGGCTCATCGATCGCGCCGACAAAGCGGATGAGCTCGCGGCGGTCATGTCGCACGAGATCGCGCACGTCGTGGCGCGCCACGCCATCAAGCAGGCGCAGCAGGCGCAGGAGATCAACGCCCTAGGCAGCATTCTCCTCGGCAACAATCCGAACGCGCTGTCGCAGCTCGCCGCGCAGGTGCTCGCGGGCGGCGCCATGGCGCGCTTCAGCCGCGCCGACGAGAAGCAGGCCGACGACATGGGCCTCGACCTGATGTACCGCGCCGGCTACGACGCCCACGGCATGCTCGATTTCTTCAACAAGCTGCTGGCGATGGAGCAGGGCGGCGACAACGCCGTGACGCGCTTCTTCCGCGACCACCCCGGTACGAGCGACCGCATCGCCGACATCCAGGGGCGGCTGCCGAACTACCCGTCGCGGCCGGGCCAGATCGTCGACGACCAGGGATTCCACGACCTCAAGGCTCGGGTTTAGCCGTCAAGATCTGGAGTGCGGCGGCCATGCCGCCGCTCTCCAAATCACCAAAGCTCCGCGATCGGCTGGTACGTCCCGTCCTTCGCGAACGGCACGTACTCGAAGCCGCGGCCCAGGGGATCGTCGTGGCGCACGGTCGTGTAGTCGATGCCGAGCGCCGAGTAGATCGTGCACGTCACATCCTCGGGGCGCACGTCGCGGTTCGCGCTCCAGCCGTACTCGGCGACGTTCGCGCCGGTCGCGTCGGTCTTGCCGATCACCTGGCCGCCGCGGATCCCACCGCCCGCCCAGACGCTGGTCATGCGCAGGTTGTGGTCGCGGCCGCCCTGGTTATTGAGCGCACCGACCGTGCGGCCGAACTCCGCCATCACCACCACGAGCGTCTCGTCGAGCAGAGTCTTGCCGGCGACGGAGCCGGGCATCGACTTGAGATCGGCGAGCAGCGCGGCGTAGGCCGGATCGAACTCCGCCATCTGTGTGTAAAGCGAGTCGCCCCCGTCCGTGTCGTAAATGCCGCTGTGGTGGTCCCAGTTGCCGAACGTGGCCTGCACGAAGCGCGTCCCCTTGCGGCCGGCCACGAGGTTGCGCGCGATCACGAGGGAGTCGCCGAAATCCGTGCTGCCGTAGCGCGCGTGCTCGTCGTTCGTGAACGAGAACAGCGCGTTGATGTTCGGCGCATCCATGATCGCCTTCGACTGGTTGTAGAAGTCGTTCATGTCCAGCGTGACCTTGCCGAGCGCGCCGGTCGAGCGGTTCGTATCGAGCTGGTGGAGGAAGTTCCAGCGGTCGGTGAAGCGCGCCGCACCGTCGGGATGGGTAATTGTCGGCAGCCCCGTCGACGCCGGCACGACCTGGAACGGCGCATACGCCGCCGGAAAGTAGCCCTGCGCCGGAATGCCGTTGGAGTTGAGGGCGATGAAGCCGGGGAGCACGTCGGCTGCGCTGCGCGCGGCCTGCGACTCGATCGACACGACCGAGCCGATGTGCGGTGCGATCGCGCCGGTGGCGCCGCTCGGGTTGCGGGCGATCTGCGCCCACTGCTGCCCGAGCGTGTGCACCGCCGCCCACGCCAACCCTGGACGGACGAACGTCAGCTCGCCGAGGTGCTCGGCGGTCTTCGGCATGAGCCCCTGCGGGAAGAGGACGCTGCCGTTGTTGAACGTCGTGGGACTGAAGTCCGCCGGCGTCCACGAGCCGACCTTGAGGTCCCACGTGTCGATGTTCGACGGCGCCCCCGGCAGGAAGATGAAGATGCAGTTCTTGGCCGTGTTCTTCAGCGCCACGTTCGGCGCGGTCGTGGCGCCGTAGAGCAGCCGCGGATCGGCGACGTCGGCGAAGTACGAGGCCACGATGCCGGTGCCGGCGACTTGCAGGAAGCGCCGCCGCGAGAATCCCGGCCGCGCCAGAGCGAGGCCGCTGGCTTTGTCACAAGTGGGGCATTCGATCTTATTTTTCATCGGCGTCTCTCTTGGGGTCAGGTCTTCAGTTTCCAGTTTCTTATTTGCAGCGGCTTGCCATGTTGCTGCGAATAAGAAACTGGAAACTGAAGACCTGACCCCCTTCTCTCAATCGAACAGGAACTCCAGCGAATTCAGCAGCGTCCACTGCAAATCCTCGGTGCGTTGCGCGAGATTGCCGCCTTGCACATAGGCGATGGCGGCGGCGCGCTCCGCCGCCGCCGGCTTGCGCGAGAGCGTGGCCAGGTAGATCGCATCGACGATGGCGCCGGGATCGCTCGTCGACGCCAGCGTCTTCGCCACCGTCGAGTTTGCGGTGTTCCGGTGCACGCGGTTGACCACGACCGTGGCGTCGTTCATCAGCGACAGCGCCTGCGCGATCGAGGTGTCGTTCGTGCGCGCCTGATCGTCGCGGTTGCCGCGGCCGAATTCGTCGAGGAAGCGGCCGTAGACGTTGTTCTGCCCGCGCGGCTCGGTGGTGTCGGGGAGCTTCATCGCCGACGTGACGGAGCCGATGCCGTTGACGTTGAGGGTGACGGGAACGTTCGTCGCCTTTGCGATCGCATCGAGCGCCTCCTCGGCGATCATGCGGTGCGGCAGGTGCCGGGCGAAGTACGTCGTCCACTGCTCGTTCCACGCGCCCGGCGTGTACACCGTGGCGAGCTGGTACGAGCTCGAATTGGCGATCGTGCGCAGCAGGGCGCGGAGGTCGAACTTGTCGGCGATGAACTCGTTCGTCAGGTCCGTGAGCAGCGCCGCGTTCGTCGGCTGCAGCGTCTGCCCCGAGGCGAGGTTGTTGGGGTCGAGGCGATTGAGGTCGATGTTGTTCGTCGGCTCGACGATGCCGAGGCCGAACATCTCCTTCCAGATGTAGTTCACCGCGGCGCGCGCGAATTGCGGATGCGCGGTGAGGATGCGGCCGTAGGCGTCGCGCAGCGGCTCGCCGGAGCGCGGCCCCTCGCCGGTGAGGAAAAACAGCGGCGGCACGGTCGACTGCCCGTTGATCGGCACGCGCGGCGTCTTGTTGCCGGAGTCCGTGTTGAGCTGGTACGCGCCGTTGGCCGTGTCGCTCACCATGTATTTGAGGATGTTCTTGTTGTTCGGGTCCGCCTGCTGCCGCTGCGCGCGCGTCTTGGCGAAGAACGCGGCGTTGCCCCAGAAGTCGTAGCGCGTGTGCGATTTGAGATACGTGTTGACGAGGTCGAGGTGCCCCAGGCCGTTGTGGCAGGAGAGGCAGAGCAGGGGCATGCCGAGGAACTTCTCGCCCGTCGACGCGGCGAGGTTGTCGTAGGCGTCCTGCGGCGGCCCGTTCGGCTGGAGCTGGCGGACGATGAAGTTCGCCTGCCCGACCGCGTAGCTGTCGCCGGCGCCGGAGATGATCTCGCGCACCATCTGGTCGTAGGCCTTGCCGCTCTTGATGGAGTCGTGGATGTAGGTGTAGTAGGCGTTGCGGCCGCTCGGGAACTCGCGCGAGTTCGACGCGGCGGTGACGTTCTGCACGAGGTCGCCGAACCACATCGTCCAGCGGTCGGTGAAGGCGTCGGAGGCGAGAAGCTGGTCGATCATCTTGGCGCGCTTGGTGGCCGCGGTATCGGCGACGAAGGACTGCACGGTCGCGCTGTCGGGGATCTGCCCGGTGAGGTCGAGCGTGACGCGGCGGAGGAACTCGTCGTCCGAGGCGAGCTGCGTCGGCGCGACGTTGGCCGTCTTCATCGCGCCGAAGAGATCGGTGTCGATGAAGTTGACGGTGGGCGGGAACTGCGCCGGGCCGCTGGGGGGTAATGCCGCGCGCCGCCGCGGCGTCGAGACCGCCTCGGCCGCCACCGACAGCGCGTGCACGGTGGCCTGCTGTTGTGCCCTCGGCGAGATGAGCCGGCAAACCAGCGGGACGTTCTCGTCGGCCAGCAAGAGGGCCGGCGCCACGAGCACCAGAGCGAGCAAGCTGTGTTTCATGCGGCCTTGGACGCGGGCCGCGGAGGGGCGTTTACACCGCTATGTGATGGCCGTCACGGCCGGCAGCGGAACGCGGTCGATTTCGTCGAGCTTCCGGATGTCGACGCTCAGCGTGCCGTCCGGCCGCGGCGGGTTGAAGACGCTGCGGAAGCGCGCCCCCCACTCGATCTCGTCGGTCTTGTACGACGAGCGCACGTGCACGTTCTGCGAGAAGGTCTCGTCGAAGCCGTTGAGCATCACCAGGAACTCGACGTCGCAGCCGCGGAGGTCCTCCTCAGTCCATCCCCAAAGCGGACTCTTTTCGTCGATCGGATGGACGACCGTCCACGTGGCCGGGAAGAAGACGACGTGCTCGCGCTCGAGCCGGAGCGGGACGTACTCGCGGTCGTGCGAGCCCTCGCGCTTGCGCCGCGTCATCAGCACCTTGGCATTGAGCTCCACGATCTCGTTCGTCTTCATGTTCACGACACGGAACATGAACGCGGCGCCGTCGCGGTACGGGGCGATGACGGCGCAGCGGCTGAAGACGATCCGCGCCACGGGCCGGGCGAAGCGCGCGAAGACGATGCCGGCCACGACGGAGAAGCCGAGCAGGCCGACGAGCGCCTCGATGGTGACGAGCATGTTCGCGGCGGTGGAGATCGGGACGATATTGCCGTAGCCGATGGTGGCCAGGGTGTCGACGCTGAAGAAGAATGAATCGAGGAAGCGCGGGCCGAATGGCTTGTCGTCGAAGCCGGTGACGGCGTGCGGGCCGAGGGCGATGTAGGCGAGGGCGAAGACGGCGTTGATGAGGAAGTAGGCCGCGCCGGTGAGGAGGAGGAAGCGCGGCCAGCTCATGGTCAGGGACCAGTGGTAGAAGTTGAGCCGCGCCCACGGGCTGAAGCCCTCGCGCCGGACGTTGAAGCTGCCGTCGCGGTTGAGCAGGCGGGTGCGCGTCTCGCGGGAGACGACGGCGCCGAAGCCAAGGTCGAGATTCGGATCCTGCGGCGCTTCGCGCGACGGCTGCGGGGCGGCGGTCATGGGCGCCATTCTAAAGGGCGCAGGGCGGAGGGGGCGGGGCGCAGGTGGATGTCTTGCCGATGCACGAACCCGAGCCATGGCCGACGGCCGTGCATTCGCGAGGACACCACCTGCCCCCGCCTCCGCGCTCTGCTCCCTCAGACCGGACGCGTCTGCCGCAGACGGCTGCCGAGGCTTTCGATCTCGTGGCCGGCGATCACGGCATCGAGAACGCGCAGAGCCAGCTCCTGCCGGGCGGGCGGAATCTGGTCGAGCTCGCGCATGCGCTCGAACAATTGCAGGTTCTTGAACGCGAGCGGCTCGGGGGGCTCGCTTCCGGTGGCGAGCTCGTCGAGCGAGACCTGGAAGATCTCCGCCAGGCGGATGGCGGTGTCAAGCGACGGCACACTCTGTCCCTTCTCGTAGCGGGAAATCTGCATGTAATCGACGCCGGCCTGATTTGCGAGCTGCGTGATCGAGAGCTGCAGCCGCTCGCGATATCGCGTCAGGCGTACTCCAAGCTCGCGCTGTTTCACTGCTTCCTCCTTCAGCGAATACGCTGAAAATCGGGATAAACTAGCTTCCATTTTAAGCGAACTCGCTGAAAATTGAAGCAATCCCGCTTAGATATTCAGCGCATCCGCTGAATTTGCTGGCTTGTTTGTTGAATTTCTCAGCGCATCCGCTGAATTTGCTGGCTCGGTTGGTGAATTTCTCAGCGCATCCGCTGAACTTGCAACGCTTGATCGTGAGTTTTTCAGCGTATCCGCTGAATCGGTATGGCCTGACCATAGAGATTTCAGCGCATTCGCTGAATCGGGATGGCTTGACCAAGAAGATTTCAGCGCATCCGCTGAACCGGTATGGCCTATCGGTCGCGATTTCAGCGAGTCCGCTGAATCGATAGGCAACCGACTCCGTAAATTCAGCGAACTTGCTGAAACGGGAGGCGCCGTACCGGATGGAAAAATCCCATCTTCACGCCACTCCTATGAAAAGAGGATTCGCGATGGACTGCTTCTCTCCGGCAGGGAACGGGCCCGATCTCACGCGTCCCGAGCACCCGCAGCTGACCGTACGGCTCGACGAGTTGCAGGCGATGCCGCAGGCCGATTGGCCGAGCGCGCCGTGGAGCTCGTGATCAAGCCTCAATGAATCAGCGTCACCGCGATCGCGATCAGCAGCACCACCAGCACGCCCAGCGACACCCACATCGCCTGCAGCGTGGGGCGGTGCATGTTCACGGTCTCGCGCCGTTCGCCGAGGAGGTACTTCAGGTACTCGATGCGCGGCGTGATCGTGCCGACTTTCTCCTCGACGTCGGGGTAAACGACTTGGTTGATGTCGGGCACCAGGATGACGGGGATGAACGTCGCGCCGAGGTTGCGCGTGACGTAGGGGCCGAGGAGCTCGTTGTGGGGCTGGTCGCCGCCGGCGACGAGGCAGTGGTAGACGGTGTTCGACTGCAGCACCGAGAGGGCCTTGCCGGAGAGGTCCTTCGCCTTGTACGTGTGCACGACGCTCTCCGAGGTCTGGCGGAGGATGCGCTCGTTGAGATCGTCGACGCGGGTGAAGATGAAGACGGTCACGCCGCGGGCGAAAGAGATCTTCTCGTTGCGCCGGTAGATGATCTCCCCGTACTCCCGCCAGTCCTCCTCGGGTTGATCCGTCGTGAAGCCCTCGTCGCGCAGGCGCGCCATGAGACGCTCCACCGGGTCGGTTCCTTCGGGGGACTCGAGCGGCTTCTCAGCTGTCAGCTTTTGCATATTTGTCGACCAGACGGAGGAGATCGTCGAATTCAAAAGGTTTGCCGAGGTAATCGTCGGCGCCGCAGTGACGGGCCTTTTGCGCGATGTCGCGGTCTCCGGAGACGATGATGTAGGGGATCGTGCGCGTCTCCTCGAACTGCTTGAGGCTCGCGCAGAGAGTCTCGCCGTCCATCCCTTTGATGGTGAGGTCGGCGAAGATCAGCGACGGCCGCGCCGTGCGGGCGCGCTCGAGCGCCGCGGTGCCGTCGGCGACGATGTCGACGTTCTCGCCGCGCCGCTGCAGCACCAGGGCGATGAGACGGGCCACCTGCGGGTCGTCTTCGACCACGAGAATCACGCGCCGCCTCCTATTCGAAGCGGATGCGCAGTTGCTTGCGCAGATGCGCCCCCATCGCCCCGACGGCGCAGCCGACGGTGTTCCAGGCCGCGTCGTTCCAGCCGGTAATGCGGGTCGGGAGTGCGCTCTGCCACGCCACGAGCGCACACGCAAAGGCCACGCCGACCGCGAGCGTCAGCGCATACGTCCCGGCGCGGCCGGAGCGGTCGAAGGCGAAAAAGGCCAAGGCTCCCCACGGGACGAAGAAGAGGACGTTGGCGATGACCGGCGCGATGGCGGAGATGAAGGCCGTCGGCGTGATGGCATCGTAGCGCCGGACGAGGGAGAGGACTTCGACGACGGAGGTCCGCTCGTGCAGATAGGCACGGCCGGAGAGCTCCAGGATGAGCAGCGCCATGGCGCCGGAGACGAGGACGAGGAGCGCAACCGTCACCCATCGCGGCACGAGGACGACGTGAGTGGTGGGTTTGCCCATCGGGGTTCATTATGGGGCGCTAAGTGCCAGAACGACGCCAGATGGGTCAGGGGTCAGGGGTCACGGGTCACGGGTCACAGGTAATGCTCCAACCTGTCACCCGTCACCCGTCACCTGCCACCCGTCACCCGGTCTGGCACGCTCCGCGCACTGCTGACCTCCCTATGGGTAACTTACTTTGGCTGATCATCGTGATCCTGGTGATTCTCTGGCTGGGCGGCTTCGCCATGCACATCGGCGGCGGGTTGATTCACCTGCTGCTCGTGATCGCGGTGATCGTCCTGATCTTCCAGCTGATCACCGGCCGCCGCGCCGTTTGAACGCGGCGGCGAGACGCGCCACGCGCCCGCGGTCGATTGGTGCCTCGACGGCGCCGTCGCGCTTGATCGACGTCCCGGCGATCGCGGCGTCGGCGCCGGCGAACTGACGCGCGTTCTCCGCCGTCAGGCCGCTGCCGATGACGAGCGGCGTGTCGGGCAACGCTTTGCGCAGCCGCCGCAGCCGCTCCGGATCGGCCGGCGCGCCGGTCTCGGCGCCGCTGACGACGATGGCGTCGGCGAGCGCGCGCAGGCGGAGGTCGCGCGCCGACTGCACCTCGTCGACCGCCGCCAACGGCACGGCGTGCTTGACCATGTGATCGGCGAAGAGAAACACCGTCGGGCAGAGCGCGGCGCGGCAGCGCATCGTCTCCGCCGCTTCGCCTTCGAGCAGACCTTGATCCGCGACGAAAACTCCGGCGTGCACGTTGACGCGGATGAACGCCGCGCCGGTCGCCGCCGCCACGGCCAGCGCCGCGCGTGCGTCGTTGCGCAGCACGTTCACGCCGACGGGCAGCGACACCGAGCGCCCCAGCTCGCAGACGACGCGCGCCATCGCCGCGACCGTCTCCGCCGGCACGCGGTTCCTGAAGAACGGCTTGTCGCCGAAGTTCTCCACGACGAGCCCGTCCGCCCCTCCCTCGGCCAGAGCGCGAGCATCGAAGAGCGCCGCGTCAATCACCTCGTCGAGCGATCCGCCGAAGAGCGGCGCGCCGGGCAGTGCGCGCAGATGCACCATCCCGAAGATCGCGCGCGTGGCGAAGCGGGCGGCGAACGCGTCGCGCGTGAGCACGCGCTACAGCTTACGCGAGAAGCGCCGCCATCGCGGACGCCAGCGCCTCCAGCGCCGCGCTGTCGGTCAGCTCGCCCACGATCTTCCGCGGCACGAACGGGGCGACGCGGCAGGCCTCCTCGACCACCTTCCAGTTCATCGTCCGCAGCGTCTCGAGCAGCGACGCCTGCGCGTAGGCGCCGCCCGCCGGCGACGCGTTCAAGAGCGCTACCGGCTTGCCGACGAGCTCCCCCGTCGAGACGAGCCAGTCGAGCATGTTCTTCAACACGCCGGGAACGCCATGCGCATACTCGGGGGAGGAGATCAGCACCGCGTCCGCCTCGATCAGCAACCGCCGCAGCGCGGCCACCGGCGCCGGCGGCGTCGAGCCCTCCTCGTCGAGATCGGGATTGAAGTGCGGGAGCGCGCCGAGTCCCTCGTACATCGTGACGCCCACGCCGGGCGGCGCGACGCGCGCGGCCGCGCGCAGCAGCGCCGCATTCGAGGAGCGCGCACGCAGGCTGCCGCTGATGGCGACGATCTTCACGGGATGAGTCTAGTGCGGTGTGCTGTCAGCACTGCGATAATGCCCGCCGCATGTCGGATTTGCACCTCTTCAACACCCTGACGCGAGAAAAAGAGCTCTTCACGCCCCTCGTGCCGGGCGAAGTGCGCATGTACTCGTGCGGTCCCACCGTCTACAACCACCCCCACATCGGCAACCTGCGCACGTTCCTCTGGAGCGATCTCCTCCGGCGCTACCTCGAGCTCCGCGGCTTCCGCGTCACGCAGGTCATGAACATCACCGACGTGGAGGACAAGATCATCCGGAACGCCAACGCCGCGGGGCAGGACATCGCCGCGTACACCGCGCCGTTCATCAGCGCCTTCTTCGACGCGCTGCGCGAGATGCGCGTCAAGCCGGCCGACGCCTACCCGCGCGCCACCGAGTACATCGCCCAGATGGTCGACCTGGTCAAACTCCTGAACGAGCGCGGGCACACCTACGTCGCCGACGGCTCGACGTACTTCCGCGTCGGCACGCTGCCCGGCTACGGCAAGCTCTCGCGCATCGAGGTCGACGCCACGAGCGAGTACTCGCGCATCGAGTCGGACGAATACGAGAAAGAGTCGGCGCGCGACTTCGTCCTCTGGAAGGCGAAGAAAGAGAACGAGCCGTCGTGGCAGACGGAGCTCGGCGAAGGCCGCCCCGGCTGGCACCTGGAGTGCTCGGCCATGTCGATGCGGCTCCTCGGCGAGACGTTCGACATCCACACCGGCGCGGTCGACCTCATCTTCCCGCACCACGAGAACGAGATCGCGCAGAGCGAAGGGGCCACCGGACAGCCGTTCGTCCGCTACTGGATCCACGGCGAGCACCTCAACATCGATCAGCAGAAGATGTCGAAGTCGCTCGGCAACATCTATACGCTCGCCGAGGTCAAGGAGATGGGCTACGACGCGCTGGCGCTGCGGTACGCGCTGCTGTCGGTGCCGCACCGGACGAAGCTCAACTTCACGCTGCAGTCGCTCGACGACGCCAAGGCCGCGCTGCAGCGCATCGACTCGTTCCTTCTCCGCCTGGACGAGCTCTCCGCCTCGGGGCCGCACGACGCGAAGGCGTCCGACGGCCACGCCGACGAGCTGATCGGCCGCTTCCTCGCCGCGTTCGAGGAGGCCATGGACGACGACCTCAACACCGCCGGCGCCTTGGGCGCGCTCTTCACGTTCATCCGCGACGCAAACATCGCCATCGACGGCGGCCGCATCACCCCGGCCGACGCCGAGGGGCTGAAGACCGCGCTGATGAAGATCGATCCCGTGCTCGACATCTACCCCAAACGCGACGAGACGCTCGACGCCGGCATCGAGCGGATGATCGAAGCGCGCAACGCGGCGCGCAAAGCGCGCAACTTCGCCGAGTCCGACCGCATCCGCGACGAGCTCGCCGCGAAGGGGATCCTTCTCGAGGACGGGCCGAAGGGGACGCGCTGGCGGCGGGCGTAGTATCATTCCGGCCATCCATCCAATGCCGGCCCGCACACTCGCCGCCGTCGCGTTGTTCGTTTTCGTCGGCCTCCCCCTTTTCGCCGACGGTGAGGGACAGCGCCTGGCGATGCTGGTGAAGCCGGCGGTGGTGCGCGTCGCCGACGGCTACTACGCCGAGATCTACTACAACGTGGCCCAGCGCACCTTCCGCGTGCCGCTCGTCGGGTTCGGCTCGGGAGCGTTCATCGATCCGAACGGCTACATCGCCACGAACGCTCACGTCACGCAGCGGACGCACGACGGCGATGAGGCGGGGAGGACGGCCGTGCTCCGGCGGTACGTGCGCATGGTGGCCGAGTCGGTGAACGTCAATCCGGACAGACTCACCCGCGCGCAAATCGCGTACGTCCTGGAGCGCTCCTCGTTCCGGCAGTTCCAGAAGATTCAGACCGTGATCACGCCGAACGGCGACCGCCTTCCCTTCGACATCAAGGCCTACGGCGCGCCGGTCGGCGAAGGGAAAGACGTCTGCATCATCAAGGTCGAGACGAAGAACGCGCCGGTCCTCAAGCTCGGCGACTCCGATCAGATACGCCTTCAGGATCACGTGACCGTGGTCGGATATCCGGCGGCCGCCGACACCGAGATGCTCGACGAGAGGTCCGCGCTGGAAGCGTCGATCACCGACGGAAAAGTCTCGGCCCGTAAGGCCACGTCCGAGGGGGCGCCGGTGCTGCAGATCAGCGCGCCCGCCACGCACGGCAACTCGGGCGGACCGGTCGTCAACGACCGGGGCGACGTCATCGGCCTCCTCACCTTCCGCGGCGACACGGTCAACGGACAGGAAGTGCAGGGCTTCTCCTTCGTCGTCGCCGCCAGCACGGTGCAGGAATTCGTCAAACAGGCCGGCGCAAACAACGTCCCCGGTCCGAGCGATACGCTCTGGCGCGAAGGGCTCGACCTCTTCGGGGAGCAGAAGTACAAGCTGGCCATCGAGAAGTTCGAAGACGTACGGCGGCTCTACCCGCAGCACTCCGAGGCCACGCGCCTCATCAGCGAAGCCCAGCAGGAGGTCATCGCCGGGCATGACCGAAGCTCGTCGATGATGCGGATGGTGCTCATCGGCGGCGCGGTCGGCTTTTTCGGATTGCTCGCCGTCACCATCCTGGTCCTCGTCCTGATGAGTCGCGGGAAGACTCCGGCCGTTGCCACTCCCGTCCATTCGCCGCAACCGCCGCCGTACGCGCCGCCGCCGAGGATGCCGGTCGGCGCGAACGCCGCTCCGCCACCCGACATGACGGTGAGCGTTCCGATCTTCGGCACCATCCAGTTCACCACGGGACCGCTGGCCGGGCGGACGTTCGAGATCCGGCCGGACGGCGTCTTCATCGGACGCGATGCCAGCATGGCCGAGATCATCATCAATGACAGCCGCATCTCCAAGCGCCACCTCTGGATCGGGCCGAAGAACGACCGGATCGTCGTCGTCGACGCCGGCTCGACGAACGGCACGTATCTGAACATGAGGCATTCGGCACGCATCAAGGAGACAGCCGTGCGCCCGGGCGACGTCGTCATCCTCTCCGACGACGTGGCGCGCTTCCAGGTCACGTGAATGGGGGTCAGGTCTTCAGTTTCCAGTTTCTTATTTGTAGCAGTGCGCTACAAATAAGAAACTGGAAACTGAAGACCTGACCCCATTCACCCCATTCACCGCGTCAGTTGCCGCAGCGCCGCCTTCAGCACCGCCGAGAACTCCGCCTCCGCGCCGAGCTGTTTGCGCGCTGCGTCGAGCGCGGCGTCCGCGTCCTTCGGGCGATAGCCGAGGTTGATGAGGGCGGAGTGGACGTCGTCGTCGATCGAGGTGCGCGTCGTGGCCACCGGGGCCGCGGCGGCCTCCCCCATCACCAGCTTGTCGCGGAGCTCGAGGCAGATCCGCTCGGCGGTCTTCTTGCCCACGCCGGGGATCGACGACAGCTTGCGCGCGTCGCCGCGGGCGACGGCGTCGGCGAGGTCGGGGGCATCAATGCCGGAGAGGATCTTCTGCGCCAGCGTCGGCCCGATGCCGGCGATCGAGATCAGCTTCTCGAACGCGAACTTCTCCTCGGGCGTGGCGAAGCCGTAGAGCGCGAGGGCGTCGTCGCGCACGTGCGTGTAGATCTCCAGCGCCGCCTCGCCGCGCCCCTCCAGCCGGTAATAGGTCTGCAGCGAGATGTGCACGTTGTAGCCGACGCCGCCGGCGAGCACGATGGCCAGCGTGGCGTCGAGGTGCTTGAGACGCCCTTCCAGATAGCCGATCACGCGGCGAGTTTACGTCGTCCGCTTCCGCAACACGCTATCGATGCTCCAGATCCCCGCGCCGTGTGCCGCGAAGTAGAGGAACACGAAGCAGAAGAGCACCGCGAGCTCGCCCTTGTTCTGGATCGGCCAGAAGCCGCCCTTCGCGTGGGCCATGAAGTAGGCCACGGCCATCTCGCCGCTGGCGATGAAGGCGGCGATGCCGGTGATGAGGCCCACCGCGATCAGCGCGCCGCACACCAGCTCGATGATGCCGGAGATGCCGGCGGGGAACGAGAGCGGCGGCATCGGCGGGTGACCCGAAGCGGGAAAGGCGAGCAGCTTCGAGGTGCCGTGAACCATGAACAGCAGCCCCGAAACGATGCGGAGCAGGGCGAATGCCTGGGGCGTGAAACGGCCGATTACGACGTACATCGACAACCTCCGCTGAGCGCGCTTTCAGGACCCGCGCCAACACGGCTGAGCGCGCTGCCTTGGGCGCGCGAGTTGCTCTTTGGTCGTTGCCGGAAGGAGGAACGATGCAGAGAAGGATTCGCGCATCGCTCGCCGCGGCCGCCGCCGTCGCGCTCGTCCTCGCCGCCCCCCTCGGATGCCGGAAAAAGGCGACCGAGAGCTCGACGGGCTCGACCGACACCATTCAGTCCGGAGCGCAGACGACCGGCACGACGGCGACGGAGACCGGCGGCGGCCCGCCGGTCACGACGAGCAGCGCCACCGGAACCACCGGGACGGCGAGCGCGACCGGGACGCACTAATTCGACAGATTCCCGTCCATCAATGAAAAGGAGGAACCCCTGATGACGAACCGGAGCACCAAACTCATCCTCATCGCCCTATTGACGCTGGCGATGACGTCGCTCTTCGGCTGCAAATCGCTGCGCGATCGCCTGAGCGGCAATGACAACAACAGCGACAACACCTCGATGGCGTCGTCGTCGACCTACAGCGACAACAGCTCGAGCGCTCTCAGCTCGAATTCCTCGTCGACCGCGTCCACCCCGTCGAGCACCGACATCTACGGCACGCCGGCCAACGCAGGCTCCAACACCGGCGCCACCGGCACCGGCAACATGACCAACAACACGAACAACAACATGAACACGCCGGCCACGACCGGCAGCACGTCGCTGAACACGACCAACGGGTCGATGAGCAGCACCACGTCATCGACGACCGACATCAACACCGCCGCGACCACGGACACCACCGTGAACACGAGCATGGCCAGCAGCAGCGACACGACCACGACGACCACGAAGCACCGCAGAATGCGCAAGGAGTAGATGTTGCATGGGAGGACAGGCAAGAGTGCCTGTCCTCCACCGCAGAACCATGAAACGTCTGATCGCCCTTCTTCTCTTCGCCGCCGCCACGAGTGCCTTCGCACTCGACAGCTCCAGCCTGCACCTGCTCAACCAGGCCTGGCCCGATGTCAAGTCGATGCGCGTGAGCGAGATCGGCCGCGGCGTGGGCGTCGTCTTCAGCCCCGACCTCAGCGTCCCCGGCAACTGCCGCTTCTACCAATCCCTCGGCTTTGCCTGCTTCCAGGACGCGAGCTGGGAGGACGTGCTCGAGCAGATTCACACGCACAACGTTCTCTTTCCCGAGCACCGCATCGCCACGCTCGTCCTCGAGACGCACGGCACGAACGGCAACGGCCTCAAGCTCCAGGAAAGCTACGATCCCGCCGCCCGCCGCTCGTACATCTCCGTCGGCGCGCTGCAGGAGCGCCTCGAGCCCGAGGGGATCTACTTCGTCATCATCAGCGCGTGCAACTCCGGGCGGCTCCTGCGGCCCGACATCTACAACGCCCTCGACCCGAACAACGGCGACAAGCTCTTCCTCCCCGCCACAGCCGGCATCGTCAATGCCTCCGAAGGCTTCGACGCGGTGCACAGTCCCGTCCTGATCATCACGCCGTCGTCGAGCCACATCGAGACGACGCTCGTCGGCAACGTCAAGGAGCTCTCCGCCGCCGCGCGCCGCGCCGTCGCGGCCTCGGCGAAGGCGCAGTGGATCGCCCCGCCGACCGAGTTCGCCATCTCCGACATGATGGTGCAGATGCTCACGCGCGACGCGCACCTGCAACTCGCTGCCAACAAGTACGTCGACCAGCTCTCCAGAGTCATCCAGCCGCAAGACACGAGCGAGCGCAACTTCGCGCGGTTCGTCACCTACGTCAACGCCGTGGCCGCGCGCCAGAGCGCTCCCGCCCCGGCCACGAAGACGGCGCACAAGAAGTCAAAGCGCGCCCCCGCGAAGACGAGTCCGAAGTCCCCCGCCGGCTAACCCATTCACGACGTGTAACGAATAAAGTTCCGTAATTTGCCTGGTAGGTAAATTGCTCTCCCGCTTTGCGTCTAACGCAACATGCGGTGGTACTTGGTTTTGACAATGTGAGAAGAGCTCTGTCCCGATGAAGAGAACGATTCTGATCACGGGAGGCGCCGGGTTCATCGGCTCGCATCTAGCCGATCGCCTTCTTCAAGACGGTCACCGTGTTCGCGTCCTCGACAATCTCGACCCCCAAGTCCACGGCGACGAACGCCGCCGTCCCGACTACCTCGACGACGACCTGGAACTCGTGAGCGCCGCGATTTCGTCAGCGTGACCGACGTGGCCCGCGCGTTCGCGCTGGCCATCGAGAAAGCCGGCGACGTGGCCGGCCAATGCTTCAACATCGGCAGCGGCCGGAACGACTCGGTGCTCGAAGTCGGGCGCAAGCTGGCCGAGGTCCTTGGGAAACAAAAATATTGCGCCGCATGTAACGGGCAAATATCGCGTCGGCGACATTCGCCACTGCTTCGCCGACATCTCCCACGCCCGCGACGTACTGGGCTACGAGCCGAACGTCGCCTTCGAGGACGGGCTCCTGGAGCTGTCGCAATGGCTGAAAGGGCAGATCGCCGTCGACCGCGTCCCCGAGGCGGCCGCCGAGCTGTCGGCGCGAGGTCTGACCGTATGAGAGTCAACCTCATCACCGGCGGCTGCGGCTTCATCGGCACGAACCTCGCCGACCGGCTCGCTTCGAACGGCGAGCGCGTGCTCCTCTTCGACAACCTCTCCCGTCCCGGCGTGCACCGCAACCTGGAATGGCTGCGCGACACGCACCGCGATCTCATCGAGATGAAGGAAGCGGACACGCGCGACGCCGCGGCCGTGCGCGACGCCGTCCGCCGCGCCTCGCGCGTGTTTCACTTCGCCGCGCAGGTGGCGGTGACGACGAGCCTCGAGCAGCCGCTCGACGACTTCGAGATCAACGCCCGCGGCACGATGAACGTGCTCGAGGCCATCCGGCGCAGCGCGCACCGGCCGCTGCTCTTTTTCACCTCGACGAACAAGGTCTATGGCGGACTCGACGACATTCCCCTCGCCGAGAACGGCACGCGCTACCTCCCCGGCGTGGCGCGCCTGCGCGACCACGGCGTGAGCGAGCGCCGGCCGCTCGACTTCCACTCGCCCTACGGCTGCTCGAAGGGGACGGCCGACCAGTACATCCGCGACTACGCGCGCAGCTTCGGCCTGCAGAGCGTGGTTTTCCGGATGAGCTGCATCTACGGGCCGCACCAGTTCGGAACGGAGGATCAGGGGTGGGTGGCGCACTTCCTCATCCGCGCGCTCCATCGCGACCCGATCACGATCTACGGCGACGGCAAGCAGGTGCGCGACATCCTTTTCGTCGACGACCTCGTCGACGCGTTCCTCGCCGCGGCGGAGAACATCGACCGCTGCAGCGGCCAGGCCTTCAACATCGGCGGCGGCGCGCAGAACACCATCAGCCTCCTCGAGCTCCTGCGGATGATCAAGCAGCTCGACGGGCGGGCGCCGAGCGTCGAATGGAGCGGCTGGCGCATCGGCGACCAGCGTTACTACGTCTCCGACACACGGCGCTTCACGCGCCTCACCGGATGGCGGCCGGCGGTGGCGCCGCGCGAAGGCGTGCGCCGGCTGCACGAGTGGCTGATCGAATCCGGAGTGCGGCGGCCGAGCCGGCGCACGGAAGTCCGCGACAGCGGCGGCGTGACCGCCGCACTGCAAATGTAGGAATGAAAGCCGCCGTCATTGAGGAGAGTCAGCGACTGCAGATCATCGAGGCCGAGGAGCCGCAACCCGGTGCGCATCAGGTGCGGGTGCGGCTCGAAGGCTGCGGGGTCTGCGCGTCGAATTTCCCCGTGTGGAAGGGCGGCCGTGGTTCCGGTATCCCCTAGGCGCGGGCGAGCCGGGCCACGAGGGGTGGGGCGTGGGCGCGCGCGTGGCGTTTCTTTCCAACCGCGCCTACGCGGAGCTCGACGTCGCCGACGCCTTCGTGCCCATCCCCGACTCGCTGAAGCGCTTCCCCGGCGAAGCGTTCGGCTGCGCGGTCAACATCTTCGCGCGCAGCGACGTCCGCGCCGGACAGACGGTGGCGATCATCGGCGCCGGATTCCTCGGCAACGCGCTCGTGCAGCTCTGCAAGGCCGCGCGAGGCGAAGAAGTTCTACGGCACGATCGCCGTCTTCACCGCCATCGCCGCGGCGGATCGCCTGGATCAAGTAGCATCGCGCCGACGATGCCATCGGAACTCTTCCGCCGCGCCGAGGAGGAGCTCGACGCGCTGCTCGCGGCGGCGCGCGACGGCCTGGCCAGGCGCGGCATCGGCATCGCCGACGGCTCCGCGCGCGAGGAAGAGCTGTGGTCGTTCCGCTTCTCCACCGAGCGCGAGATCGGCCTGGAGCGGCAGCGCATCTCCACGACGGTCACGTTGCGCGGCGACGCGCTGATCACGCAGAGCATCGCTACCGGCTCGCGCGTGCAGCACCGCGCCTCGGCGTTGGTGCAGTGGCCGGAGCTCCGCAGCCGCGGCCTCGCCGGCATCGTCGAGGACGCACTGGCCTCGGCGCAGTACCACCTGCAGGTCAAGACCGGCGCGGACTTCGCGCACGAGGAATTCATCCGCCGCTGCGACGCCATCGTCTCGCTCCTCGGCGACGACATTCCCAACGCGCCGGCGCTGCGCGAACGAGTCTCGACGTGGAAGGCGCTCGCGGAGCAGCGGTCGCTCTACTCGGCGGTGCGGCGAAATCTGATCGAAGGTCTGGACTTCGGCCACCTGCAAGACGACGCCGACGTGCTCCAGGAGTATTACGAGACGAACATCTATGGCCCGCTGTCATCCCGAGCGGAAGCAAGGGACCTGGTCGGGCAGGTGGTGCAGGAGCCGG
This sequence comes from Thermoanaerobaculia bacterium, assembly GCA_036522835.1. GTDB lineage: Bacteria > Acidobacteriota > Thermoanaerobaculia > Gp7-AA8 > Gp7-AA8 > DATDFB01. The sequence goes on along the minus strand of DATDFB010000322.1, from coordinate 19,955 downwards.
AGCAAGGAACGCCGCGCCGGATCGCGCTCATCGACCAAATCCCGAAGGCACCCGCGGTGGAGGCGCCGAAGTCGATGCTCGTTCTCGGCCTCGCCCTGGCCGCCGTCGCCGCCGCGCTGATCGCGCTCGGGTCGGTCAAGCACTCATGGCCGCTGGGAATCGGCGGCGCGATTCTCCTGATCCTCGTCGCGCGCGCGCTGTGGCAGTGGCACGCATCGTAAGATGAGCGCAATGCAGGAGCGCATCGGCCCATACCGCATCGTCCGCAAGTTGGGCGAGGGTGGCATGGGCGTCGTCTACGCGGCCGAGGACGAGCGTCTGCAGCGCCACGTCGCCATCAAGACCATCCGCGCCGCCAGCGACTCCTCCGCGCGCGAGCGTTTCTTCCGCGAGGCCCGCGCTGCGGCGAGTCTCTCCCATCCGAACGTCTGCCAGCTCTTCGACATTGGCGAGACCGAGGGGCGCCCCTTCCTGGTCATGGAGCTCCTCGAAGGCGAGGCGCTCTCCGATGCCCTCAAGCGCGGCGCGCTCCCCACGACCGAGGCGCTGCCGATCGCCCTCGCCATCCTCACCGCGCTCGAGGCGCTGCACGCGCGCGGCTTCGTCCATCGCGACCTCAAGCCGTCGAACGTTTTCCTCACCAAGCACGGCGTCAAGCTCCTCGACTTCGGCCTGGTGCGGGAGTCGAAGCCGGTGGCCATCGGCGCCGACGACGCGACCATGCAGCAGGGCGACGCGCCGCTGACCGTGACCGGCATGATCGTCGGCACGCCGCGGTACATGGCGCCCGAGCAGCTCTTGAGCGCGCCCATCGACGAGCGCACCGATCTCTTCGCCGCCGGCGCTCTCCTCTTCGAGCTCGTCAGCGGCAAGCCGGCGTTCGACGAAGAGAACGCCATGCGCCTCTACCACGCCGTCGTCTACGAGAGCCCGCCGAACCTCGCCGGCTCCGCCGCCATCGCCGCGCTCAACCGCATCGTCCATCGCGCCATGGCCAAGCGTCCCGACGACCGCTATCCCTCCGCGGCGGCGATGGCGAAGGACCTGCGCGAAGTGATGATGATCTCCGACGCGGCGGCGCCGGTCGTCGCGCACCGCGTGACGCGGCTGATCGCCCTCCCGTTCCGCATCCTCCGTCCCGACGCCGACAGCGACTTCCTCGCCTTCGCCATCCCCGAGGCCATCACCACGTCGCTCGCCGGCGTCGGATCGCTGATCGTGCGCTCCTCCGCCGCGGCGGCACGCTTCGCCGGCGGCTTCGATCCGAAGCAGCTCGCCGAGGAAGCCGACGTCGACGTCGCGCTGACGGGCACGCTCATTCGCGGCGGCGACCAGATCCGCGTCACCACGCAGCTCGTCGAGCTACCGGCCGGAACGGTGCTGTGGTCGCTCACGTCGCAGGCCACGGTGTCGGACGTCTTCGAACTGCAGGACAGCCTGACGCAGCGCATCGTCGAGTCGCTCGAGCTGCCTCTGAGCGAGCGCGAGGCGCGCATCCTCCATCGCGACGTGCCGGCGTCGCCGCGCGCGCACGAGTTCTATCTGCGCGCGGGACAGCAGGGCGAGTCGCCGGAGTCGTGGGCGGTCGCGCGCGATCTCTACCTCCGCGCGCTCGACGAAGACCCGCGCTACGCGCCGGCGTGGGCGCGCCTGGCGCGCATCAATCTCCTCCTCGGCAAGTACGGAAGGGATTCGGCGTCGATGTACGGGGAGGCGGAGGCGGCCGCGCGGCGCGCGCTGGAGCTGAATCCCGATCTTCCGATGGGGCACAACGCGCTCGCGCACATCGAGGTCACGACCGGGCGCGCGCGCGACGCCATGCTGCGCCTCCTCGGCCGCGTCGCCGCCGGCACGAACGAGCCGGGCGTCTTCGCCGGCCTCGTCACCGCGTTCCGCTTCTGCGGCCTCCTCGAGGCGTCGTGCGCCGCGCACGAGCAGGCCCGCCAGCTCGATCCGAAGTTCTCCACGAGCGCCGCGCATTCGTACTGGATGCTCGGGCGCTACGAGGAGGCGCTCGCCGCCGTCGATCCCGACCGCGACTTCGGCGACGCCGCGTTCATCTACGAGTCGATGGGCCGCCACGCCGAGGCGCTGGCGGTCTTCGAGGACCGCAAGCGGCGCCTGGCCACGCTCGGCAGCAAGAGCGCCGAGTTCTACTTCCGCATCTTCGACGCCTTCCGCGCCGCCATCGAGGGCGACTGCGAGCGGACGGTGGCCGTCTTCGGCCAGCTCGACTCCTTTCCCGATCCGGAGGGGCAGTACTACATGGCCCGCTCGCTCGCGCACGTCGGCGCGGTGCAGCAGGCCGTGGCGCGGATGATCGTCTCGCTCGACGGCGGATTCTTCTGTTACCCCTTCTTCGTGCGCGATCCCTGGATGGATCCGCTGCGCGGCGACGCGCGCTTCGTGGAGGTGCTGCGCCGCGCCGAGGCGCAGTGGCGCGACGCGCAGCGCGCCTTCGAGGAGCATCCGGGAAGCCGCGTGCTCGCGGTGGGGAGAACATGATCTGGAGTGCGGCGGCCATGCCGCCGCTGTCACAGCGCCGGCATGGCCGGCGCACTCCACAAGGAGCACCATGATCGAACGAAGCGAAGCCGACGGCGTCGTCACCCTCCGCCTCAATCACGGAAAAGCCTCCGCGATGGACATCGAGCTCCTCGACGCGCTGCAGCGCGAGCTGACGGCGGCGGCCGATGCGCGCGCCATCGTCCTCACCGGCACCGGCTCGATCTTCTGCGCCGGCGTCGATCTCTTCCGCCTGGTCGAGGGCGGCCCCGACTACGTCAGGCAGTTCTTCCCGCTGCTGCGCGACGCGCTGCGGCAGCTCTTCGCGATGCCGATGCCCGTCATCGCCGCAGCGAACGGCCACGCCATCGCCGGCGGCGCGATCCTCGTCTACTGCTGCGACGTGCGGCTCATGTCCGGCGGCCGCATCGGCGTGCCGGAGCTCGTGGTCGGCGTGCCGTTCCCCACCGCGGCGCTGGAGATCGTCCGCTTCGCCGTGCCGCGCGTGCAGGCGTTCGCCCTGATGGGCCGCACGCTGCCGCCCGACGAAGCGCTCGCCGCCGGGTTGATCGACGAAGTCGTCCCGCCCGACGCGCTGCTCGCCCGCGCCCAGGAGCTGGCGTCGCAGCTCGCCGCGGTACCAGCGCAGGCGTTTCGGATGACCAAGGCGCAGCTCCGCGCGCCGGCGCTGGAGCTGATGGCGCGCGACGAGCGCGACGCCGAGGGGCTGGCGGTGTGGAGCGACCCGGCGGTGCACGCGCACATCCGCGAATATCTGGCGCGGACCGTGAGGAAGTCATGATCGAGCGTGCCGACTCCGACGGCATCGTCACCCTCCGCCTCAATCACGGAAACGCCTCCGCGCTGGACATCGAGCTCGTCGAGGCGCTGCAGCGCGAGCTGACCGCGGCGGCCGATGCGCGCGCCATCGTGCTCGCCGGAAGCGGCTCGATCTTCTGCGCCGGCGTCGATCTCGTTCGCGTGGTCGACGGCGGTCCCGACTACGTCAATCAATTCTTACCGCTGCTGGGCGACGCCCTGCGGCAACTCTTCGCCTTGCCGATGCCCGTCGTCGCTGCGGCGAACGGCGACGCCATCGCCGGCGGCGCGCTGCTCGTCTATGCGTGCGACCTGCGCCTGATGTCCGGCGGCCGCATCGGCTCGCCCGAGCTCCTCCTCGGCGTGCCGTTCCTCACCGCGGCGCTGGAGATCCTCCGCTTCGCCGTCCCGCGCGTGCAGCACTTCGCCATTACCGGCCTCACTGTGCCGCCGGACGAAGCGCTCGCCGCGGGAATGATCGATGAAGTCGTCGCCCCCGACATGCTGCTGGGCCGCGCACAGGAGCTGGCGTCGCAGCTCGCCGCGGTGCCGGCGCAGTCGTTCCGCCTGGCGAAGGCGCAGCTCCGCGCGCCTGCGCTGGAGCTGATGGCGCGCGACGAGCGCGATGCAGCGGCGCTGGCGGTTTGGAGCAGTCCCGCCATGCGCGAGCACATCCGCCAGTACCTGGCGCGGACGGCGAGGACGTCATGAGCTTTCGCGCTCTCTACGCCGAAAAAACCGACGGCGGCTACCGCGTCGATCTTCGCGATCTCGACGACGCCGATCTCCGCGGTGACGTGCTCGTCGACATCGCCTACTCGTCGCTCAACTACAAAGACGGCCTGGCCATCACGGCGCGCGGCAAGATCATCCGCAAGTTCCCGATGGTCCTCGGCATCGACCTGGCCGGAACGGTCGTCGCGTCGTCGAGCCCCGATTACAAGCCCGGCGACCGCGTCGTCGGCCTCGCCCACGGCCTCGGCGAGACGGAGTGGGGCGGCTACGCGCAACGGCAGCGCGTGCGCGCGGACGTGCTCGTGCCGCTGCCCGACTCGCTGTCGTTCGAGCAGTCGATGGCCATTGGCACCGCCGGCTTCACGGCCATGCTCTGCGCGATGGCGCTCGAGCAGATGGACGTCCGCCCTTCCGAGCGCGAATTCGTCGTCACCGGCGCGGCCGGCGGCGTCGGCTCGATCGCGGTGATGCTCCTGGCCAGGCGCGGATACAACGTCGCGGCGTCGACCGGGCGGCCGGAGCTCGAAGGCTACCTGCGCGATCTCGGCGCGTCCTCGATCGTCCCGCGCGAAGAGCTGTCGAAAAAGTCCGCGCCACTCGAATCGGAGCGCTGGGGCGGCGGCATCGACACCGTCGGCGGTCAGACCCTGGCCACGCTCTACGCACAGACCGCGTACGGCGGCGCGATCGCTTGTTGCGGCATGGCCGGCGGCGGCGAGCTCAATACGTTCGTCTGGCCGATGATCCTCCGCAACGTCTCGCTCCTCGGCGTCAGCTCCATCCTGACCCCGCCGGCGCAGCGCCGCGCCGCCTGGGCCGCCCTGGCCAACGAGATCGACCGCGAGAAGCTGGCCATGCTGACCCGCGTCGAGCCGATGTCGCGCATCCGCGAGCTCGCCGAGGAGATCACGAGCGGCCGCGTGCGCGGCCGCATCGTCATCGACGTCAATCAGTGAAGGGTGTAGTCGTACTCGACGCGGCAGACGCGCGTCACGTAGTCCGCGTACCACTCGCTCTTCCCGCGCTGCTGGGCGATGCGGTGCTCGGCGTTCGCCTTCCAGGCGCGGATCGACTCGAGATCCTTCCAGTACGAGACCGTGATGCCCCCGCCGCCGTCGCCGTGCACGCTCTCGATGCCTAAGAAACCGGGCTGCTCGCGGGCCAGCTCGTTCATCCGCTCCGAGGTCTCGGCGTAGCCCGAGTCCCCGGAGCGGACGGACGTGAAGATCACGGCGTAATACGGCGGCTTCGGCGTGCTCGCGAACATGCGAGCAGTTTAGGGCCGATCGAACTTCTCCGGGAACTGCGCGACGATGCCGTTCGTCAAGAGGTCCGCCATCATCAGGATGTGGTTCACGATCCCTTCGTAGTCCCTGATCGAATCCGAATACTTCCCCTGGAGCTGATGCGTGGCCTCGTCGAGCGTCTGGTCGAGGTGCGTCTTCATCGCCGACTGCAGCGCCGGCAACGCCCACCACTTCGGATTCGCGCCGTTGAGGAACACGGCGATATCGTTGGCGTTCGCGTACCACTTCGTCTTCGCCGCGGCCACCTTGGCCTGATCGCCTGCCTTCGCCGCGGTCACCAGATCGGCGGCCGTGAGGATGTGATCGCGCAGCAGCGCCGTCAACTTGTCGCCGGCGGCGCGGCCGTAGACCGTGGCCACGGCGTTGCCGAGGTCAGCCTGATTCTGCAGCAGGCGCTGCGCGGTCAATTGGGTTTCCGGCGAGCCGGCGGCGGCGTCGATGATGTAGATGCGCGTCCAGGTGACGTGGTCTTCCCACAGCTTGCGCATCGTGTCGTGGAGCTCCGTGCGGGAAGCGGCCTGGGCGGACACCGTGGAAAGGAAGGTGAGAGCGAGGACAATGTTGAGCGTTTTTCGCATGCAAACCTCTGGTGTTTTGCAAGCGAATGCGTGCACAACTCGTTCCTAGGAGTAACGCCGCGTCATCGCCGTGCAGAACTCCGTGAATTCTTCCACCTTCTGCGGCGGCGAGGTGTAGTGATCGCGCAGGCCCCGCGAGCCCGGGGTGAAACAGTACGTGACCGTCACGTCGAAATCGTGAAGCGCCGTCATCTGCCGGTCGAACCAGGCCAGGGCGTCCGTGTGCGCAGCCGCTTCACGTCGCGGATCTCCTGCCGCTTGTCGGGCCACTCGTGGATCTGCCAGTGGTTCCAGTCGAGGGGAAACCCGTGCATGGCCACGACGTCGACCTTGTCGAGCACCCCTTGCTCCTTCATTCGGCAGATGAAGCGGGCGTCAATCGGCGAGATCCCGCCGAGGACGATCGGCAATGAGCCGTTAACGCTGCGCACGACGTCGGCGGCGAGCGCCCTCATCTCGGAGAAGATCATCCACTCCGGATCGAGCTCGAAATCCCAGTGCGACAGGTTGTTCGGCTCGTTCCAGAGCATCACCGCTTCGATCGGCATCTACGCGTCACCACGTTCCGCCCGTTGCCCGCGCCGGCAGATGTAGACCTCGTCCTCGGGATGTTCGGCGATGACGCACGACCCGACGAACTGGTGGATCCCGAACCGCGCCTGCGCCGAGGCCATGCTGCGCAGCGCCGCGTAGAGGGATGGCGAAGGTGGTACAGCACGCCCATGAAGATGACCCCGTCGAAGCGCTCGCCGAGCCGGGCCACGTCACACCGAGAGGTTGCGGAACTCGATGTCGGAGAACCCCGAGACCTCGCCGGCGAAACGGCCCTGGTTGAGATAGCCCTCGTCGCTGTCGATGGCCACGACGCGGTGGGCGCCGCGCTTCTTCATCTCGATCGAATCGGAGCCGGCGTTGCAGCCGACGTCGAGCACCGACTTGCCGTCGAGCCGCTCCGGAATGGCGTGCGCGAAGTTCTTCCACTTCACGTTCGGGTAGTCGCCGAGGAAGTGGTCCGGGGCGGTCTTGACGCCGTGGAAGTCGATGTTGTGGAACCACTGCCCGAGCGCGCGCACGCGCTGCTCGATCTCGGACCGCGACAGCTCCATAGGAAAAATCGACGGTAGCGAAGCGTGTGCCCTCGCCTTCCGTCCTACACCCTGTAGGTCCGTTTCAGAGCCAGCGCACTATTCTGCATGGTGCTCCCCCCGTCCGTTTTTGTGCGGTTTCCGGGCGGGCGTGCAGCATCGATTACGCCTCTCTCCACCAACCACTTTCCACGAGTGGGAGACAAACGGCTCCTCGTTGCAAACAGCGCTAAAACCATGTCGTGCCGATTACCAAGTCATAGCAATGGCCACCAATCGGCGCGTCGCAAGCGCATGTTACAAACGCCCGCCAAGTTCCTTAAGTGCTTCAGCAAAGGCGAATGTGAAATGGATCGCAGGATCAGAAGAGTGAGAACTGTGCTCGACGAGCAATACAGGGACGCTCCGTCGATCCACGCACTGGCGGCCATGATCGGCCTGTCGGCCTCTCGCCTCGCGCATCTCTTCCGCGAAGAAGTGGGCATGTCGATCCGCAGCTACATCGTCGAGCGGCGGCTGCAGATGGCCTCGATGCTGATCGTGCAGACGCACGAGCGCATCTCGCAGATCGCCTACGGCGTCGGCTTCAACGACGTCTCGAACTTCAACCACTCGTTCAAAAAGCGCTTCGGCATGGCGCCCGGCGAGTACCGCCAGACGCACGGCAACGGCGATTCCGGCGGGCAGCCTAAGACGTGAGCATGGCCGCGATGTCCGGCCGCCACCGCACCGACTGGAGCCGCCCCCGCGACGCCGGGCGCATGCGCGCCAGCGTCCACCCCACCTTCTTCCTCGTCTGCGCCGCGCCGAAGTAGTCGGCGTAGCCGTTCGCATTCAACGAGAAAAACGACAAGGCGTCGGCGTCGTTGAGCAGCGCCACGTCGGCGTCGCCGGCCGCGGCGCACTCGTGCGCGGCGATGAGCTGCGCCACGCGGCCGCATGTCCGCTCGTCGACGCCGCACTCGAGCAACGCGTCGCGCGTGATGGCCGCGCCGGCGCGCGCGTGAGCGTCTTTGAATGCCTGGTAATCGTCGGCGAGGTGCTCGACGGTCCCGGCTCGTTCAAGTCGAAGAAGTGACGAAGCTCGGCGTGCTCGACACGATCCTGCAGCCGGAGACCTGCAAGCCGCTCTACGGCGACCTCTTTCACAAGGTACGCATCGAGTACTACCCGCCGCGCGGCAAATGCCAAGGAAGGGTCGGACGACATCGATCTCTTCGGGCTGGCTCGGCTATCCGACGCAGATGAAGATCGACTTCCTCTGCCGCGACTCGATTCTGGCGGCGCCGATCGTCCTCGACCTGGCCCTCTTGCTCGACTTCGCGCAGCGCTGCGGCTGGTCCGGCATCCAGGAGTGGCTGAGCTTCTACTTCAAATGCCCGACGACGGCGCCGGAACTCTATCCCGAGCACGTATCCCCGAGGCCGCGCAGCACGTGTACAAAGACGCGTTCAATCGGGCCTGGGCCGAGCGGCGCGATGAGCAGGCCGCGCGCACGCACGCCTAGAACGCCGTACGTCGAAACTTCCGCCGCGACGCCACGGGCACTGGGTTCCTACCCTGCAGCGTTGACGAACGCGCGAAGCTTCTCCGCATCGAGCGCGCCGTTGGTGCGCACGCCGCTGCAGACGTCGAGCGCGAACGGCTGCACGGCCGCGACGGCATCGCGCACGTTCTCCGCTTTCAAGCCTCCGGCGAGAAACAGCGGAACATCGACGCCGGCGCGGATCTGCGCACTGAGGGTCCAGTCGTGCACGCGCCCGGTGCCGCCGAGCTCCTTGACGGCCGCGGACTGATTGCCGGAGTCGAGCAGCAGGGCGTCGACGTGCGGCGCAACGGCGCGCGCTTCGTCGATGGAGCTCGTGTCGACGACGTGGATCACCTGCACGATGCCGATTCCCGGCAGCGCGCGGCGGACGTCGGCGTACGCGCCGCGCTCCAGGCGGTCGCAGATCTGAATCACGTTCGTGCCGCAGCGCCGCTGCTGCGCGACGATCTCCTCCGCGTCCTGACTGCACGTGAGAAGAAACGTCGCGATCGGCGGCGGCACCGCGGCCGCGATCTCGGCGATGCGCTCCCACGGAATCACGCCCGGCCCGCTCGGCATCTCCGAAACCAGGCCGAGCGCGGACGCGCCGGCGCCGATGGCCAGGCGCGCTTCGTCGATGGAGGCGATGCAGCAGACTTTGATGCGCACGCCTCCATCGTATCTATCTTCGCGCCTCCCCCGCCCCCATCTTGGCGATCGCGTTCGCCTTGGCGTTCTTGATCTTCGTCGGCATCACCTTCTGCACCGCGCTCTGGATCTGCTTCACTGGCTTGAGCACCGGGTTCGTCCACATCGCCACGAGCGTTTCCTTGCGGCCGGTCATGGCGTCGCCGAGCTCGCGGAGCTGCTCGTCGCTCATCAGCCGGCGGGCCTCGGCGAACATTTCCCCTTCCTCTTCGCGTACGTGGTGCTCGACGAGCTCGCGCAGCACCTTCGCCTTCGCCGCGAACTCGGGCGACTTGACCGACGCCGCCTTCAGCTCCGGCAGGACCATGTCGACGACGTGGTGCTCCTCGGTGGCCTCGTAGAATAGATCCTCCGCGTCGGTGTTCTCCGCGCAGGCCTTGAAGGTCGGGTAGAACAGCTCTTCCTCGAGTTGCGAGTGAATCTTCAGCTCGCGCTCGATCTCGGCGACGAGGCGCTCGCGCTGGCGGCCGGCGCGGTCGCTCGTCTCGTCGAGCTCGCGCAGCAGGCGCTTCACCACGGCGTGATCCGATTTCAGCATCGTGATTGCGTTGGGCATTGCCTTTCCCTCCGCGTCTGGACATTGCGTCTGCCGTGCCGGATGAAACGTTTTTCGGCGCCGGCGCACTACTCGGTGACCGGAAAACATGATGAAGAAAACTCTAAGAGTCTGTCTGCTCCTGCTCGCGCCCGCCGCCGCCGCTCAGCCGTTGAAAGTCGTCTCCGTCTCGGCGCCCGAGGTGCAGTGCGTGTTCAGCCGGAACTGCAAGGTGGCGGCGGAGGACCTGAGCGCGCCGGTGTCGGCAAGCGGCTTCTTGCAGTCGCGCAACTACAAGGCCGCGGCCGGGCTGTACGTGTACGAATACCGGATCGACCTGCGCGACGCCGCCGGCGCGAACGGCATCCGCACGCTGACGGTCGAGTTCGGACCGAACGCCAGGTTCGACTTCGACGGCAGCGGCAAGGCCGACGTCTTCGTGACGACGCGCGGCAACCTCGGCAAGGTCGGCCTGCAGTCGGCCGTGCGCGAGGGCGGCCGCGTGACGTTCACGTTCGAGCCGCCGGTGAGCGGCGGCGACAGCACGTTCTTCTTCGGCCTGCTCTCCCGCTTCCCCCGCCACACCGTGACGGCGAGCGCGGCCGGGGCGGGGGGGCCGCCGCTGACGCTGGCGGCGTGGGCACCACATTATTAATGTTGGGAATCGGCGCTTGACCCCAGGAGTTACGCCGTCGTATCTTCCGCAGCCCCCGCACGGCGCATTCGTCTAGGGGTCCAGGACGCCGCCCTCTCACGGCGGTAACACGGGTTCGAATCCCGTATGCGCTACCAACTTATCCCGCAGGATGCGAAGCAGTTAGCCTGATTCGCGCCGGAAGCTCAGTTCGGGTCCTCTCATTCCCTTCGGAGTGGAAGCCGGCTCATGAGATCACGCGCAGCGAGCGCACGTTGCTGAAGTCGCGATCATGTGTCACGAGCGCATCGGCGTTGATGGCGAGAGCGCTCGCCACCTGAACCGCATCCGCGATCTTGAGTCGGAACGATGCGCGCACGCGGGCCGCGCTTTCCGCGATTTCAGCATCGAGAGACACAACCTGCCATGACTCGAGGATGCCGCGGTATCGACGCACCAGCGTCTCGTCACCGACGCCGATCGGTCCGGCTAAGACTTCGGCAATGGTGATCGTCGAAATGGCGAAGCGCATCTTCCCTTTGGCGTGTTCCTCGAAGAGGAGGTGAAAGCGAAGTCCGAATTTCGGGTGATCCTCAAGGAAGTAGATGATGGGCGCTGAATCCAGAAAGATCAGCGCATCTTCCGGCAAGCCTGAGAGGTCTAGCGGCTCCATTCGTCACGAAGGTCTTGTAGCATGCGGTCACTGCGCTTGCCCCAAAGACCACGTCCGGTCGCCCTCAACGGCAAGAGTGACCGCTGCGGGCTGCGACCAACGAATTCGTCGACCGGGATGATGGCGGCAACAGGCCGCCCGTGTTTCGTGATGACCGTTGAACGTCCCTTTTGAGCCGCCTCCAAAAGATCGGGAAGCTGATTCCGAGCCTCTTCAGCGCCTTTGTGTTCTGTCCGACTCATCAACAGTTCCTTTCAACTGTACAGCACTGTACAGATGATCGTCAATCGCTGCCAGGCCCGTGAAAGGGCACAGGTTGGGCACATCGGCGACGATCCCGAGGGCAAGCATGAAGAGGACCCAATTCGCTTCGTCGCCTGCACGAAAGTGCCGCGAGGCTGTGCGACACGATGAGTGTTCAGACGCGTGCCGTGCTGGGATCGAGGTAGATGAGGAACGCGCTGGCCGCGAGCGATGCGAAGAGAAGGCGTTGCCGCGATCGCAGCAAGTAATCCAATCTGATCCCAGCTCAGCGCAACGGTCGAGGAAAGAAAACCTTCATACCCACCCTTCAAAACAACGACCCCTGCACCCGCAGCGACGCCGGTTCCACCGGCGTCTGTCCCAACAGCCGCTGCATCTCGCGGGCGCTGGCGGGGCTGTGGCCGGCGAAGTGGTTGTTGAAGTAGCCGAAGATCTCCTTCGTGTGCACCACGCGCCGCAGCACCTCGGCCCACGATTCCATCTCCGCCGAGCGGTCGAACTGGATGCGCGAGTAGTCGGTGATCTCGCGGTCCGGACCCATCCACCGCACGTACAGGAAATCGGCGATCGGCTGCTGGGCCAGCTTCAGCATCGTCGGGCGCGGAATCCAGCGGCCGTCGCTCAGCGCCAGCGCGATGCCCTGCGCGCGCAGCAGCTCCAGCACGCGCGGCAGCACCGGGGCGCGCATCCAGTTGTTCTGGCGCAGCTCGATCGCGAAGCGCACGTCGGAAGGCAACGCCGGCAGGAACTGCTCGAGCGACTCCAGCTCGTCGGGCGCGAAGTCCGGCCCCATCTGCAACAGCACCGGGCCGAGCTTCGGCCCGAGCTCCCGCGCCCGGTCGAGGAACTCCTGCACGACATCCGAGGCGTGGCGCAGGCGCAGCTCGTGCGTCACCTCCTTCGGCATCTTCAGCGCGAACGTAAAGTCCGCGGGCGTCTTCTCCGCCCACCCGCGCACTGTCTTCGCGTCTGGAATCGCGTAGAACGTCGAGTCCACTTCCACCGTTCCGAACGCGCGCGCGTACGTCGGCAGGAACTCCGGCGGCCGCGTGTTCGGCGGATACATCGGTCCGACCCACGCCGGGTAGTTCCAGCCTTGCGTGCCGATGCGAATGGGCATCGGAAAGATAGTACCCTCGCAGCGTGACCCCCTTCGATCTCCAGCCGGCCCTGCACGGCGCCCTCGTCGACCTCCGCCCGCTGCGGCCCGAAGACTTCGACGCGCTCTATCGCGCCGCCAGCGATCCGATGATCTGGGAGCAGCATCCGGAGCGCGACCGCTGGAAGCCCGACGTGTTCCGGCGCTACTTCGACGGCGCCATCGCCTCGAAGGGCGCCTTCGCCATCGTCGACCGCGCGAGCGGGAGGATCATCGGCAGCACGCGCTACTGCAACCTGCGGCCGGAGGCGAGCGAGGTCGAGATCGGCTGGACCTTCCTCGAGCGCAAATTCTGGGGCGGCGCGGTCAACAGCGAGATGAAGGCCCTCATGCTCGCCCACGCCTTTCGTTTCGTCGAGCGCGTCGTCTTCGTCATCGGCGAGAACAACTGGCGCTCGCGCAAAGCGGCGGAGAAGATCGGGGCGCGCTTATTTCGGCAGGACAGCGATAAGGTCGTCTACGCGATCATGCGGAAGTAGCGCGAACCATATATACTTCCGTGCCGCATTCCACTCGGATCACGAAAGGCGGTGTAACCATGAAGCGGACTACCCTCGCTCTGGCTGCTCTTCTCCTCGTCTCTTTCGGCTCCGCGTTCGCGGCGAAGCTCACCACCGACAAACCGATCTACGCCCCCGGCGAAGTCGTGACGTTCCGCGGCGAAGACTGGCCGCCGGGCGAGCCGGTGACGATCGTCATCACCGCCGAGGGCGGTGGAAAGACGACGTTGCGGGCCGTCGCCGACAGCGACGGCGCCTTCGCCGTCACGGCCAGCATGCCCGCAGACGAAGCCGCGCCGAGCAGCGTCCGGGCCGCATCGCTCGGCAAAGCGCCGGTGCGCCTCAAAACCACTGCATCGGAGCCCGGCAAGTTCCAGGTCGCGGCAAACGGCGGCATCTCCAAGCTCACCGCCGTCGCAGCGTTCAGCGAAGGCGACGCCGAGACCGACGGCGCGCGCCTCCTCCAGCTCGAGGACTACTGGCACGACCGCCTCACCTTCCCCACCGGCAAGTTCAATCCCGGCTGGGTGCGCAAAGCCGCCGAGCAGGACAAGAAGGTTCCGCGCGGCACGCCGAACGGCAAAAAGAAAGGGCACGGCCTCGTCCCCAGCCCGATGGCCAACCGCACCCTCTCCCCGCTCGTCCTCAACGACACCGCCTTCACCCCACTCGGTCCGAAGCCCGAGCGGATGACCGGCTGCTCCGGCTGCTACAACTACACCACCACGCAAGGGCGCGTGAACAACATCGCCGTCGATCCGACCACGACCACGAACGGCAGCATCGTCGCCTACGCCGCCACCGTCGGCGGTGGCGTGTGGAAGACCACGAACTGCTGCAGCAGCTCCACGACGTGGAGCGTCACCACCGACGATCCGCTCATCTCCACCACAAGCATCGACTCCGTGACGATCGATCCGAACGACCACAACACCATCTACGCCGGCACCGGCGACCTCAATTACGGCTCGTTCTCCATGGGCAGCCAGGGCATCCTCAAATCGACCGACGCCGGCGCGACCTGGACCGTGCTTGCCCCCGACGTCTTCGGCCCGGCGCTGCCGGAGCCGGCCGGGCAATTCCCGCAGTACAACGCCGTCGGCAAGGTGCGCGTCGATCCGAACAACAGCAACCGCGTCGTCGCCGGGACGAAGCTCGGACTCTATTTCTCGTACGACGCCGGCGCGAACTGGACCGGCCCGTGTCTCACGAACAGCTTCAACACCATGCGCCAGGACATCACCGCGCTGGAGCTGACGAACATGGGCAGCGGCGTGACGCGCATCCTCGCCGCCGTCGGCGTACGCGGCTTCGCCACCACCGTGCAGTACAACCTCAATCAGAACGGCGCGAACGGCATCTACAGCGCGACCATGCCGGCCAGCGGCTGTCCGGCGTTCACTTCGATCGCCAGCAACGCCAACGGCTTCAAGTACCAGTCGACGGCCACCAGCGCCTATCCGGCGAACGCGAACATGAACGCGGGCACCGGCGTCGCCTACGTCAGTTCGACCACCGGCAACCAGCTCGGCCGCATCGACATGGCCGTCGCGCCGAGCAACGTCAACGTCATCTACGCGCAGGTACAGTCGATCACGCCGAACAACGACAGCGGCTGCGGCAACGCCAACGGCTGCCAGCTCGGCGTGTGGGTGACGACCAACGGCGGCACGAGCTGGAGCTTCATGGGCGGCTCGGCCGGCTTCTCGCTCAAGAAATGCGGCAACGGCGTGGCGGCCGGCAGCGGCGACTATCCGCAGAACTGGTACGACCAGGCCGTGGCCGTCGATCCGAACAACGCCGACCGCGTCTTCATCAGCACGTTCGACGTCTGGTTCGCCACGCGCACCGGCACGTCGTTCAACGACCTCACCTGCGGCTACAGCTACAGCGGCAGCGCCGGTCCGGTGCACACCGACCAGCACGCGCTCGCCTTCGTGCCGGGATCGTCGAGCATTCTCCTCCTCGGCAATGACGGCGGCGCGCACGGATCGACGAACGCAAACACGGCCTCGTCGAGCGCCGATCCGACTTGGTTCAACATGGACACGGGCTTCAATACGATCGAGTTCTACTCGGGCGACATCAGCGGCAACTTCGACACGGCCGCCAGCCCGCAAGTCAACGGCGGCGCGCAGGACAACGGTCCGAGCTCGGCCACCTTCAGCGGCAGTCCCACCGGCGCGGTGCAATGGCAGATGGGTCTGGGCGGCGACGGCTTCTACGCGCGCATCGACCCCGTCGGCACCGGCACGAGCCTCCGCTTCTGGCAGGGCAACAACAGCGGCGGTCTCTCCCGCTGCATCAGCAACTGCACCGCCAGCGGCGCGACGTGGACGAGCAAAAAGGGCGGATGGGGCAGCGACACGCAGTCGTTCGTCCTCCCGTTCGATCTTTTCCACGGCGGCATCGCCGGCGGCACCGACTGCCCCGCTGCCGGATCGAGCGGCGGCTGCGGGCGCCTCGTCGCCGGCACCACGCGCGTGTGGGAGACGATCACCGGCAACGCCGCGAACGCGAACGGCACGGTGACGTGGTACGTGACGAACAATCCGTCCACGCAGAACCTGACCAAGCAGACCTTGGGCAACCGCTCGTTCATCAATCAGGTGAAGTACTCGCCGAAGACGCACACGGTGGCGATCATCGGCACGAACGACGGCAACGTGCAGATCGGCTTCAACCTCGGCACGGGCACGGCCTCGCAGGCCACGTGGGTCAACGTGACGGGCAGCAACGCCGTGCTTCCGAATCGTCCGATCCTCGGCATCGCCCTCGACCCGACCACGACCACCACGCCGATCGGCTACGCCGCCGTGGGCGGCTTCGACGACAACACACCGTCGACGCCGGGGCACCTCTTCCGCATCGACTGCACCGCCGCGAATTGCGCGACGTTCACCTGGACCGACAAGTCCGGCAATCTGCCCGACATCCCGGTCGACTCGGTGATCGTGAATCCGAATCTTCCGGCACAGGTCTACGCCGGGACCGACTTTGGCCTCTACTTCACCGACGACATCACCGCGGCCTCCCCGGTGTGGCAGCGCTTCACCGCAGGATTACCGGCCGTGATGATCTGGGACATGCAGATCGACCGTGGCGCGACGGCGCTGTCGCTCTGGACTCGCGGCCGCGGAGCATTCGTCTGGCCGCTGCCGACGGCACCGTAACCTGTCCTCTTCTGACCCAGGAACACAACTTGATCCGCCAAATTGCCCAACAACTGACCCTTTTTCGACAGGTCGATACGTGTTTTCAATCACTTAGCTCTTGGCCGGATCATTGCTCAGGGCGGCTGCAGGATCTCCATCCATCAAGCGAAATGAGAGGGCAAATGAAAAAAGGATTCCTGTTCTGTGTGATCGTCGCGTTCTGCGCGTTCCCGATCCTGGCGGATCCGGGCAACGGCAACGCCTACGGGCATTCCAAGGTCGATCAATCGACCAAAAACGACCGGTCGCCGAACCTGCGCGACATCAAGCCGATTCCGCCCGAGGCGGGTCCGGCACGCGAGAAGTTCGAGCCGAAGAAGGTCAACAAGGGCGCCGGTCTGCCGGCCGATGCGAACGACCCCGCCATTCAGAGCGGCGTCACCCAGCAGACTCCCGCGATCCTAGGCTCGTTCGAAGGCGTCGGCCTCGGCAACTACGCCGTCAACGCCGCTCCGCCCGACACCAACGGCGCCGTCGGCCGCCAATATACCGACGGCACCGGCACGCACCAGTGGTACGTGCAGTGGGTCAATGAAGCGTTCGCGGTCTTCGACGCCCAGACCGGAGCCATCGTCTACGGTCCCGCGAACGGCAACACGATCTGGTCGGGATTCGGCGGCGTGTGCCAGACCCGCAATGACGGCGATCCGATCGTCCAGTACGACAAGATTCACGATCGCTGGCTCTTCACGCAGTTCGCAGTGGGCTCGCAGCCCTACACGCAGTGCGTCGCGGTTTCCACAGGTCCGGATCCGACGGGCAGCTACAACCGTTACTCGTTCTCGTACGGAAACCAGTTCAACGACTATCCCAAAGTCGGCATCTGGCCGGATGGTTACTACGTCACGTACAACATGTTCACCAACGGCCAGACCTTCGGCGGCGGCTGGGTGTGCGCGTGGGACTCGGCGAAGATGCTGGCCGGGCAGCCTGCCACGCAGCAGTGCTTCAACACCGGCACCGCGCACGGCGGCGAGCTGCCGTCCGATTTCGACGGCACGGCGCTGCCGCCGGCGGGTGAGCCGAACTATGTGCTCGAATTCGCGACGAACAGCCTCAATTACTGGAAGTTCCACGTCGATTGGACGACGCCCGCCAACACCACGCTCACCGGTCCGATCAACCTTCCGGTGAGCGCGTTCACGCCCGCCTGCGGCAGCGGCGGCACGTGCATCACGCAGTCCGGCACCTCGCAGCAGCTCGACTCGCTCGGCGACCGCATGATGTACCGCATGGCCTACCGCAACATGGGCACGTACGGCGCGATCGTCGTCAATCATTCCGTGAAGACGGGCACGAACAAGAAAAACCAGGGAACCGGCGTGCGCTGGTACGAGCTGCGCGCCAGCGGCACGAACCTGAGCGTCTTCCAGCAGTCGACGTTCGCGCCCGATTCCACGCACCGCTGGATGGGCAGCGCCGCGATGGACAAAGTCGGCAACATCGTCATGGGCTACAGCAAGTCGAGCAGCTCGCTGTTCCCGTCGATCTTCTACACGCTGCGCAACGCCACGGATCCAATCAACACGATGCAGCCCGAGGTTTCGGTCTTCGGCGGCACGGGCTCGCAGACCCGCACGCTGAGCCGCTGGGGCGACTACGCCGCGCTGAGCGTCGACCCCACCGACGACTGCACGATGTACTTCACCACGGAGTACCTCGCCTCGAGCGGTACGTTCAATTGGCACACCCGCGTCGGCCGTTTGAAAGCCGGCAACTGCAACTAGGCGATTCCGACAGCGGCAATCGAAAAGGCGTCCTTCGGGACGCCTTTTTGATTTGGGGCTCAGACAAGCGCTCCTGACCGGAGCTCATATTGGATAGATTTCGTTGTCGCTGCTCTGCCGCAGGCTCCACGGCCACGCTTGCCGCACAAGCGCAACCAGACTGAAGAGCGCGCTGAATGTGAGTATCGCGACTACGACGAGCGCATAAGCTTCAACACCAACTTCTTGTGCAACGATTAATCGCTTCTGCACTTCCACAAAGACAACAAACGGCGAGATCAGAGTACCTACGTGGAAAGCCAGCCACAGGATGAATTCGCAAATCAGCGCCGGGCGATGGACCACAGAGCTGCGATGCCATAGGTTTACCAACTCTTTAGGACCGACCGGGTCGTCGGTAACCGTAGGACTGACGGCGATTGTGCGTAAGGTAAAAGCTACCCACGCGAGTAGCATCAACATTGCTCCCTGAGCCACCGCAACGGCGCTGCGCGCTTCTACGTCGCCGCCGACCACCGGAACAGTGACTCGTCCGGATTCCAGCCTGGTTCGTGCCTCCATGTACGTATGAGCAGCATCGTCGCGTATCACGCCGATCTGTCTGCCTAATACCAGCGCTTCAGCGTTGAGGTCATCCACCGTCGTAAGCTCTTCGGACGAGAAATCACTATCGCGATCAACGACAATCAGCAATTGACGACCCGGCCTTGCGCATCCCATTTCCGACCCGGCTGTCGAACGGTCGAACTCGTAGTTAGTGGCAACAAAAGTGAAGTTTCCTCCGATGAGATCGCTTGGCGACTCGGTGTCGCGCTGAACGTTGATCGGAAGAAAAAACACGCGATCCTCTTCGCGGACGGCTTTATCCGGTTTTAGCGGCGGACACCACGCGATATGGTCGTCTTCACGAAATGTGTCGATATAGCTATCGACCGTGTTATGACCGTACTGTGTGGCAAAATACAGGCGACCACCACCGATCATCCGAGTCGCTCTCTCGTATCGGAGCGGCAGGCGATCCCACATTTGTCCAAGGGCATACATCTCTCCACGCCCGTGGAACGCACTGTATGCACGAATTGCATCCTCGACGTTGACCTCTTGATCATGTGGGACATATGGCAACTCATCGCTTTCCGGCAGCTCGGCATCGAGTATCGTCGCCATGACAACCCGGCGTTCAATAGCTACAACGACGTCTCTTAGATGTTCGCGGTCTCTGACGAGTTTGAACGTGAACCACGAGAGAAGAAACAATGAGATGCTGGCAAAACGCAGGTTTTTGATCATGACATCGATTGGCGAGCCATCATCAGCATCGCAGCCTGCTCACCGCTCGCGTCACTCCACCCACTGCGGCTCCCGCAGCGCCTTCTTCTCCCGATCGATCTGCAGCAAAAACGCGCCGCTCGTTCCGGCGTGCCGGTTCGGCCCGAACGAGAGCGGCGGCGTGAGGCCGGTGCGGAAGCGGTAGAGCGACTCGATCGTCTCGATCACCGCCTCGCGGGTCACGTCGTGGCCGGCGCGGCGGAGTGCTTCGATGAGGATCTTCGCTGACGCCAGCGCCGCCATCTGCGTGCTGCGCGAGTGCGTGCCGCCGGGGGAGAGCGCGCGCAGCTCGGCGAGCGCCTCGGGATCGACGTCGTCGCTCCACGCCGGCGCGGCGACGATCACCTCCACCGACGGCGGCGCGTTGAAGATCGCCTCCGACGCCAGCGCCATCGGCACGTAGACCCGGCCGCTCGTGCCGAGGTCCTTCCCGTCGAAGATACGCGCCTTCGGGTCGTGGCGGCGGATCGTGTCGGTCACGTCGCCGAAGAGCGCGAAGGTGTAGTGCGCGTCGGGCAACACCGTCGCGGCGAACGCCGCCACGGCCGGCGTCCCGGAGTCTTCGATCGCCGTCTCGATCGCGCTCTCCGCGCCGAGGAATGACGAGGCGGTCAGCGCGAACGGCTGCTCCTTTGCCAGGAATGACGACACCGC
>DATDFB010000321.1:0-8088 GCA_036522835.1 Thermoanaerobaculia bacterium | reverse complement strand
CTGAAGTGCGTGAGGACGACGAGTTGGTTCTGGAAGCGCTCGGCGAAGTCGGCGATGTCGTCGAAATGGATGTGCCGGTACTTCGCGGCGCGCTCCTGATGCCCGTCAACGATGAACGAGCACTCGATCATCAGCACCTCGGCGCGGAACAGGGCCTCGCAGCTCTCCAGGATGCCGCGGTCAGTGTCGCCGGTGTAGAAGAGGAGCGGCGCAAGGTACTCCTCGATGACGTCCGCGCGGCGGCGGTGGATCTCCTCCTGCGACAGCCCCTCTTCTTTGAGGCGATGCCGGATCTCGATGACCTCGTAGGCGTTGGCGGCGACGCGGTGCGTGGCCGCATGCGCGCGGACCTCGTGCGCGCGGCCGAGGCGGACGACGTCGCCCGCGGCCATGCCGAGGATCTCGACCTCCTCGAAGCGCGAATTCGTGAGGCGCTCCCAGACCCGCATCATTTCGCGGAAGCCGTCCGCCGACTCGGCCGGCACCCAGACGCGCCCGCCGGACATTCGATGCAGATGCCGCTGCCCGGCGTAGAAGGCGATGCCGGCGGCGTGGTCGAGGTGCGCGTGCGTGACGAAGACGTTGGAGATGCCGACGGCTGCGTCGGCGCCGCGGCCGAGGTCGAGCATCACACCGAGGTCGCGGATGCGGAACCACGTTTCGTGGCCGGCGCGGGAGCGCCCTTCGATCGTGAAGTGGTCGGTCGTCAAGGTGAAGAGGTCTTTGTCCATTGCGCGTACAGCGCAAGATACTGCGAGGTCATCCTCCGCGCGTCGAAGCGCTCCTCGGCTGCGAGGCGGCAGCGGGCGCGGTCGATGTGCCGGACGTTGGCGATCACGCTGGCGAGGCCCTCGACGTCGTCGACGAGGAAGCCGGTGACGCGCCGTCGTCGACGATCTCCGGCAACGTGCCGCTGCGGTAGGCATGACGGGCGCGCCCGAGGCCAGCGCCTCCATGGCCACGAGGGAGGAGGTTTCGGCGCAGCGGCTGGGGATGAGGACGGCGCGGGCGCTGGCGAGGAGAGCACGCTTCTCGTTTCGTGCGACGGGACCGACGAAGCGGCGTCTCATGACCGAGGCCGGCGAGGAACCGCAAAAGAGAGCGCCACACCGTCGCGTGCCCGTTCCCCCACGAGGAGCTGACGGTGAGCCCGAAAATGACGAACTTCCGTTTCGGCCTCGCGCGAATAGCAAGTCGCAGGCCGGGGTACAGTTATGATCCGCGCGATGCTGATCTCGACGCCGGAAGAGCTCAAGGGGCTGCGCGCGGAGTGGCTGGCCCTGTGGCGGAGGTCGGAGAGCGCGACGCCGTTCCAGTCGCCGATGTGGCTGCTTCCGTGGTGGCGGGCGTTCGGCTCCGACGAGCTGTCGACGATCGTTGCGCGCGACGCAAGCGGCGGCCTGACCGCGCTCCTACCCCTATACATCGTCCGCGACGGCGACGAGTCCCTCGGCATGTTCCTCGGCACCGGCAATAGCGACTATCTCGACTATGTCGGCAACGGCGACGCCGCGCCGCTCTTGGCCGAGCTGGCCGGCTGCGACTGCGCGCTGTGGGACCTGCAGGAGCTGCGGCCGGCGTCGCCGCTGCTCACCGCGCCGCTGCCGGAGGGGATGCACGATCAGATCCTCGACGACGACCGCTGCCCGATCCTTTCCATCGAAGGCGCCGGCGACGAGCTGCAGAACCTGATCTCCACGCACTTCCGCAAGAAGATCCGCTACTACCGCCGCGCGCTCGGGCGGATCGCGCCGGTGACGACGGAAAGCGCCTCCGCCGAAACGCTCGACGAGCTGCTCGACGCGCTCTATGTCTTGCACGCGGCGCGGTGGCAGCGGCGCGGCCTTCCGGGCGTGCTCGACGACGACGTCGTGCAGTGCTTCCATCGCGAGGCCGCGCGCGATCTGCTGAACGAAGGCGCGCTCCGCATGCACGCCATCCGTCTCGGCGAGCGCATCGTCGCGGTGTTCTACGGCTTCACGCACGCCGGCACGGTCTACTACTACCTGAGCGGCTACGACCCGGAGCTGGAGCGGCTGTCGATCGGAACGCTCATCGTGGCGCACGCGATCGAGGAGGCGGTGCGCGAGGGGGCGACGACGTTCGACTTCCTCCGCGGCGCCGAGGAGTACAAGTACGCCTGGGGCGCGACCGACCGCGTGAGCGCGCGGCGGCAGATCTTCCGCGGATGAAGACCAATGCCGCGCGGCTGCTCGACTCGCTCGGGATTCGCTACGAGGTGCGCGAATACGAGGTCGATCCCGACGATCTCGCCGCCGAGTCGGTGGCACGCAAAGTCGGCCTGCCGCCGGAGCAGGTGTTCAAGACGCTCGTCGCGCGCGGCGACCGCCACGGCGTCTGCTTCGCCGTGATCCCCGGCGATCAGCAGCTCGATCTCAAAGCGCTGGCGAAGCTGAGCGGCGACCGCTCCATCGACGTCGTGCCGCTCAAGGAAGTGCAGCCGCTGACCGGCTACATCCGCGGCGGCGTGACCGCGCTCGCGGCGAAGAAGGCCTACCCCGTGTTCGCCGACGAGACGATCGAGCTGTTCGACGTGATCTCGATCTCGGCGGGCATGCGGGGGGCGCAGATTTTTCTCGCGCCGGCGGATTACCTTGTTGCTGTGAACGGGAAAGTCGGCGCAATCGCGAAGGAGAAAGCATGACGCCGATTCGGCGGAAGCCCTCCTCATCACGGTAATGACGAATCGAGTGAGCCGTTTCGAAGCGGAGAAGTGACTTAATATCCGCGCCTGAGAATGAACCTCAGGCGTCTGCTGCCGCCGCGCGTGAAGGCGTTCGGTCGCGCGCTCATTTCCACGCTGCGGCGCGACTCCGTTGCCTCGGCCCGCCGGAAAGCGCGCGCCTATCTCGGCAACCCCGCCTGCTTGCACCTCGGATGTGGACAGCAGGTGATCGACGGCTGGCTCAACGTCGACGTCTATCCTTCCGATCGCCGCGTCGTCGCCTTCGATGTGCGCACGGGCTTGCACTTTCTCGACGATGCATCGATCGACTTCATCTACAACGAGCACTTCTTCGAGCACTTCGATCTCCGCGGCGGGCGCAAGCTCCTCGCCGAGTGCCGCCGCGTGCTGCGGCCCGGCGGGCGGATGCGGATCTCGATGCCGGATCTCGACCGCGTCGTGCGGCGGTACCTCGCCGGCTGGGCCGACGGCGCCGGCGAGTTCCGCGACTACCGCCGCGCCTTCTTCGGCGAGCCGCTGCTCGACACGCCCGGCGAGCTGCTGAACCTTTCTCTCCGCGGCTACGAGCATCGATTCCTCTACGCCGAGCCCGACATCGTGCGCATGCTCGAGCAGAGCGGCTTCCGCAACGTTCGCCGCGTCGCGCACGGCGTCTCCGAGGCGGCGGCGTTCGTCGGGCTCGAGACGAGGTCGGCGGAGAAGGAGCCGCTCATCGTCGAAGCGGAGAAGTGAACTCAGTTACCATCCGCGCGCCATGCACGTCGATGTCTCCGCCCTCGAAGCGCACCGCGCCTCTCTCACCGGCCATTGCTACCGCATGCTCGGCTCCGCAACGGACGCCGAGGACGCCGTGCAGGAGACGTTCATCCGCGCGTGGCGGAGTCTCGACCGCTTCGAAGGGCGCGCCTCGGTGCGCACGTGGCTGCACCGCATTGCCACGAACGTCTGCTTCGACGCGCTGTCCAACAGCGCGCGGCGCATGCGGCCGATCGAAGACTTTCCCGCCGGCACGATCGACTCGCCTCTGGAAATGCTCGACCGCACGCATTGGCTCGAGCCGGTGCCGGACGCGCGCGTGCTGCCCACGGACGCCGATCCGTTCGAGACGACGGCGCTGCGGCAGAGCATCCGCCTCGCCTTCGTCGCCGCGCTGCAGCACCTTCCTGCCCGCCAACGCGCGGCGCTACTGCTGACGGAGGTCCTCGGATGGTCGGCCGCCGAGGCCGCGGAGTGCCTGGAGACCTCGGTGGCCTCGGTGAACAGTGCGCTGCAGCGCGCGCGTTCGACGCTGGCCAGCCGCAACGTGCCGGTGCCGGCGGAGATGACCGCGGAGCAATGGGGCGTCGTCGACCGCTACGTCGACGCATTCCAGAGCTACGACGTCGACGCGCTCGTCGGCCTGCTGCGCGACGACGTGACGATGTCGATGCCGCCGTACACGCTGTGGCTGCGCGGCGCGGAGAGCATCCGCGGCTGGCTCCTCGGCACAGGATCGGTCTGCCGCGGCTCGCGCCTCGTACCGGTGCAGGCGTCGGCGTCGCCGGCGTTCGGGCACTACCACCTCACCGAGGACGGCCGCTACGCGGCGTGGGCGATCATCGTCCTCGACCTCGACGGCGACCGCATCTCGGCCTGGAACGCCTTCCTCGACACTGAAAAGCTCTTTCCGCTGTTCGGGCTGCCGATGTTTTTTCGCGACGACCGATGATTTTTGCCGCGAGCCCCGGTCTATCCCTTCGAAATCAATTCGAAGGAGACGGAACCATGACCACGACAACCTTTCCTGACACTGTTGAAGTGACCGGCGCGCAGGTGTGGACGGGCCGCGTGCTCAGCGGCGTCGCCGTGCTGTTCCTGGCGATGGACGCGACGATGAAAGTGCTGCAGGTGCCGGCGGCGGTCGAAGGGACGACGAAGCTCGGCTATCCCGCCGGAGTGCTGCTGCCGCTCGGCATCATCCAGCTCGCCTGCCTCGCCGCGTATCTGATCCCTCGCACCCGCGTCCTCGGCGCGATCCTCTGGACCGGCTACCTCGGCGGCGCCGTCGCGACGCACGTGCGCGTCGGCGATCCGCTTTTCAGCCACATCCTCTTCCCCGTCTACGTCGCCGCGCTGCTGTGGGGCGGCCTGGCTCTCCGCGACGCAAGGCTGCGCGCGGTTCTTAAAGGGTAATCATGAACAGAAAGCTATTCGTCAACATCGGCGTACGCGATCTCGAGAAGTCGATGGAGTTCTTCTCCGCGCTCGGCTTCACCTTCAACAAGCAGTTCACCGACGAGAAGGCCGCGTGCATGGTCGTCAGCGACGACGCCTACTTCATGCTGCTGACCGAGCCGTTCTTCCGCTCGTTCGCGAACCGCGAACCGGCGGACCCGACGCGCGTCACCGAGGGGATGTTCGCGCTCTCGTGCAACAGCCGGGCGGAGGTCGACGAGATGGTGCGGCGCGCCATCGACGCCGGCGGCACGCACGCCAAGGACCCGATCGACCACGGCTTCATGTACGGCTGGAGCTTCCACGACCTCGACGGCCACCACTGGGAAGTGCTGTGGATGGACCCGAACGCGATTCAATGAGGAGAACGCCATGCAAAAAATCACCACCCATCTCTGGTTCGACACGCAGGCGCGCGAGGCCGGCGAGTTCTACACATCGGTGTTCGCCGGCTCGCGCGTGAAGAGCGTCAACACCCTGCACAACACGCCGTCGGGCGACGTCGACGTCGTCGCGATCGACCTCGCCGGACACGAGTTCACGCTCATCTCCGCCGGGCCGCTCTTCAAGTTCAATCCGTCGATCTCCTTCCTGGTGTCGTGCGCGACGGCGGAGGAGGTGGACGACCTGTGGGGCGCGTTGTCGGACGGCGGCGCGGCACTGATGGAGCTCGGCGCGTATCCGTTCAGCGAGCGATACGGATGGCTGCAGGACCGCTATGGGCTGTCATGGCAGATCATGCTCGGCGCGGGGGCGCAAAAGATCACGCCCGTGCTGATGTTCACCGGCAAGCAAGCCGGCAACGCGGAGGCGGCGATCCGCTTCTACGCCTCGGTGTTCCACGACTCGAAAGTCGGCGACATGATGCGCTACGGCGCCGGCGAGGGGCCCGACACGGAGGGGACGGTGAAGTTTGCACGGTTCGAGCTCGAGGGACAGGGCTTCGCGGCAATGGACAGCGCGCACCCGCACGGCTTCTCGTTCAACGAGGCGATCTCGTTGATGGTGAACTGCGAGACGCAAGAGGAGATCGACTACTACTGGGAGCGCCTCTCGGCCGACCCCAGGTCGGAGCAGTGCGGGTGGCTCAAGGACAAGTTCGGCGTGTCGTGGCAGGTCACGTCGACGGAGATGGAGACGATGTTCGCCCACGGCACCCCGCAGCAGATCGCCCGGGTGACGGAGACGTTCCTGAAAATGAAGAAGTTCGACCTGGCGAAGCTGCGGGCCGCGTACGCGGGGTGAGTGGCTGGGGAGGGAGGATTCGAACCTCCGAATGGCGGCTCCAAAGGCCGCTGCCTTACCACTTGGCGACTCCCCACCGAGCGGTGTCTGGTTAAGTCTAGCGGGCGGACCCGGCATTCCCAGCAGCCTGGTCACTATAGGTTACTTCGTGAAAAATGTGCTTGACGAGTATCCTTCACGCCCGCTAGACTGCCTGCATTAATGCCCTGCGCGTCGAGCAACGGGGCAAAAAAGCGATGAAACCGCCGACCGACGACCTCGATCGCGAGCTAGCGGAACTCCTGCGGAGCCCCGACGTGTGGCAGGGAACGCAGGCGCTCCCCCCGCGCATGCAGGAGATGACCGCGCTGTCGCAGCGCCTGGCGAACGAAGACCGCGAGGCGGCGGAGCTGCTGGAGTCGTTGGCGAATACGCCGATGACCTGGTGGCGGACGGCGGTGATGAAATCGCCGGTCGGACGCACCGCCGGCACGGTTCGGCTGCTGCTCGGGCGGATGCGTACCGAGCTGAGTAAGTCGCCGCCGCGAGCCCTCGAGCTCACCTCGCTCGCCGTCGAAATCACGAACGAAATCTCGCTCATCGAATACCCGAGCGACTTCGTCATCGGGCTGCGCGCCGATGCCTGGCGCGACCACGCGTTCGTTCTTCAGTTCCTCGGCCGATTCTCGGAAGCGGCCTCCGCCATCGACGAAGCCGAACGTCTGCTTTGCGAAACGGCGCTGCCGGAGTACGGCCTGGCGCGCATCAAGCTGGTTCGAGCGAACATCCTCAAATCGACCGACAAGCGGCCCGAAGCCATCGCCATGGCCGACGATGCCGCCAAGATCTTCCTCGACTTCGGCGACCGCGCGAAGTACGCCGCGGCACGCATTACCCAAGCGGCCATTCTTCACGGGCACGGCGCCATCCGCGAGGCGCTCGAGATTTGGGAGTCCGTCAAGAACGAAGAGTCTCTCGATGAGCTCAACCGCATCCTCGTCATCTACAACCTCGGACTGGCGTACCGCGAGATCGGGAACACGGCGAAGGCGGTCGAGCACATCACGCTGACGATCGCCGAATACGAAGTCCTCGGGATGTCATCCGAAGCAACGCGCGCCCGATGGGCGCTGGCGACGACGCTCGTCAGCGCCGGAAAGTTCGCGGCGGCCGTCCCGCTGTTCGACCGCGCCTGGAAAGAATTCGAGTCTTTCGAGATGGAAGGCGATGCGGCGCTCGTCGCTCTCGAGTTGGCGGAAACGCTACTCGTCATCGGCGAGACCAGCCGTGTCCCGCAAATCTGTCGCACTCTCCTGGACCGTTTCACCCGCGCGGGCATGACCTCCCGGGCCATCACTGCACTCTCATATTTGCGTGAGGTCGTCGCGATCGGCAAGGCTCAGCCGCCGGTGATTCGTCAAGTCCGTGAGTTTCTTCGCGATCTACCGTTCCAGGGGAGACCGGTGCTTACGCTTCCGCTTCACGAACCGGAACGCTGATCCTCCTCCCACCTGGCTGCTATCCCAGCGTGAATGCGCTGAGTCGAGCGGAATCACAATCGTAGTCCCTATGTGCCTGATCGCGGCCGATCAAGTACAGCCAACAATTCTGAAAGGAGAATCGATCTCTCATGCGTAAGCTCACCGCCATCACCTTCGCCCTTCTCATCACCGTCAGCGCCACCGCAGCTCCCAACGACTCCACGGACCGGCCGAACCCGGTTCAGCGCGTGGTCCATCAGATCAAGACCATCATTCGCCACATTCTCGACCAGCCGGGCGTTCCCATTCCGAGCACGCCCTCGGCGCCCACGGGCAATCGGTAGTCGCTGGCCGCGCCTCGACCCGCAGCGTCGCGGGTCGAGGCGCTACCCGTGGCCTGCGGCCCGTCGCCGCGGCGGCGCCGGAGGCGTCGCCACGGGGGCGGGGGCGGTTGCGTTGTCG
>DATDFB010000320.1:0-22584 GCA_036522835.1 Thermoanaerobaculia bacterium | reverse complement strand
CGACCGGCAGCACGTGCTCCTCGCAGCGCAGCTCCCGCCGCTCGCCCGCCGGCGTGAGGATCGCCGACGTCAGCGGCGGCACGGCGAACATCCCGCGCGCCGCCGGAAAGAGCAGGTACCGCCAGCGCCGCGTCATCGTGGCGTCTTCGCGGGTGCGGTCGACGCTCAGCTTCCCCTCCACGATCTGCACGCTGCCGTCGATCGCCTTCGCGAATTTCGGCGGCGGCACGGCGCGCAGGTTCGCGCGGCCGCTCATCGTCACGTCGACAACGACCGGCCCGCCGTTCTGTTGCAGCGGCATCGAGCAGTTCATGGCGACGTCGCCGACCGCCGCGACGGGCGGCCCGGGCGGCACCGGCCGCGCCACGATCGTCAGCGGCGGCGCGCGGCGGTGGACCTCGACGACGGTGCCCTCGAACATGCCGAACGGATCGGCCGGGCCGCGCATCCGGCGCATGATCGCGCCGTTGATCCCCAGCGGCTGCACGACAAGCGCGCCGCTGCGCAGCGGGAAGAGCGCCACGCGGCGGATCGGCACGCGCTGCACGACCGTGCCGCCGAGGTTGACTTGTTGCGGTTGCTCGTTGCGCACGTCGAGCTCCTCGGTCCAGAAGTCGTCGAGCTTCGGCAGGTCGGCGAGCCCGTACTGCTCGACGTTGGTGCCGTTGTACAGCACCCACGTCACGACGACTTCCTCCCCCGCGTACACCTCCTTCCGGTCCGCCTCGGCCAGGAGAAAGATCGGATCGCGCCCCGTGGCGAGGAGCTCGTGCAGCACCGCGTCGGGATCGGTAAGCTGCATGGCCCGGTCGGGCAGGACGTCGATGGCGATGCGCGGCAGCGTCTCGACCTGCCCGCCGTCGCCGTGCAGCACGACCGGACCGACGAGCGCGCCCGCGGCGACGAGCGGGTGCGCCGACCAGCGGAGAATTTTCTTGCGCGATGACTGCCCGTTGATCCACTCGAAGCTCGTCGACTGCGAGGGCGGACCGTCGAGGCCGAGGTTCTGCAGCGGCAGTTGCGGGACGTCGGCGGAGGCGAAGGCGTCGTCGAGGACGAGGGTGATGGTCAGGGAGTCGTCGAGGGAGAGCGTGCGCTTGTCGACGGTAAGCGAGCTCGCGGTCGCGGCGGCGGCCGCGAAATGCAGAATGCAGAATGCAGAGTGCAGAATGCGGCGCCGCGACCCATTCTGCATTCTGCATTCTGCATTCTGCATTCTCGCTACCACCCCACGCGCAGTTTCTCACCGCGCGCCCGGTGCATTCGCGCCAGCTCCTCCTTCTCCTGCTGCTGTACCGACCGCAGCAGCGCGTCGAGGTCCGTCTCCCCTTTCTCCTGCGGCTGCTCGCCGCTGGCGCGCGGCTGATGCTTTTGCGATTGCGGCTGCGGCCCGCTGCGGCCCTTCGACGACTGCTGCTGCTGTTCTTGCGCGCGCTTGAGGACGCGGGCGATCTCGAGGTTCCGCTTCGCCGCGGCGTCGCCCGGGCGGAGCTTCAGCGCCTCGACGTAGTCGCGGATCGCCGAGTCGAACGCCTTCGCCTCCAGCGCGCTCGTGCCGCGGTTGTAGAGCGCGTCGGCGCGGAGGCGCGGATCGCGCATGGCCCGGTCGAGCGCCGCCGCGCCGCGCTCGCGATCCCCGGCCGCGACCTCGGCGGTGCCGAGGTTGAACTGGCGCGCCGGCGTCGACTTGATGCCGTTGGCGCGGTCGAACGACTGCGTCGACTTTGCGTACTGCTTCGCCTGGAACTGCTTCACGCCGCGCCCGTTCGCGAGGTACGACGTGAGGTCGTGCCAGACGCGGCCGAAGTCGAGCGCGAGGACGATGACGAGTACGATCATGCGCCCCTCACCCCCGCTTCGCGGACCCTCTCCCCGCACCGCGGGGAGAGGGCGCTTTGAAGGCCCCTCGCCCCGCGAAGCGGGGAGAGGGTGGCGCGAAGCGCCGGGTGAGGGGCCTTCACTCCGCACCTCGATTCGCGACCGACCCGAGCATCAACAGCGCGAACGCGGCGCCGAGCGGCCACTGGTAGCGGTCGATCGGGATCGTCACGTTCTTCTGCTTCGCCGCGCCGCCGCCGCTCGCCGCCAGCGCGTCGAGGGCGTGCTCGCCGAACGGGTTCTCGAAGAAGTGTCCGCCGGTCTGCTGCGCGATCAGCTCGAGCGCATCGGGGCGCGCGGCGGTCGTCACGATCTGCCCGGAGTCGTCGCGCAGCGGGCCGCCGCCGTCGGGATTCGGGATCGTCGCGCCGCGCGTCGTGCCGACGGCGATCGTCGACACGGCAATGCCGCGCGCGCGCAACTTGGCGATCGCCTCGGTGGCGCGGCCCCCCTGATCCTCGCCGTCGCTGATCACGACAATGTCGCCGCGCTGCCGCGGATCGGCGTCGAGCAGCTTCATCGCCGCGTTCAGCCCCACGGCGACGTCGGAGCCGGGAAGCGACACCTCGCCCGGCTGCAGCGAGTCGACCAGCGCCGCCACCGCGTCGCCGTCACCCGTCAGCGGCGAGACGACGTCGGCGCCGTTCTCGAAGACCACGAGGCCGGTGCGCCCGCTGTGGGCCTCGATGATCCGCTTGGCGATCGCCTTCGCCGCGTCGAGGCGCGACGTGCCGACGTCCTCCGCCGCCATCGACAGCGACACGTCGACGACGAGCACGCGATTGAGCTCGCGCGTCTCGACCGGCATGACCATCGCGCCGCGCTGCGGCCCCGCGAGAGCGACGGCCGCTGCGGCGATGGCGATCGCGAGAAGCCACGGGCGAATGACACGTACAGGATTGGCGACGCCGCGCAGCCGCTCCGACACGAGCCGCCGCGCAATGCGCGTCCGCCGCCGCTCGCGCGCGATGAGGAACACCAGCGCCACCGGCGCGACGGCCGCGAGCCACAGCAGCGGCGCCGCGCGGAACGTCACGCCGAGAGCTTCAGCCACAGCGTTTCTCCTCCCAACAGCGACAGCGCAAAGGCGATCATCCCCGCGGCCAGCGGGCGGAAATAGAGCTCGTCGACCTTCTCGCTCTTCGGCGCGGTCAGGCGCGTTTTCTCCAGCGTGTCAATGCGCGCCAGCACGTCGCCCATCGTCTTCGCCGTCGTGGCCCGGAAGTACTCGCCACCGGTCGTCCGGGCGATCGCGGCGAGCGTCTCCTCGTCGATGTCGGCGCGCACGACCTGGTACGTCGTCACGATCTCGCCGGTGAACGGGTCCTGGCGCTTGACCGGAATCGGCACGGGGCCGCGGCTGCCGACGCCGACGGTGTAGACCTTGATCCCCTCCTTCGCCGCGAGCTGCGCCGCGGTCAGCGGCTCGATGGAGCCGGAGTTGTTGACGCCGTCGGTGACGAGAATGATGACGCGGCTGCGCGACTTCGACGTGCGCAGGCGGTTGACCGCCGTGGCAATCGCGCTGCCGATGGCGGTGCCGTCGCCGTTCTCGCCGACCTGCGCTTTCTCGAGAATGGCCTGGGCGACGTCGCGGTCGTAGGTGATGGGAACGCGCGTGGCCGCGCGCGCGCCGAAGATGACGATGCCGATGCGGTCGTCGACGCGGTGGGCGATGAAGTCGCCGATCAGGTCCTTCGCCACGGCGAAGCGATTGCGCGGCCGGAAGTCTTCGGCTGCCATCGAACCCGAGGCGTCGAGGGCAATGACGATGTCGATGCCGTAGCGGTCATTCGCGGCGAGGCGGGTGATGCGCTGCGGCCGCGCCATGGCCACGACGAGGAGCAGCGCGCCGGCGCACTCGAGCAGGAACGGGATCCCGGCAAGCTTCGGCGAGCGCGGCGCGACGAGCGAGAGCGAGGAGAAGGTGAAGGCGCCGAAGTGTTTTCGGCGGTCGCGAATGAGGAGCGCGACGCGCACGACGACGGCGAGCGCGAGGAGCAGCAGCCACGGCGAGGCGAAGCGGATCATGCTCGTGTCCCTGGTTCGGGAAGCTTGCGCCCCTCACCCGCTGCTTCGCAGCACCCTCTCCCCGCTCGCGGGGAGAGGGACAGGCGCGAAGCGCCAGGGTGAGGGGTGCAAGCTTCCCTCATGCCGCCAACCTCAGCGCTTCGTCGGCGACTTTGTCGAAGTCGCCCTCGGTGCCCCACGGCGAAAACTTCTCCAGATCGCCATGGCGGAGGATCGTCTCGACGACGTCGTCGCGCGTGTGGGCGAGGACCTCCGTCGTCGTCAGCTCGCGCCCAACGCCGCCCGTCGCCGCGAGGTAGTCGCGCAACGCATCGGCGAGCTTCGCCCACCGCTCCGGCGTGTCGTCCTCGTCGCGCAGCGCGAGGACCACGGCGCGGAAGCGCTCCGCCGGCGGGATCTCGGGGATGACCACTGCCGGCTTCTTCTTCCTCCGCAGCAGCGCGGCGACAAGGATCGCGATGAGCGCGATGAGGATCGCCATCGCCATCAGCACGCTCGCCGGAAACCGCTCCCCGTGCGGCGCGATGAGCGGCGCCGGCGTCATCGCATCCTTCTCTTTCAGCACCGAGCGCACCGGCACGACGAGGTTCGTGAAGGCGACGTTCCCCATCCGCCCGCTGACGACGAACGGCCTCGCCTCGAACGTGCGCACGACGGCGTGCGCGCCGTGCTGCGAGACGATCTCGTAGCTCGGCGAGGGATCGAGCACGACCGGCGCCGGGAAGTCGATGGCGATGGCATCGCCCACGGTTGGCGCGGCGGGATGGATGGTGGCGGTCGTCATCGGCGCAGCCTTCTGTCCCGGAAGAAACGCAGGAGATCGCGGTCGTATGGCACGGCGGTGGAGACCTCGATCCAGTCGACGCCGCTGGTGCGGAAACGTTTCTCGAGCTGTTGCCCGCGCGCCGCCGCCCGCCGCCCTACGTCGGCCTTGCCGAGGTCGACAAGCCGCGCGCGCCCATCCTCGGCGTCGGCAAGGCGGACCAGCGCGCCGGCGGGAAAGCGCTCCTCGCGCGGATCGGTGACGACGACGGCGACGACGTCGTGCCGCGCGTTGATGCGCCGCAGCGGGTTGTCGAAGGCGATGTCGAGAAAGTCGGAGATCACCAACACGACCGCTCGCTTGCGCGCCACGCGCTCGAGCACCGTCACGGCGTGATCGATGTCGGCGCGCCCGCGCGGGCCGCGCATGGCCGCGTCGACGGCGGCGCGGACGATGACCTGCGCGTGATTGCGGCCGCGCCGCGGGGCGATGAACTTCGTCTGTCCGCCGCCGAAGAGCAGCAGGCCGATGCGGTCGGCGTTCTGCACGGCGGAGAAGGCGAAGACGGCGGCGAGCTCCGCGGCGACGTCGCACTTGCGCCAGTCGACGGAGCCGAAGGCCATGGAGCCGCTGACGTCGACGGCCACGAGGACGGTGAGGTCGCGCTCCTCGATGAACTCCTTGACGTGCGGCACGCCGCTGCGCGCGGTGACGTTCCAGTCGATGGTGCGGATGTCGTCGCCCGGCAGGTACTCGCGCACCTGCGAGAACTCGATGCCGCGGCCGTGGAAGGCGGAGTGGTAGTCGCCCGCGAAGCCGGCGCGGATGAGGCGCGAGGAGACGATCTCCAGTTCTGCCACGCGACGGGCCAACGGGGTTCGGAACTGCGGTAATTTTCGGCGGAACAAGTCCTCAGTCCTGAGTCCTGGGTCCTGAGTCCTGAGTTGTTGCCGGCACTCAGGACTCAGGCCTACGGAACGGCGACGGCATTCAACACCTGTTCGACCACCCGGTCGGCGTCGATCTGCTCCGCGGCGGCTTCGTAGCTGAGCACGAGCCGGTGCCGCAGCACGTCGTGCGCCACCGCCTTCACATCCTCGGGGACAACGTACGCGCGCCCGTCGATGAAGGCGTGCCCCTTGGCGACGTGCGCGAGGGCGAGCGTGGCGCGCGGCGACGCGCCGTAGGCGATGTGCTGCGCGAGCGGCTTGAGGCCATGCTCAGCCGGCCGTCTTGTCGCGTTGACGAGGTCCACGATGTAGCGTCCGATCTTCTCGTCGACGTGGACGGTCGCCGTCAGCTTCGCAATGCTCGCAATCTCGCTCAACGCAATCACCCGCCGCACCGCAATCGGCGCCGCCGTCGGATCGAGGTACTGCCCGAGCATTTTTAATTCTTCGTCGGCGCTCGGATAATCGACCTTCAACTTCATCACGAAGCGGTCGACCTGCGCCTCCGGCAGCGCGTAGGTCCCCTCGTGCTCGATCGGATTCTGCGTGGCGATGACGACGAACGGATCGGGCAGCGCATACGAGGTGTCACCGATCGTGACCTGCCGCTCCTGCATCGCTTCGAGGAGCGCGCTCTGGACCTTTGCGGGCGCGCGGTTGATCTCGTCGGCGAGGACGAGATTCGCAAAGATCGGCCCGAGCCGCGGCGTGAAGGTCCGCTCTCCCGGATTGAAAATCAGCGTCCCGGTGATGTCCGCCGGCAACAGATCCGGCGTGAACTGAATGCGCTTGAACGTGGCGTCGATCGCCGCCGCGATCGTCTTCACCAGCAGCGTTTTGGCCAGCCCCGGCAGCCCTTCGAGGAGCACGTGCCCGCGGATCAAGAGGGCGATGACCAGCCGGTCGACGACCCCCTGCTGCCCCACCACCACCCGCCCGACCTCCCCCCGCAGCCGCCCGATGACCTGCTGCGCTTCCCCGATCCGACTCGCCGCCGTGGCCTGATCCATCGCGTTTCGAGTTTATCTTGATGCGGTGACGCGCCCGAAAAAGAAATGGGGACAGAACTTCCTGCGCAACCGCGGCGCGGTGGAGCGCATCGTCGCCGCCATCGAGCCTCAGCCCGACGAGCTCATCGTGGAGATCGGCCCCGGCGAGGGGGTGCTCACGGAACGCCTGATCGCGTTCCCCAACGAGATCGTGGCGGTGGAGATCGACCCCGACCTCGCCGCCCGCCTCTCCCGCCTGCCTGTCACCATCGTGAACGCCGATGCCCTCGAGTTCCCCCTCCCCACCCGCCCCTGGCGCGCCGTCGGCAACCTCCCCTACAACGTAGCTACGCCGATCGTCCGCCGCGTCGTCGCCTCCGAGCACTGGCGCCGCGCCGTGTTCATGCTGCAGAAAGAGGTGGCCGACCGCCTCGTGGCCAAGCCCGGCAGCGAGCCGTACGGCTTCTTGACGCTTTTCGTGCAGCTCTACGCGAAAGCGAAGGTGCTGATGACGCTCGACCCCCGCTCGTTCTACCCCCCGCCGAAAGTGCGCAGCTCCGTGGTCGTGCTCGAGCCGGACCGGAAGCCGTACGCCTCGGAGGAGTTGATCGAGCTGATCTCGGCAGCGTTTCGGATGCGGCGGAAGACGTTGGCGAATAACCTGACGGGGTGGCGCGGGCTCTCACGCGAGGACGTGCTGGAGGTCGTGCCGAGTAAGGTACGCGCGGAAGCGCTGGCGCTCGACGACTTCGTGTCTATTCTGACTGCAATGTCTGAAGTTTCTCTTTCGCCTCGACCGTCCACTTCGGCGAGTCGCTGATCCGCAGGAAGTCGTTCCAGGCGGCGATCGCCTCGGCACGCCGACCCAAGCTCTGCAGCGCGAATGCGCGGTTCCAGGCAATCTCCGGCGTTTTCGTTTGGGCCCACGCAGCGTTCGCGGTCGCCAGCGCATCAGGGTAGCGGCCCGCCGCGAGGTACGCCGCCGAGAGATCGCTGAGCAGTTGCGGATCGGACGGCGTTTGCGCCCGCACGTTCTCGAGCACGCGCACCGCATCGGGCGTGTGGCCGGTCATGAGGTAAGCGACGCCTTCGGCGTGGAGCGTGCGCGCCGTCGGATGTTCCTCCGCCCGCTTCTGCAACTCAGCGGCGACGTTGAGCAGCGTGAGATCGACCTCATTCTCCTCCCTCTCCTCCTTCGTTCCGCGCATCGTCGGAGCCCGCTCCCGGTACGGGAACGACGTGATGCGTCCATCAATCGATCGCTTCGGCGGCGCGACGGACGCAAGCTGCCTGATGCCGTCGGGCGGCATGATCAATTCACGCGCCGGCGTCAGAAAAAAAACGGCCGCCAGCGCCGCGGCGGCGGTAAGGACGATGTAGCTGTTGCGCTGCCAGTTGACGCCGCGCACGACCGGTGCGGCCTTCATCTCGTTGTTTGCGGTCACGATGTCCAGGCATTCCGCACATTCCGCGATGTGCCACACCACGCGCTGCCGCGTCTCCTCGTCGAGCTGCCCGTCGAGGTACGCGGCGAGCGTTTCGTCGCTGGGGAATGGGGAGTGCTCAGCCTGCTGCATCGTCAACCCGACCTCCGACCTGTGCCCTCACCGAGATCCCCGTCTGGGGGGTGAGAGGGACGTGAGGGGCGATTTTCCGCGTGCAGCGTCAGATTGTGGTCGGCGTGCGTGAGAAGGTCGCCGATGTCGTCGCGGGCGATGCCGGCGCCCTCCAGCGCCACGCGCAGGCCGCCGATCAGGTGGTCGATCCGCTTGTAGAGCTTCTTCTGATCGACGTGCAGCGCGGCGGCGATCTCCGGCACCTTCGAGCCGTGCCAGAAGCGCATCTGCAGGATCACCTTGTCCTGCGAGTCCATCGATTCGATGGCGTTGTCGATCGCGTGCGACACCGCGCGCGCCGTGCACTCGCGGTGCTGCTGCATCACCCCATCGTCGGCGGCAGCGGGCGCGGCGATGTCGGGAGCGGCGATCTCGGGAACGAGCACCGGGCGCGGTTGGCGCGACGGCAGGCGGAGGTAGAGGGCCTCGATCTCCGCGCGCGTGTAGAGCGGGTCCTTCCCCGTCGTCAGCGTGGCGATGGCCTCGGCGAGCGTGTAGTCGTCGCGCGTCAGCATCCGCTCCAGCGTGATGGCCTTCTCGCCGAGGCGCTTCGCTTCGGCGGAAGGGCGCCACTTCCCCCACAACTGCACGCGGTATTGAAAGAAGAGGCGCTGGATGACCGTCGTGAGATACGTCGAGAGGCTGCTGCGCCCTTCGAACTTGCGCAGCACCGCGTAGTCGTCCTCGAGCAACTTCAGGCGGACGTGCGACGAGAACTCGTCCGATTCCGCCGGATCGAGGTGGTTGCGCCGGCAGACGAAGGCCACGATCCGGTTGATCAGATCGAGGTTCTGGACGAATCGCTGCTCCGGCTCCATGAAAGCCTTCTCTCACCGCTCCGACTGTTGGATTACGGGAGCGAGTGTAGCAGGGTTGCCGCGGATGAGCGTCTGCTCTACGATACCCCTCGGGGGTACAAGACGTTGACCAAAACGCCGCGCAAAGCGCACGCCGTCGACCCGGTCCTCAAAGAGCGCGCGGCCGTGCAGCTCAAGCGCATCGAAGGGCAGGTGCGCGGCGTGGCGCGCATGGTCGGCGAGGAGCGCTACTGCGGCGAAGTGCTGGTCCAGATCTCCGCGATTCAGGAGTCGCTCCGCTCCGTGGCGCAGCTCCTGCTGCGGAACCACCTCCAGCACTGCGCCACCGACGCGATCCGCTCGGGCGACCGCGAGCGGCGCGAGCAGATGTACGACGAACTGACCGATCTCTTCTTCAAGCACATCCGGTGACGCATGGCCATCGATCCGATTTGCGGCATGGCCGTCGACGAAACGACGGCGAAGTGGACGACGACGGTCGACGGAAAGACGTTCTATTTCTGTAGTCCGGGCTGCAAGGCACGATTCGAGGCGGAAACACCCAGCACTCAGCACTCAGCACTCAGCACTTTCACCTGCCCCATGCATCCCGAAATCGTCCGCGACTCCCCCGGCTTCTGCCCCATCTGCGGCATGGCCCTCGAGCCGCGCGTAGCCACGCTCGAAGCGCCGCCGAACGAGGAGCTCCTCCACATGCAGCGGCGCTTTGTCGTCAGCGCCGTGCTCAGCGCCCCGGTGCTCGCGCTGGGGATGATGATGCGGGCCCCGTGGGCACAGTTCGCGCTCGCCACGCCCGTCGTCCTCTGGGGCGGGTGGCCGTTCTTCGTGCGCGGGTGGGCCTCCGTCGTCGCGCGGCGCCTGAACATGTTCACCCTCATCGCCATGGGCACCGGCGTCGCGTACGTCTACAGCGTCGCCGCGCTCCTTCTGCGGCGGCACGACCTCTACTTCGAGCCCGCCGCCGTCATCACCACGCTCGTCCTCCTCGGGCAGGTCCTCGAGCTCCGCGCGCGCGAGCGCACCGGCGACGCCATCCGCGCGCTCCTCGGGCTCGCGCCGAAGAACGCGCGCGTCGTCTTCGACGACGGCACGGAGTCGGACATCGCCGTCGACGAAATCCGAGCAGGGATGAAGCTGCGCGTGCGCCCCGGCGAGCGCGTGCCGGTCGACGGCGTCGTCGTCGACGGCCACGCCTCGCTCGACGAGTCGATGATCACCGGCGAGCCGATGCCGGTCGAGAAGGCGCCGGGCGCGCGCGTCACCGGCGGCACCGTCAACGCAACGGGCTCGATCGTCATGCGCGCCGAGCGCGTCGGCGCCGACACGCTCCTCGCGCAGATCGTGCGCATGGTGTCCGAGGCGCAGCGCAGCCGCGCGCCGATCCAGCGCCTCGCCGACGTCGTCTCCGCGTGGTTCGTGCCGATCGTCATCGCCGTCGCCGCCGTCACCTTCGCGGTCTGGTTTCGCTTCGGCGTCGAGCACGCGCTCGTCAACGCCGTGGCCGTGCTGATCATCGCCTGCCCCTGCGCGCTCGGCCTGGCCACGCCGATGTCCGTGATGGTCGCGACCGGCAAGGGCGCCACCGCCGGCATCC
The DNA here is from genome assembly GCA_036522835.1 of Thermoanaerobaculia bacterium. GTDB lineage: Bacteria > Acidobacteriota > Thermoanaerobaculia > Gp7-AA8 > Gp7-AA8 > DATDFB01. The sequence goes on along the minus strand of DATDFB010000320.1, from coordinate 11,945 downwards.
TCATCAGGAACGCCGAAGCGCTCGAGCTCCTCGCCGGCGTCGACACCGTCGTCGTCGACAAGACCGGCACGCTGACCGAGGGGAGACCGAAAGTCGTGGCCATCAACACCCAGCCCGGCTTCGACGAGGCGCGCGTCCTCGGCATGGTTGCCGGCGTCGAGCGCGCCAGCGAGCACCCGCTCGCCGCGGCCATCGTCGCCGCGGCGGAGGAGCGCAAGGTACCGATCGGCCGCGCGGAGAACGTAACGACGATTCCGGGCAAGGGGGTAACCGGCAACGTCGGCGGCTACGAGATCGCCGCCGGCAACCGCGCCCTCATCGGCGACGCCGCGGCGGGCGAAGGGATCTTCGTCACCATCGACGGCAAGCCGGCGGCGCGCATCGTCGTCGCCGATCCGATCAAGTCGACGACCGCGGACGCGCTGCGGGCGCTGCACGAGCGCGGCATCACCGTCGTCATGGCCACGGGCGACGCGCGCGCGACGGCGGTGAAGGTCGCGAACCAGCTCGGCATCGACCGCGTCGAGGCGGAAGTGCTGCCGGCGGACAAGGAAGCGATCGTGCGGCGGCTGCAATCGGAGGAGCGCAAAGTGGCGATGGCGGGCGACGGCGTGAACGACGCTCCGGCGCTGTCGCGCGCGGACGTCGGCATCGCCATGGGCACCGGCACGGACGTGGCCATCGAGAGCGCGGACGTGACGCTGGTCAAGGGCGACCTGCGCGGCATCGTCCGGGCGCGCGCGCTGTCGGAGGCGATGATGCGCAACATCCGCCAGAACCTCTTCTTCGCCTTCGTCTACAACGTCGTCGGCGTTCCGATCGCGGCGGGGCTGCTCTATCCGTTTTTCGGATTGCTCCTCAGCCCGATGATCGCCAGCGCGGCGATGACGTTCAGCTCCGTGACGGTAATCGCCAACGCACTTCGGCTCCGGAGGGTGCAGCTCGCTCGATGAAGTCGACCGCGCCGTTCTTGTCGGCGACGATCACGGTCGACGAGCGCGTGCCGTAGCCGCGCTCGGGAACGGCGACGAAGACCTCCTGCTCGATCGGGCCGCCGCGGCGCGTGGTGAGGAAGTCGAGGAGCGTCTCCGGATGGCCGATGGCGCTCCGCATCGCCGCGCGCGCGAGCTCGACCTTCGGCCAGTCTTCGCCGGGTTGGCCATTGCTCACGGCGAAGATGGAGCCGGGCTCGACGATCGACGGCGGCGCGTCGTTCGCGTTCGTGACGTGCGCGATCGTCGTGCCGTCGCCTAGGATGAGGTGGAAGCCGGCGTACTCCGCGCGTGTGATGCCGTTCGCGAAGTCGACGACGCCGGCATCGGAGAGCACGAATCTCGAAACGAGGAGGCCGCGCGAGGGAGATTCGTGCGAGTGGCGCCCCTCACCCGGTGCCTTCGGCACCACCCTCTCCCCGCTTGCGGGGAGAGGGACCGGCGCGCAGCGCCAGGGTGAGGGGCGCCACTCGCCGCCGCGGATGTTCGTCACCGCCGCGAAGCGGCCGCCAGCAGCAACCGCCAGCCAGCTCCCGCCCGCGCGCAAATCGCGCCCGCCGACGACATTCGCATCCTCGTTCCATGGCGCGGCGGGGAGCGCCGGACGCTCGTAAAACTCGTCGCGGTTCGCCGCGATCACGAGCGGAAACGTCTCGGAAACGCGGTGCGCGACGGCGATCAGGCACATGCGCGGACACGATATCCTGTCCCCTCTTGCGACTGAGCATCGGAACGCGCGTCGGCGCGTACCACATCGTCGAGCCGCTCGGTGCGGGCGGCATGGGCGAGGTCTACCGCGCGCACGACGAGCGCGTCGGCCGCGACGTTGCCTTGAAGGTCCTCCCCCACCGCCTGGCCACCGACATCGAGGCGCGGCAGCGCTTCCAGCGCGAGGCCAAGGCCATCGCCGCCATCTCGCACCCGAACATCCTGGCGCTCTACGAGTTCGAGCAGGAGGGCGACCTCGCCTATGTCGTCACGGAGCTGCTCGAGGGCGACACGCTGCGCGACCTTCTCTCGCGCGGGCCGCTGCCGTGGCGGCGCGCCGCGGAGATCGGCGCCGCGATTGCCGACGGCCTCGGCGCCGCGCACGCGCGCGGCATCGTCCACCGCGATCTCAAGCCGGAGAACGTCTTCGTCACGCGCGACGGCGTGGTGAAGCTGCTCGACTTCGGCCTGGCCAAGTCGCGGCCGCACGCGTCGCCCGCCGACAGCAACACGGTGCAGACGGAACGGCTCGACAGCGAGGAGCTGGCCAGCGAGTCGGCGATCATCGGCACGCTCGGCTACATGGCGCCCGAGCAGCTCCGCGGCGAGCCCGCGCTCCCCGCCACCGACATCTTCGCCCTCGGATGCATTCTCTACGAGACAGTGGCGGGGACGAATCCGTTCATGGCAGGCAGCACGGTCGACACGATCAGCGCGGTGATGCGCGACGACGTGGCCGCGCTGCCGAGCAACGTGCCGCAGGAGTACGAGCGCGTGGTGCGGCGCTGCCTGGAGAAGCACGCCGAGGGGCGGTTCCAGTCGGCAAGGGATCTGGCGTTCGCGCTGCGGGCGCTGGTCACGTCGCCGGTGTGGAGTGCGCCGGCCACGCCGGCGCTGTCCGAGCGGCGGCATGGCCGCCGCACTCCATATCTCATTGCGGCGATCATCATCGTCGTCGTCGGCGTCATCGTCGCCTGGCGCGCGCGCGACCGTGGCGGCGCCCCCTCGCCGATCCGCTCGATCGCCGTCCTTCCCGTGGCCGGCAACAGCGCCGATTACCTGAGCGACGGCATCGCGGAGTCGCTGATCGACGATCTCTCGCGCATTCCCGACCTCGCCGTCGTCTCCCGTACCTCGGTCTTCCGCTACAAAGGAACCGACACGCCGCCGCAGCGCATCGCCCGCGACCTCGGCGTGCAGGCGCTCCTGACCGTGCGCGTGACGCAGGCGGCCGGCGCCATGCGCATCAGCACGGAGCTGATCGACGGGAAAACGAACCGCCATCTGTGGGGCGAGCAGTACCAGACCACGCTCGGCGACCTCGCCGGCGCGCAGTCGACGATCGCGCGGCAGATCTCCGAGCAGCTCCAGCCGCATCTCAGCGGCGCGGCAAAGGCGACGGTGGCGAAGCACCACACCGCCAGCGGCGCGGCGTATCAGCTGTACCTGCAGGGGCGCTACGAGGCGAACAAACGCACGAGCGAGTCGCTCCGCCGGGCGATCGCATTCTTCAAACAGGCCATCGAGACCGACCCGCGCTACGCGCTCGCCTACGCGGGGCTTGCCGACTGCTACACGCTGCAGTCGATCTACTACGAGGTTGCGCCGACGGCGGCGCTGCCGCTGGCGCGCGACGCGGCGCAGCGCGCGCTGTCGATCGACGAAGGGCTGGCCGAGGCGCACACGTCGCTCGCGTACGTGCGGATGAACTTCGACAGCGACCTCACCGCCGCGGCGCGCGAGTTCGAGCGCGCCATCGAGCTCAATCCGAACTACGCGACGGCGCGGCAGTGGTACAGCCGGTGTCTGGTGACGATGGGCCGCTACGACGAGGCCATCAACGAGAGCGGGCGCGCTGTGGCGCTCGACCCGCTGAGCGTGGTGACGATCGCGGAGCACGGCGGCGTCTACTCCGACGCCGGGCGGCTCGACGAGGCCGTGGCGGAGTGCCGGCGCGCGCTCGACCTCGAGCCGCACTTCGGGCTGGCGCACTACATCCTTGCCGGCGCGTACCTGCGCATGAAGCGCTACGACGCCGCCATCGCCGAGGCGCGCGAGGCGTGGCAGGACGGGCACGACCCGCGCAGCCTCGTGCGCGTCGGCCTCTGCTACGCGAGCGCGGGGCGGCTCGACGACGCGCGGCGCACGCTCGCGGAGCTCGAGGAGCTGGGGCGGCACCGCTTCATCTCCTCGTACGGCGTGGCCACGCTGATGATCGCCTGCGGCCGCGGCGACGACGCGCTGGCCATGCTGAAGAAAGCGGCGGCGGAGATGCCGCCCGGACAGTATCAGCGGTTGTTGCGCAGCGATCCGCTGCTCGCCGCGGTGAGGAATGACGCGCGGTTCCGTTCGCTTTAAAATCCGCAAATGGTCCGGAAGATCGGTTCCCTCTTCGTCGCCCTGGCGGTCGCGTTACCGCTGTTCGCGTTCGATTCACAGCACCACGTCTCCGGCATCTCCGCCGAGGCGCTGGTGGAGGCGATGAACCACGAGCGCGCGGCGGCCGGGCTTCCGCCGCTGCGGCTGAACGAGAAGCTCTGCGCCGCCGCGGACGACCGCATGCACGACATGTTCTCGAAGCACTACTTCGAGCACATCTCCCCCGACGGCATCGATCCGTTCACGTGGGCGGAGAAGCGCGGCTACGACTACCGCGCCATCGGCGAAAACCTGGCCGTCGGCTACCGCCGCGCCTCCGACGTCGTCGACGGCTGGATGCACTCCGAGGGGCACCGCCAGAACGTGATGGGCCGCGACTACGAAGAGATCGGCATCTCGATCAGCGACGGCGCGCCGAAGCGTCCGTTCGCCGGGCCGACGGTGGTGGCGCTGTACGGGACGACGCACCGGCTCAATCAGGCGCGGAAAGGGTTCTGAACGCGCAAATTGCCGAAGTAGCGGCCGTCTTGGAGGTCTTCGCTCCAGAGGATGTCGCAACCCGATTGGAGCGCGGATCGAATAATCAGCGCATCCCAGATCGAGATCGTCTGTCTGATCGATAGTCCCGTCGCAATGACGACATCCTGCGGGGACGGCATGTAGACAGGCCAACTCGTGAGGTCATCGACGATCTCTGCAGCCACCGTCCGTGGGAGACCCACTTTGCGGCTGGTAGCGAAGAATTCAAGTAATACCTGTGTGCTTAACCGGCCGTTTCTGCCGGTCGACAGCCGTCCGATCAGCTCAACGGCGCGTGCCCGCTTGACGGGAACGTTCGCATCATGAGCATAGATGATGATGTTGGTGTCGATGAATTCAACGCTCATGAAGCTCGTCGCGCGTCCAAGGAACACGTCCATCCTTGAGACCGAGCTTGAAACCTTTTCGCATTCTTGCGAGGAGACGCTTTTGCGCTGCCTCGTACTGGTCTTCTTTGGCGACTAGGCTCTCGAGCTCCTCGGCAAGCATTCGCGACAAAGACACGCCTCGCACCACAGCAAGATGACGGGCACGGCGAAGGAGATCCGCCGGCAAGCTCAGAGTGACGTTGCGGCGGTTGCCAGCCGCTTTTGTCCGTTTCACGTTTACAAGGTAACACGGAGACTGTGTCACGGCACGTTCACGAACTCGCCATCCTCGAAGATGTAGTCGTCGCCGAAGTCGCCCTTCCTCGTCCCTACCTTCAGCGAGTCCGGAGAGAACTTCCCGTCCGGCCCCGCGGACACGTAGCGCCGGTGCGCGCCGCCGCCCTGAACGACCTTGTACGGCGTGCCCCACGGGTCGACGATCGGAATATCCGGCCCTTCGATCTCCTGGTCGAGGCGCTTGAGCTCATTCATCACGCGTTTCTTGCGCGACTGCTCGAGCGTCTCGTCGAGCTTCTTCATCGTCTGCTTCTGCGCGCCGCGCGAGGCGAGGAGAAACTGCCGCCCGGCGTCGCTGGTGAAGAAGGCGATCGCGGCGTCGACCTGGATCTCGTCCATGTTCTCGTCGAACGCAGCGAATTGCTTCGAGCCGTCGGGAAAGTCGGCGCCGACGATGGAGAGCATCGTGTGGATCTTGGCGCGCTTCGCGGCCTCATCGGCGGCGAGGGGGAGGGTGAGGAGGAGGATTGCGATGGTGAGGTTTCGCATGCGCGGGTTCTTAGGTTCTTGGGTTCTTAGGTTCTTATGTTCTTCAGATTTAAGCACTGGCTGCGCCTTAGCGCGAATCGAACAACCTAAGAACCTAAGAACCTAAGAACCCAAGAACCGCAACAAATGCTTCTGCACCTTCCCCAGCGCCGTGCGCGGCAGCGCGTCCACGCGGACGAAGCGCCGCGGCACCTTGAACGAGGCCAGCTCCTCGCGGCAGCGGCGCGCGAGCTCCTCTTCGTCGATCTCGCCGACGACGAAGGCTACCGGCAGCTCGCCGCGCACGGCGTCGGGCACGCCCACCACCGCGCCCTCGTCGACCTCCGGCTGCTCGAGCAGAAACTCCTCGATCTCGCGCGGATAGATGTTGAAGCCGCCGGAGATGATCAGATCGCTCTTGCGGCCCTTCAGCGTGACGTAGCCGTCGGGGGAGCGCTCCGCCAGATCACCGGTGCGGAACCAGCCGTCGTCGAACGCGGCGGCCGTCGCCTCGGGGCGGCGCCAGTAGCCGGCGAAGAGCGTCGGCGACTTCACGAATAGCTCGCCGTCGACGATGCGCGCCGACACGCCGGGCAGCGGAAATCCGACCGTGCCGGCGCGGCGCTCGCCAACGTACGGATTGCTGAGCGTCATGAACGTCTCGGTCATCCCGTAGCGCTCCAGGATCGTGTGGCCGAAGAGCGCGCGGAACTGCTCGAGCACCTGCGGCGGCAGCGGCGCCGAGCCGGAGACGAAGAGGCGCATCGCCTCGCCGATCTCGCGCGCGGCGTCGGGCGGCGTGTCGAGCAGGCGCACGTACACCGTCGGCACGCCGAAGACGAGCGTCGGCCGGAAGTCGAGCAGCTCCGCCGTCGCGCTGCGGTGGTCGAAGCGCTCCAGGAGACGCATGCGGCAGCCGCTGACGAGCCAGCAGTGCAGCCCGTTGCCGAGGGCGTGGATGTGGAAGAGCGGGAGCGGGAGGAGGAAGCGGTCGGCGCGCGTGATCTGCCACGCCGCGAGGAGATTCACCGCGTTCGCCAGGAAGTTGTTGTGCGTGAGGACGGCGCCCTTCGACGCGCCCGTCGTGCCGGAGGTGTAGATGATCGCGGCGGGGTCGTCGCCGTCGAGCTCCGTCCGCGGGCGCGTGTCGTCGTCCGCCGGCTCCGGCAGGGTCTCCGCGGTGATGAGCTCGCGCGGCTCGGCATCGGACGTGATGTGCGCGAGCTCGCGCTCGCGATAGAGGACGTTGATGGGGACGAAGATCACGCCGAGCTTCACGCAGGCCAGGAAGAGGTCGATCAGCTCGACGCGGTTGGCGAGGTGGACGCAGAGGCGGTCGCCCTTGGCGAAGCCGCGCGCCCGCAGCGCGTTCGCCACGCGGTTGCTGCGGCGCTCGATCTCGCCGAAGGTGAGCGTCTCCCCCGCCCACTCCAGCGCGGCGTCGTCCGCACGCCCTACGAGCGAGTAGTCGAAGAGGTGGAGGAGATTCACGGGGCGATGATATAGGTCCCTCGCCCCGCGTCGGCGGGGAGAGGGTGGCCCGAAGGGCCGGGTGAGGGGCCGCGCGTTGGGAAGTACGCGCCCCTCATCCGCGGCTTCGCCGCACCTTCTCCCCGCTCGCGGGGAGAAGGCCCTTCGCTTGCACGACTCGTCCGGAGATGCAACGCCGCTATCCCATCGGCGCGGAGCTCATCGACGGCGGCGTGCACGTTCGCGTCTGGGCTCCGGCGCGGGAGTCGCTTGCCGTCGTCATCGACGGACGCGAATTCCCGCTCCAGCGCGATGGCGACGGCTACTTCGCCGGCCTCGTCGAGCACGCGCGCGCCGGCACGCTGTACAAGCTCGGCGAGTATCCCGATCCCGCGTCGCGCTTCCAGCCCGAGGGGCCGCACGGGCCGTCGATGGTCGTCGATCCCGCGTACGCGTGGCGGCACGCGAATCCGGCCATCGAGCGGCTCGTGATCTACGAGATGCACGTCGGCACGTTCACGCCCGAAGGCACGTTCCGCGCCGCGATCGAAAAGCTCCCGCTGCTGCGCGACGTCGGCGTGACGATGCTCGAGGTCATGCCAGTGAGCGACTTTCCCGGCCGCTTCGGCTGGGGCTACGACGGCGTCGACCTCTGGGCGCCGACGCGGCTCTACGGCGCGCCCGACGACGTCCGCGCCTTCGTCGACGCCGCGCACGCCCTCGGGATCGGCGTGATGCTCGACGTCGTCTACAACCACTTCGGCCCCGACGGCTGCTACCTCGGACAGTTCTCGAGCACGTACTTCACCAAAACGTACGAGAACGAGTGGGGCGAGGCGATCAACTACGACGGCGACGGCTCCGCCGCCGTGCGCGAATTCGTCAGCGAGAACGCCGCGTACTGGATCGACGAGTTTCGCCTCGACGGCCTCCGCCTCGACGCCACGCAGTCGATCCACGACGCCAGCGAAGAGCACGTGATCGCGCTCATCGCCCGCCGCGCGCGCGAGGCGGCGAAGGGCCGCCGCATCCACGTCGTCGCCGAGAACGAGCCGCAGGACGTGCGTCTCTTGACGGAGTACGGCCTCGACGCGCTCTGGAACGACGACTGGCATCACAGCGCGATGGTCGCGCTCACCGGCCGCCGCGAGGCCTACTACACCGACTACCTCGGCACGCCGAACGAATTCGCGGCCATGGCCACGAGCGGGTTTTTGTACCAGGGGCAGTGGTACTCGTGGCAGAAGAACAACCGCGGCACGCCGTCCCGCGGCCTCGGGGCGCGGCGGTTCATCTGCTACTTGCAGAATCACGATCAGGTCGCGAACTCCGCGCGCGGCGAGCGCATTCATCAGATCGCGTCGCGCGACGACGTCCGCGCGCTGACGGCGCTGCTCCTTCTCGCGCCGCAGACACCGATGCTGTTTCAGGGACAGGAGTTCGCCGCGTCGACGCCGTTTCTCTACTTCGCCGATCACAAGCCGGAGCTCGCCGAGGCCGTGGCGAAGGGGCGGCGCGAGTTCCTGACGCAGTTTCCGAGCATCGACACGAAGACAACGGCGCTCCCGCACGCGATGGAGACGTTTCTCGCGAGCAAGCTCGATTGGAGCCGGCGCGACGAAGAGGCGCTCGCGTTTCACCGCGACCTCTTGCGGATGCGGCGCGACGAAGCGCTCCTCGGCGCCGCCGTCGTCCGCGACGCGCTCTTCGTCCTCCGCTTCGAGTCGCGCCTCCTGCTCGTGAACCTCGGCGGCGCCGTCGACGTCGATCCCGCCAACGAGCCGCTCCTCGCCGGCGACTGGACTCCGGTCTGGTCGAGCGGCGACGCGATGACGGCATTGTGGTCTGTGCCGGGGCACGCCGCGGTCGTGCTCGGGCGCACGCCGTGCGCCCCTACCGATTGCGGCGCCACACCGGCTTCTGCGGATCGCTGAGGTCGAGCTCCTGCCAGGGGATCCGCTTCGGATCGTCCAGGTGGCCGCGCGCTCCGAGGAAGCGCAGCAGTCCGAGGCCAAAGTGGTAGACGGAGAGCCGCTCGATCAACCCCTCGGTGCCGACGTGGTACTCGCTCACCACGAGGTCGTCGCCTTTTTCGACGGCGAGGATCTCCTCGATGCGGCCGATGGCCTTGCCGCCTTCGTCGAAGACCTTGCGGCCGATCAGCAGCTCGACGTTGACCTCGGCGCTCATTTCGCGAACGGAATCCTTCCAACCACATGCTTGCTCAGCCACTCCTCCCACGCCAGGAGCGGATGCTCGTCGAGCTCGACCTCGACGTTGATGTCGATCTCCTTCACTTTCGACCATGGGATGCGGTAGCGCGGGTGCTCGCGCACGCCGAAGCGGCGGTTCAGCGCGAGCACGAGCCGCTCGCACCAGCGGCCCAGACGCCGGGCCACCACGGCGGTGCCGCACTCGATGTAGCCGACGCGCGGCGGCTTCCCCTCGCGCAGCACGATGACGAGGCCGTCGACTTTGCCGAGCTTCTTCCGCCCCTGGACGAGCTGCTTGTCGAGGACGTCGGAGACGAGGCGCGTGGCGTGCGTCGGCGGCATCATCCTCCTCCGACGATCTCCAGCGGCACCGCGACGATGGCGATGATCGCGGCCATGAAGATCGTGAACGTCACGACGGCGTTGCCGATCGGGCCGTTGCGGTGCGTGCCGACGAATTTCTCGTCGTTGAGCAGCAGGAGGAACGGCAGGATCGCCAGCGGAAGGACGATGGCCGTCAGCGCCATCGAGACGATTGTCTGCTTCAGCGGATCGACGCCGAGGAGGAGCGGGATGATGCTGAGGAAAATCAGGATCGTGTAGGTCAGCGAGAAGCGCGCGCGGCTGGCCGGCTTCTCATCCTCGCCCCAATTCCAGCCGAAGGTCTGGGCCATCGAGTACGCGCTGGCGAGCGAGATCTCGACGGCCGCGCCGAAGCAGCAGACCGCGAGAGAGATGCCGAAGATCGGCCAGCCCCACTGGTGCAGCGCCGGGGTGAGGACGAGGGCGATCTGCTCGTAGCGCTTGATGTCGATGCCGCGCGGGTTGAAGACCTGCGCCGAGACGACCAGGACGCCGATCGACATCAGCGCGCCGAAGCTCATGCCGAGGATCGCGGTGACGCGGTTCGCCGGCAGGTCTTTCTCTTTCCACCCGTCCTCCACCGCGCCCGAGGAGTAGAAGTAGAACATGTAGGGGCTGATGGTCGCGCCGAGGATGCTGACGGCGGTGAACCAATACTGGCCGCTCTCGCTGCGCGGCGGAAAGACCGGCGCGACGGCGCCGCGCGCGAGCGGGATCCAGTCGGGATGCATTTTCACCGCGGCGACGACGAAGGCGATGGTGAGGAGACCGAGGATCGAGGTGGCGTTCTCGATGATGTCGAGCGTGCCCACCCAGAGCGCGAACCAGAGGATGAGCGCCACCGGCACGGCCCACCAGCGCGCGTCGATGCCGGTGAGGACCTTCAGCCCGAGGCAGACGCCGCCGATCTCCGCTCCGAGGACGAGGTAGTTGACGAGGAGCTCCGCGAGGCGCGGCCAGATGGCGAAGTCGAAGCCGAAGCGCTCGCGCACGGCGTCGGCGATGGTGTGCTCCGACACGGCGGCGAGGCGGCCCGACATTTCGATGAGGAAGACGAGGCAGAGCGTGCCGAGGACGATGGCCCAAATCAGGCCGTAGCGGAACGAGGCGCCGGCCTGCGCGGCGGTGGCGATGGAGCCGACTTCGAGAAAGCCGCCGATGCTGGTGATGATGCCGAGGGCGATCTGGAGGAGGCTGCTCTTCATCGGGCCTGCTCTTCGAGGTCGTGCGCGGCGGCAAGGGCGCGCGCCGCCTCATGCCCCTTCGCCTCTTTCGAGATCTCCTCAGTGGCCGCCTCGGCGACGTTGCGGACGATGTGTTTTGGGACGTCGCCGCGCCGGTAGGCATCGCGCGCCAGCGCTAAGGTGGCCTCCCACGAGTCGACGGTTTTCTTCTCCAGCTCCGCCTTCGGCGGCTTGGTGCCGCAGGCGGCGAGGAGCAGGGCGAGCGCGATGGCGGTCCGCATCAGCGGTCGCTGCGCGCCACGCGGATCTGGTTCTGCACGTCGCGCACGCCGCCGCACGACTCGGCCAAATCCTCGGCGCGCCGCTTCATCTCGCGGTCGGGGACGCTGCCGGTCATGCTGACGACGCCTTCGCTGACGTTGACCTCGACGTCGGAGGCGTCGACGCGGTCGTCGCGCTCGAGGCGCTCGCAGACGTCTTCCAGGATGCGCTGGTCGGAGCGGCGGTAGTTCTTCGGACCGCGCCCGCGGTACGACGGGCGCATCGGCTCGCTCTCGCGCGCGGTCCAATCGCGATCGGTGCGCGGCATGCCGTAGTCGCCGCCGAGGTAGCCGGTGCCGCGGAAGCCGGCCACGTCGTCGCGCCAGCGGCTGTCGCGGCCGCCGTAGAGGCCGCCGCGGTCGCGGTCGTAATCTCGATAGCGGTCTGCCATGTCAGTCCTCCTCGAGTGGGGGTGTGCAGCAACAGGCGGACCATGCCGGAGGGGGGGACGCGTGACAGGTCACGGGTGACAGGTGACGGGTGACGGGTGACAGGTGACGGGTGACAGGTGGGGGGTTCTCGCCAGGGGCATCACCTGTGACCTGTGACCCGTGACCTGTGACCTGTCACCCGTTCCCTGTCCCCTGTCACCCGTTCCCTGTCCCCTATACTTGTCCCGTGGAGCGGCGGGGGGCGTGCCGG
>DATDFB010000319.1:0-16356 GCA_036522835.1 Thermoanaerobaculia bacterium | reverse complement strand
ACATCATTGCCGGGGAGTTGGATCACTGATGCAAGTCACGCGCGTCAAGCCCGGCGTCGTCAAGGTCACCGCAGCCCGCATGGGCGTGCTGGAGCGGCTGGTCATCCCGCAGGTGCTGATGGGGATGGTGGTGACGATCCGCCACCTGGTGAAGAACCTCTTCAACCTCAAGCGGCTGCCGACGATCTCGTATCCCGAGGTGAAGCGCGTCTACTCCGAGCGCTTCCGCGGGCGGCACATCCTGACCACGCGCGAGGACGGCACGACGCGCTGCGTGGCCTGCTACATGTGCTCGACGGCGTGCCCCGCCGAGTGCATCACCATCGAGGCGGGCGAGGACGAGCGGACGCGCGAGAAGTTCCCGGTGCGCTATGACATCGACCTCCTGCGCTGCGTCTTCTGCGGCTACTGCGTCGATGCCTGCCCCGAGGACGCGATCTACATGACGCGCGACTACGAGATGGCCATCGACACGCGCGCGCGCTCGGTCGTCGGGCTGCGCGACCTCGTCGTGCCGCCGAACTTCCCGGTCGGTCCGATGGGCTGGCGCCCGTACTACGGCGGCATCGAGAAGAAGGGCACGGCTGGCGGCACGGGCCTCGGCCAACCGCTGCGTAGCGCGCCGTTCGAAGACGACGCCCCGCCGAACCCCGACCTGTACCGCGGCAGCGAGTAGAATCGCGCCGCGCCCATGAAGCCGCTCGAGACGACCGTGGAGGAAGTCCTCCGCAAGGCCATCCAATCCGAGGTGGAGACGCGCCTCTATTACCAGACGTTGGCGGAGCGCGCGGCCAGTCCGGAGGTGCGCAAACGCCTGCTGCAGCTCGCGGACGGAGAGCTCGTGCACCGCGCGCGCATGGAGCGGAAGTACCGCGAGACGATCGGCCAGCCTCCCCCCGACCCCCAGCCTGCGACGGTGGAGATCCCGCCGGAGACGACGAACCTCGACTTGCCCCGCGCGCTGAAGCTGGCGCTGGAGCGCGAGCGCGACTCGGAGTCGTACTTCCGGTTCATGGCGGAGCGCGTTCCCGACACGGAGCTGGGGCGCTTGTTCATGGAGCTGGCCGAGACGGAGTGGAAGCACAAGACCGATCTGCAGGCCGAGTACGACGCCAGCGGGGCGGCGGACCGCTTCCTGATGGACCTCTAAAAAGTCAGGCCGGTGAAAGCGACTCGCTTCCACCGGCCTGCCAGCTCTCTCTCATACAACACGCTTCCGGAGGAGGGTAGCGGCGTTGTATGCCGTCTCAGTTGCAAGCAAGATAATCCGCCGTCATCAATGGCCCGTTCGCCGCTTCGTGAAAAAAATTGACCCGTTTGGCGCGATAGGCTGCGGGCGTGAGAGTGCCGTCAGGCCTCCGTGAAATGAGCGTCACTGCGGCTGAGGCAGTCGTGGACGACCTGCAGCAAGCGCGCGGGGATGACCGGCTTGCCTAGGGTCGAGCAGACGGTCGGGAAGAGCTTGCGGATCTCGGCGACGTTGATCCCCGTCACCACGATGATCCGCGAGAGCATGGCCGGATCGCGCTGCATGAGGTAATCCATCACCGCCGTCCCGCTGATCCGCGGCAGGACGATGTCGAGCAGCACCACGGCGTACTGGTGCTGCGCGAGAAGGTTGATGGCCTGCTGCCCGTCGCCCGCCTCATCGACGTCGCAGCCGTTCTCTTCGAGCAGGCTGCGCAGAAGTTTTCGGGTGGTCGCTTCGTCCTCCACGACCAGGGCTTTTGGTCGCATCTGCGTAAATCTGTCGCAAAACGCTCTCCAGATCAATGCCTATCAATAAAGGCGGCGGCGAGGTCGACGGCGCGGGCGATGTTCTCTTTTTCCCGCGGCTTGAGCGAGTGATCGCCCGGAAGCCAAGCGATCTCGATCGACGGCGACAGCTCGTACCCATTGACTTCGGCAGGTGTACCGAACGGATCGCGCTCGCCCTGGATGATGAGCGCCGGCGTCCGCAGCGCAGCGAGGTGTTTCGTGCGCAGTTTCTCCGGCTGGCCGGGCGGGTGGAAGGGATACCCGAAGCAAACGAGCGCGCGCACGCCCAATTCGTCCGCGACCATGCTGGCCATCCGCCCGCCCATCGACTTCCCGCCGATGGCCACGGCCGCGCCGCCGCCGTGCTCCGCGACGACGCCGCGCCACGCAGCCAGAAGCACCGGCTCGCGGTCGGGGACGCGGCGCCGCGCTTTCATGTACGGGAACTCGAAGCGGACGACGTCGATGCCGCGCGCCTCGAGCCCGCGCGCGACGGCGGTCATGAACGGGGTGTTCATGCCGCCGCCGGCGCCGTGAGCGAAGAGGAAGGTAAGCATTTCAGGTCACGGGTCACAGGGAACGGGTGACAGGTGTGGCTTCCCACCTGTGACCCGTCACCTGTGACCTGTGACCTATTTTTTCACCGCCTGCACCTCAATCTCCATCTTCACGTTGTTGCCGACGAGAATCCCGCCCGTCTCCAGGGCCTGGTTCCACTTCAGTCCCCACTCGCGGCGGTCGATCTCCGCGGTCGCGCGCGCGCCGGCGCGCGTGCCGCCCCACGGGTCGGTGCCCATCCCTTCGTACGTGCAGTCGAGCGTCACCTCGAGCGTCGTCCCTCGGATGGTCAGATCGCCCGTGACCTTGAAGCGGTCCCCCTCCTTCGCGCTGGCGCCTTCGACGCGCTTGCTGCGGAAGGTGATCGTCGGGTGATGCTCGACGTCGAGGAAATCGGCGGACTTGAGGTGGGCGTCGCGGTCGCCGACGCCCGTATCGATGCTGGCCGCCGCGATCTCGACGTTCACCGATGAATTCGACGGATCGCTCTCGTCCGCGAGAATCGTCCCCTTCACGTCCTTGAATCGGCCGCGGACGGTGGTGAACATCATGTGCTTGACCGCGAATTCGACGGTGGTGTGGTTCGGATCGATTTCCCAGCTCGTGGGCATGGCCTCTCCTTCTACAATGCCCGCCATGCGCCGCTTCATGACTGCACTGTTCGTGTTTTTCGCCGCTGCCTCTGCATTCGCCGCGCCCAAAGCGCCTGTGGCGCCGCCGGCGATCCCGCACGGCGTGGCGATGTTCATGGCCACGCTCTCCGGCGACGGCAAGACGAAGGTCACGTATGCGGCGACGGCGCGCGGCACGCACTTCTTCTTCGAGGAGCCGGGCGGCGTGACGGTCTACTCATTTGACGGCGACGGCTACCGGAAGAGCGAGTTTCTGAAGGGGTCGACGCTGGCGAAGGCGCTGAAGAAATACTCAGGGAACGAGCCCGCGGCTCCCGCGGCAAAGTGAGGCCACCCGCCCATCCGCGGCGACGACGAACGTATCCTCGATGCGCACGCCGATCTCGCGCTCGGGGAAGTAGAGCCCCGGCTCGATGGTGACGATGTCGCCGGCTTCGACCAGATCCTTGTTCGTGGCGGCGAGGCCGAAGAGCGGCTTCTCGTGGATGTCGAGGCCGACGCCGTGCCCTAGGCTGTGGACGTAGCCGTCGAGCGTCTGCGGATTCGAGCGCGTCGTGGCGTAGCCGCGGGCCTCGAAGAAGTCGCAGACGAGCCTCTGGTACGCCGCCGCCGGCGTTCCCGCGACCATTTCCTTCTCGGCGAGCTCGAACGCTTCGAGCACGTCCGCGTGCACCGCCGCGAGCTCGTCGGGAATCGGCCCGACGCAGAACGTGCGTGTCATGTCGAAGAAGTAGCCGCTCTCCTTGTCGAGCGGAAAGATGTCGAGAACGATCGGCAGCGACGGGCGCACGGCTGCGGCGGCGTCGCCGCGCGAGTGCGGCACGGCGGCGTCGCGGCCCTGCGAGAGGATGGTCTCGTGATCCTCGACCATGCCGAGGCGCGCGATCTCGCTCGAGACGAGGCGCTTGAGATGGCCGAGCGTCAGCACGTCGCCGCGGTGGAGAACGTGGCCGTCTTCGACGATCGATTCGCGCAGGACCTCGCGGACGCGGTCGACGACCTGCTCCGTCCGTTCGCCGACCGAGGCGATCGCTTCGATCTCCCACGGCTCCTTCCGCTTCCGCGCAAGCTGCACGAGGTCCTCGCCGGTCGAGCGGACGACGTTCCAGCCGCGCCCAGCCAGCGCGTCGGCGATGCCGAGGTAGAGGTGGATCGGGAGATTCCCGGCGAAGGCGAGGTTCGGGCCGGAGCCGAGGCCGCGGAGCACGCCGTCGAAGAACTCGCCGTACGCGGCGACCGGATTGGGCGCCGCCTTGAAGATGCGGTCGTGATCGAAGTCGTGGACCAGGCGGGTGGCCAGCCCGGTCGCCGCCGCCTCGTCACGCTCCATCGGATACGTGACGAGGATCGGCGGCTCGCCGACCTGCTTGACCGCGTAGCCTTTCGTGACTTTGGCGCCGCGGGTCAGCCAGCGGAATGAGGGGTGAAGGACCTCGTGCATCGGCACGAGCAAGGTGTCGATGCCGCGCGAGCCTAGAAGGTGGTCGAGGTCCGAGAGCACTGCTTACAGATTTTTGTCGATGAAGGCCTTCAGGTTCGCCTTCGGCATCGCGCCGATGGCGCGGTCGACGAGCTTGCCGTCCTTGAACATGAGCAGCGTCGGAATGGAGGTCACGCCGAACTTCATCGGCACGCCCTGGTTCTCGTCGACGTTCATCTTGGCGATGACGGCCTTTCCATCGTAGTCGGGGGCGAGCTCCTCGACGATCGGTCCGATGATCCGGCACGGCCCGCACCACGGCGCCCAGAAGTCGACGAACACCGGCTTGCCGGCGTTGATGACCTGGTCGAAATCCGCGTCGGTGATCTGCTGCACTGCGTGGGTGGTCTCTGGCATTCTGCTTCTCCTAACGCGCTACAAAGGAGCCCTTTTCATACCTTATTCCAGCCCGGAATAGCGATTGCTTGCGGCGACTTACGGGGAATGTTCTGATGTTCAACGCGCTCCGCCGGCTGCCGCTCCTGATCGTCGCCATCGCCTTCCTCGTGGCGCTCGAGCCGGTCGTGCACTCGCATCCGGCGGCAGGCAACGGCGGCATCTGCGCCGTCTGCGCGGCCGGGCCGACGCAGCTCCCGACCACGATCCCCGCCGTCGCCGCGCCGGCCGTCATCATCAGCGTCGTCGCCGCGCAGCCGATCTCGCAGCAGTCCGCCTCCGTCGCCCTCCCCCTCGCCTCCCGCGCTCCTCCCGCGGCGTAGCTCGCGCTTTTCCAGCCGCCGTTCGATTCGAAGGAGGAGACCCATGACCTATCGCGGTCATCGCGTGCTTTTTCCCATGCTTTTTTTCGCTGCGCTGCCGCTGGCCGCGCAGACGGCCGACGACCGCGTCAGCCAGCTCGAGAAGCGCCTCGACGCGCTCACGCAGGAGGTCGCGCAGATCCGGCAGGAGATCGACAAATTGAAGGGCGCTCCGGCGTCCGCCTCCGCACCCGCGCCGGCGGCCGGCACCGAAGACCTCACCAAGGTCGACGTCACCCCTGCGGCGCAAGCGACGCCGCAGCCGTCGGCGCCGACGTCGCTCGCCGACGTGCAGACGGTCAACAACGTCTTCAACCCCGCCGCCTCGAAAGTGTTCAACCCCGACACCTCGGTCATCGGCAACTTCATCGGCAAGGCAGGACAGCGGAACGACTTCGAGTTCGGCCCGAACGATCTCCGCTCGCCGTTCAAGCTCGACGAGGCCGAAGTCGCGTTCCAGGCCTTCGTCGATCCGTACATGAAGGGGAACTTCTTCCTCTCGGTCTCGCCCGAGGGCATCGAAGTCGAGGAGGGCTACGCGCAATTCGTCACCCTGCCGTGGGACCTCACCGCGAAGGCGGGCAAGTTCAAGGCGATGTTCGGCAAGGCCAACACGTGGCACGCGCATGTGCGGCCGTGGACCGACCAGCCGCTCGTCATCCACAACTTCTTCACCGACGAACAGTTCCACGGCGACGGCATCTCAGTCTCGAAAGCCTTCCCCAACTCCTTCGCCTTCGTCGAAGCGACCGGCGAGGTCTACTCCGGCGACGTCGAGGGCATGTTCGAGCGGCAGAACCCGAGCGACGTCGCCTGGAACACGCACCTCAAGGCCTTCAAGGACATCTCTGAGAATTCGAACGTCGAAGTGGGCACGAGCTGGGCGCGCGGCACGATCGCCGATGGCCACAGCGGGTTCGGCGGCTTCGACGTCACCTACCGCTGGAAGCCGCTGCAGCAGGGCACGTACCGCGGCCTCATCGCCCGCCTCGAAGGGATCGCCAACAAGCGCGACGACTTCGACCGCACCCTGCGCGGCTTCTACGCCTCGCTCGACTACCAGTTGGCGCAGCGCTGGTTCACCGGCGTGCGCGTCGATGCCGCCGACGAGACGCCGTCCCTCGCCCAGGTCGCGCCGGGCACGCGCGACCGCGGCCTCTCCGCCACCCTCACCTTCTGGCCTTCGGAGTTCAGCCAGATCCGCGGGCAACTCCGGCGCACGCGGTACGGCGACGTCAAGACCGCCAACGAGCTTCTCTTGCAACTGCAATTCGCCATCGGCGCGCACGGCGCGCACGCTTTTTAGGAGACCTCAATGAAGAAACTGATGTTCACAGCACTGTTGATGGCGGCGGCGAGCCTCTCGGCCGCGCCGCTCAAAGTCGTCACCACCATTCAGGACCTGGCCTCGCTGACGAGAGAAGTCGGCGGCGACCGCGTCGACGTGCAGTCGATCGCGCGCGGCTACCAGGATCCGCACTTCGTCGAGCCGAAGCCGAGCTTCCTGCTGCTGCTCCGCAACGCCGACCTCCTCGAAGTGGTCGGCCTGGAGCTGGAGATCGGCTGGCTGCCGCCGCTCCTCGACCAGAGCCGCAACGCCAACATCCGGCCCGGCACGAAGGGCTACCTCGACGTCTCGCACGGCGTGGAGATCCTCGACCGGCCCACGGTCGTCAACCGCTCCATGGGCGACGTCCACCCGCTCGGCAATCCGCACTACTGGCTCGATCCGGCCAACGCCGTGCGCATCGCCATCCAGATCGAGCAGAAACTCGCCGAGCTCCGTCCGGCCGACGCGCCGTACTTCGCGCAGCGCCTGAACGCGTTCAAGATCAGGATCAACGACGCGAACAAACGCTGGATGGCCACCATGGCGCCGTACCGCGGCGCGAAGGTCGTCACCTATCACGCCTCCTGGCCGAACTTCGCCAAGCACTTCGGTCTCGACGTCGTCAACTACGTCGAGCCGAAGCCGGGCGTGCCGCCCTCGCCCTCGCACACGTTCGAGCTCATCAACCTGATGAAGGCGCAGCACGTCAAAGCGATCCTGATGGAGCCGTACTTCGACGCCAAGACGCCGCAGTCGATCGCCGAGCGCACGGGCGCGAAGCTGGTCGTGCTATACCCCTCCGTGGGCGGCGCGAAGAGCGGCACCGACGATTACATCCAAACCGTCGATACGAACATCGCGAATCTGGTGAAGGCACTGCAGTGACATTAGAACTTCTCGGATTTCTCTACCTCCCGCTCCTGGCGGGCCTCATTCTGACCGGCATTCACGCCTACCTCGGCGTGCACGTGGTCGAGCGCGGCGTGATCTTCGTCGACCTCTCGTTGGCGCAGATCGCCGCGCTCGGCACGACGATCGCGTACCTGGCCGGGAACGACCTCCACTCGAACGTGACCTATTTCTGGTCGCTCGGGTTCACCATCCTCGGCGCGGCGATCTTCGCCTTCACCCGCGTGCACGGCGAGACGCGCATCCCGCAGGAGGCCATCATCGGCATCGTCTACGCCGTCTCCGCGGCCGCGGCGATCCTGGCCATGAGCAAGGCCCCCGAAGGGACGGAGCATTTGAAGGACATGCTCGTCGGGAACATCCTGACCGTGTCGAAGTTCACGGTGGCGAAGACGGCGGCGCTCTACGCGATCGTCGGCCTCTTCCACTACATCTTCCGGAAGAAGTTCCTGGCCATCTCCCTGGGCGAGCAGATCCCGCGCATCAAGCTGTGGGACTTCCTCTTCTACACGTCGTTCGGCTTCGTGGTGACGTCGTCGGTGGCGATCGCGGGCGTGCTGCTGGTGTTCTCGTACCTCATCGTGCCGTCGGTGGCGGCGATGCTCTTCGCGCAGTCGATCGGGAAGCGCCTGGCCATCGGCTGGACGATGGGGGCGGTCGTCAGCGCCATCGGCATCCTGATCTCGTTCCAGGCCGACCTGCCGACGGGGGCGACGATCGTCTGCACGTTCGGGATCGCGCTATTGCTGTTGGCGATCATTTGGCGGATGACGCGGAGGTCCGGCACGGCCCTGGCCAACTGAACGATGTTTGGAGTCGTATTCGCCACCATTCTGTCGGCGTCGGCCCCGCCGGACCTTCGCGTGACAGTAACCATGCCGGACGGTCGCACCGGAACGATGCACTATGCCGAACGGCTGCAGATCGCGATCGGGGACGCCGCTCCTCTCGTGATTCGCGATGAGCTCACGCCGATTCCCGGTCCGCACTACCGGCTGCCTGACGGACGATTCGTTCTCCTGGGATGGTCGTCGGCCGGTGCCGGCATGGAGTCGCTGCACGCGATGCTCTTGCGCGTTCGCGATCATCAGGTGGTGCGCGATCAGGAATTTACTGACGTATATCAATGTGCGGCCGAAAGCTCGTGACGTTGTCTACGCACCGCGATTCATGGCTACGCCGTCGCCGAAACGAGTGACCTGGATCGACATTACGAAGAAAGGTTTCTTCTGGCCGCGGATGCGGTGCCGGCCCTGACGCGGAGGAATTCAGACCTGACTCGACTGTTGCATGCATATGCATGAGGACAACCATCGAGATCACCGACGAGCAACGGGCCCGCCTCATGGAGATCGCCGGGCGACGCGGGGAAAAAGGCTTCTCGCGCATCGTTCAGGAGGCCGTTGACCTCTATCTAGAACGAATGGATCGGTCCGATGAAGCAGTTCGTGACGCGATCGCCGCCATCGGCTCTCTCTCCGACCGTTCGGCGGAGAGAATGGCCGCTTCGATCCGCGAAGCTCGCCGGCGGTGGCGGTCGCCGACAGCGACGTGCTGATCGATGCGCTCCGCGGCCTTGAGCCGTTCCGCGGCCATGCGACTCGATCTCGAGGTCCGTGGTCGCGGAATCGGTATGGCCGACTATCTCATCGCGGCGATCTGTGTTTCCCGGTCGTTTCCGCTCCTCACGCGCAATCGCCATCATTTCGAAAGAATTGCCGGTCTGATTCTGACCTGAGTCTTCCGCCGGTCGGCGAAGCGCTGGCGTGGCCGGGTCAGGTCTGACCCGACGCGAAATGTTTTCCTGTGGACGGCGGCTTCGTCACAACATTTCGCGGCCCGCTTCGTAGAGGCCGCGCATGCGCAGAGCCAGCATTGCCGCCGCCCTTCTTCTCGCCGCCGCTCTCCCCGCCGCAAGCCAGACCAAGCCGCCGGAGTGGGTGGCGCGCAGCAACGAGGATGCGAAGATTCTCCTCAATGTCCTGGTCCGATTCGGTCCGGAGGGCGCCTCGCGCCTCGGCGTGGAAGGGCACGACGCCGAGGTCACCGCGCTTCCGCCCGACATCAACCAACGCACGGAAGCGGCGCTGCGCGATGCCGTGAAGCAGCTCCAGGCGAAGCTGGCCACGGAGACCGATCCGGCCGTGCGCCAGGATCTGCACATCCTCATCGACTCCGCCAATCAAAACATCGAGGGCATCCGCCTCGGCGCCAAGTATCAGCTCCCCTACTTCGACATCCCGCAGACGATCTTCCAGGGCATTCGCGCGTTGCTCGACGAGCGCGTCGCGCCCGAGCGCCGCCCCGCGGCGTTGGTCCGCCTGCGCAAATACACCGGCATGGAGCCCGGCACGACGCCGCTCACGGCGCAGGCCATGGCGTACACGCGCGCGCACATGAGCGACCAGGGGCTGACCGGGCCGTTCAAGGACAACCTCGAAAAGGACATGGGCAACAGCGCCCGCTACGTGACCGGCGTCGAGCAGCTCTTCCGCGAATTCAAGATCGCCGGCGCGGAGGCGCCGCTTGCCGAGCTCAAAAAGCAAATCGCCGATTACGAGAACTTCCTGCGCACGGAGGTCGCGCCGCGCACGACGCCGGACTTCCGCCTCCCCGAGGAGCTCTATCGGTTCCAGCTCCGCCAGTCCGGCGTCGACATGCCCGTCGAGGAATTGATCAGCCGCGCCAAGACCGCCTTCCGCGAGATCCAGAACGAGATGAACACGCTGGCGCCGATGGTGGCGAAGGAAAAGGGCATCCAGGCCACCGACTACCAGAGCGTCATCCGCGCGCTCAAGAAGGAACAGTTCAAAGGCGACGAGATCCTGCCGCGCTACGAGGCCCGGATTAAGCAGATCGAGTCGATCATCCGCGACCAGCACATCATCAGCCTCCCGGCGCGGCAGATGCAGTTCCGCCTAGCCAGCGAGGCGGAGACGGCGGCCGTTCCGGCGCCGCACATGAATCCGCCGCGGCTCATCGGCAACAGCGGCGAGCGCGGACAGTTCGTGCTGCCGCTGCGGGTTCCGGATGAGAAAGGGAAAGGGAGCGTCGGCTTCGACGACTTCACCTTCGACGCGGCGTCGTGGACGCTGACGGCGCACGAGGGCCGCCCCGGCCACGAGCTGCAGTTCTCGGCGATGGTGGAGAACGGCGTCTCGCAGGCGCGGGTGCTCTTCGCCCTGAACAGCGTCAACGTCGAAGGATGGGCGCTCTACGCCGAGGCGGAGATGAAGCCGTACGAGCCGCTCGACGGACAGCTCATCGCCCTGCAGCACCGCTTGTTGCGGGCCGCGCGCGCGTTTCTCGACCCCAGCTTGCAGCTCGGCCGGATGACGCGCGAGCAGGCGTACTACGTCCTCGAGCAGCAGGTGGTCGACTCGCCGGCCATGGCTCGCCAGGAAGTGGAGCGCTACACCTTCTGGGCGCCCGGCCAGGCGCCGTCGTATTTCGTCGGCTACTCGCGTCTCATGGAGCTCCGCTCCGACGTCGAGCGCACGCTCGGCGAGAAGTTCAACCGCCAGCGCTTCCACGATTTCTTGCTGGCCCAGGGAGCCGTGCCGCCCGCGCTGCTGCGCGAAGCGGTCATGAACGAGTTCGTGAAGAGTCAGTCCTAAAGCGCGGGCACCCTGCCGGCACGTGCGGGCACCTTGCCGCCGCGTGCGGGCACTCTGCCGCCACGTGCGGGCATCTTGCCGCCACGTGCGGGCACCCTGCCGCCACGTGCGGGCATCCTGCCGCCACGTGCGGACGCCCTGCCCGCACGTGCGGGCATCCTGCCGCCACGTGGCGGCACGCTGCCGCCACCGTCGGGCAGCCGGACGGAACCTCCCGACGGGCTCATACGTATCTTTCTTAGAAGTCGAAGGTCTCGACCTCCGGCTTCGGCGGCTGTCGGCGGTGCGGACAGTGCTGGATAGCACAACAGATCCGTACCGGTGCGGGAGTGTGAGCTTTGCTCCTCCTGCCGCGGGCTCCCGAAGTGTGCGCACTTCGGGGAACATCAACCGGAGGCGCCGGCGCGTTGCCGCCGTCTCCAGCCGGTGTGGCCGCCTGCGCTGTGCACAAGCGCCGTCGTTCCCTCCGGCCTTGACCCGTTCGAAGGAGAACGAAAATGTCGAATGAACCCATCAACAAGGCAACAACCCCTCTGTCCCCGGAAGCGCTCCTTGAACAACTCCGCGCCATCCGCGCGCAGATCGGCGAGATCACGCCGCTCACGCCGGCGCAGCGCAGCGCGTTGCGCCGGCGGAAGGTGACCAATGAGGAGCTGCAAGCGTCGATCAACGTGATCGACGGGACGGACCTCATCGCTCAGGCCGTCGGCCAGCAGGCCGCCGAGCTCCGCGATCTCCAGACGGAAGCGAACAAGTGGACTCGGGTCGAAGATGAGCTCCGCACGCTGCTCAACGGCGTTGCCGGCGCAAATCTGATCCGCCGTCAACACATCGCTCTCGTCAGCGGGCGCGCGTACTCGATCGGCGCGCAACTGGCCCGCGATCCTGCGCACGCGGTCCTCGTACCGCAGGTGCAGGAGGTCAAGCGGCTGAAGCGTCTGGCCCGCCGGAAGAAGCCGCAGAAGACCGCCACCCCGGCGACTCCGGCGGCTCCGGCACCGGGTACGGGCACGGATCCGTCCAAGAACCCGAAGCCGTGACATGGAAAGGGAGGGAGGGTGGGCCGGGCGCGCAGTTCGCGCCCGGCCCTTTCCGAGGTGGCACGTCGTTCGCCTAACTGAACCGTGTGCAAGAGCGCCGACGCTCACCCAGGCCACCGCTGTGGCTGAATCTCCTGCTGCTCGCCCTCGCCTTGGGGACGTTCCTCTACGCGCGGCAGCAACGCGACACGATCGACGACAGGGCCGCGTTGCTGTTCAAGCGCAGCGAGAGCTCGCCCGCGGCGCTCGACCGCATGCGCGACGAGCTCGCGCAGATGGACCTGACGCGCGAACAACTGGCCAAGGAGCTCGACGGGCGCACGGACTACCTCCGCGCGCTGCAGGGCTCGCAGTTCTATCTCTCGATCGACACGACGCGCCGCAAGATGCAGTTCCGCCTCGGACGCGACGTCGTGCGCGAATGCGACGTCGTCGTCGGCGAGCAGCGCACCATCAAGGCGAGCGACGGCCGGACCTGGACGTTCGTCCCGCTCAAAGGCGCCTTCACGGTTGTCGGCAAGGAGACGGACTACAACTGGAACGTCCCAGCGTGGCTCTACGCCATGACCAACCAGCCGCCGCGGCAGCAGAGCGTCCACAACGGCCTCGGCCGCTACGTCATTGTCCTCCGCAACAACTACGTCATCCATACGCCGCCGCCGCCCGACTCGCCGCTGCAAGGGCCAAAGCCGGGCTCGTTCATGGTGCCCGAAGCGGACCTTGCCGCGATCTGGCCGCGAATTTCCACGGAGACGCGCGTGTACATCTTCTAGCCATGCGACGCTGGGTTGGATTTCTCGGATCGTGGGCGCTCTTGGTGCTGGCGCTCGGCCTCGCGGCGATCGCGGTCGCCGGCGAAGCGATCAACGTCCGCGACCTGCGCCGCCTCGACCGCCTGTCGGTGATCGATCAGATGATCGCCGAGCGCACCGGCAACAAAGCCGACGCGCTGCGCGGCGAGGCGGCGGCGCGCGCGACGCAGGTCAGCTCTCTGCAGTCGAAGATTCAGAACGTCGCGCAGCAGAGCGCGGACGTGCCGGACACGGGGCAGACCATCGTCGTGTCGACGGCGGAGAACAAGCTCTGGCTCAAGCGCGGCGGGCAGACGCTCTTCGAGGCGGTCTGCTCGACCGGAAAGGGGACGACGCTCGCCGTCGACGGGAAGACGCTCGTGTTCGACACGCCGATCGGCAAACTGCGCGTGATCGCAAAGGAAGAGAACCCGCAGTGGGTACCGCCGGACTGGCACTACGTCGAGGAGGCGCGCAAGAACGGAATGCGCGTCGTGCACCTCAATCGCGGGGACACGCTCGACGCCAGCACCGGGCAGCCGGCCCGCAGCAACGACGGCTTCTGGTCGTTCTTCCAGAGCCGCGGCGGACCGGTGCTGAAGGTGAAGGGCGACACGGTGGTGGTCAGCGATGGAACGAACGAGCGCGAGCTGCCGCCGGGGACGACGATCACCGCCGGCGACGCGATCGTGGTCCCGCCGGTCGACACGAAGCAGCGCCACTACGACAAGGTGCTCGGCAAGTACCGGCTCGAGCTCGGCGACGGCTACGGCATCCACGGCACCGACGAGCCGGAGAAGCTCGGGCAGTCGGTCTCGCACGGCTGCGTGCGCCTGGGCGATGACGACATCGCCAAGCTGTACAGAATCGCCAACGTAGGCGACACGGTGATCATCTACTGACAGGGCCTTCTCCCCGCGCGCGGGGAGAAGGTGCCGCACAGCGGCGGATGAGGGCGACGGCTTCCCAACTTGCGCCCCTCACCCGGCCTTCGGCCACCCTCTCCCCGCAAGCGGGGCGAGGGACCTCTAATGTCCAGCGGCGCGGCGTCTCACCTTGCCATCAACCACGATCGTCACCACCGAGTCGTGCACGAGCGAGCCGCTCGTGAAGCGCAGCGTCACCTGGTACGTGCCCGGCGTCGTGAACGCCGGCGCGGCCACGCGCAGCGAGAGCGGCGCCTGCGGCGCAATCACGCCGTTGAACGCGCTCGGCAGTACCGTCATCGCCGGCGTTCCCGAAAAGCCGTTGATCGCCGTCACGCGA
Organism: Thermoanaerobaculia bacterium; assembly: GCA_036522835.1. Classification (GTDB taxonomy): domain Bacteria; phylum Acidobacteriota; class Thermoanaerobaculia; order Gp7-AA8; family Gp7-AA8; genus DATDFB01. The sequence goes on along the minus strand of DATDFB010000319.1, from coordinate 2,217 downwards.
TAGTCGCCCACGGTCTCGCCGCCGAGCGTCACCGTCAGCACGTTAGGGCCGGTGATGCTGAAGTCGGCCGCGGGCGCGGGAGGCGGCGGCTGCGCGGGCGCGGGAACGCCGTTGCCTTTGATCACGCTCCAGACGCCCGGGTCTTCGACGCCGGAGGCCCAGTGCGCGAATCCGGCCACGCCGCTGTGCTTCTGCTTGAGGAGATCGACCTTCTTCGCGTAGCTCGCGGCGTCCTGGAAGAAGACCGTGTGGCCGTTGTAGGTGTACGTCGCCTCGCCGTTCGCGTCGCGGCCGATCGTCACGCCGTTGTTCAGCGCGACCTGCGTTGCCGAGGCATACGACGCCGTCGTGCCGCCCGTCGCCGACCAGTCGTAGCCGTACCACGGCAGGCCGACGATGATCTTCGACTTCGCGATCGTGCCCTCCGCGTACGTGACGACGCTGTCGAGCCAGTCGAGCGGCGTGATCGCGCCGGCGCTGCTCGACGACCAGTGGTAGTCGTAGGCCATGATCTTCACGCTGTCGGCCGCGCCGCCGATGGCCGCCCAATCCTCCGCGCCGGCGCCGTTCCACGTCACGTCGGCGGTCTTCGCGTAGACGGTGACGGAGAGCTTCTTGCCGGCGCCGTGCAGCTTCGCGCCGAGGGTCTGGATGAAGGCGGTGAAGTTCGCGCGCGAGGCGGCGGGGATGCGCTCGTAGTCGACGTCGATGCCGTCGAAGGCGTTCCCCACGACGAGCTGGAAGATTGCTTCGGCATGCGCCTCGCGCGACGGCGCCGTCGCCAGCATCGTCTGCACGGCGTTCGCGTCGAAGCTCTTGTTGACAACGTTCTGGATCGTCGGCACGAGCGCGCTGCCGGTCATGGCCGCGCGCCACGTGTTGTTCTCCGCGTTCCAGTTCTTCGCGATCGTGCCGTCGGCGTTCCAACTGTACCAGACCGGATTCGACTCGTCGGCTTTGTGCAGTTGGATCGACGTGAGCGCGCTCTGGTCCCACGGCGGAATCCAGACGCTGACGCGATAGGCGAACGCTTGCGACGCAACGAAAAGCGCGAGCACGGCCGCGCCGAGGGATCGGAGGAGGGGCATTGGACTCGCGAAAGAACGCGGCGTTCGAGTTCTAAAATGCCCGGCGTGAACGTCTGGCGCGACCGGCTCAACCGTTGGCTGCTGCCGGCCGCGCGGCGGACTCCGCTGTCGCCGAACGCGATCACGCTGCTCGCGCTCGCCATCAACCTCGGCGGCGCATTTTGTTTAGCGATGGGCGGGCGGCGGCCTTCGCTGTTCCTCGTCGCCATCGTTCTGATCGCCATCGGCGGTCTTGCCGACGCGCTCGACGGCATCGTCGCCCGCGCGAAAAATCTCAGCAGCCGCTTCGGCGACTTCCTCGATCACGCCGCCGACCGCGTGTCGGACACGGCCGTGGCCGCATGCTGGCTGTACGGCAACGGCGTCGCCGAGTGGCTGACGATCGCGACGATCATTCTGGTCATGCTCAACGGCTACCTCGGCACGCAGATCGAGGCGACGTGGCGCGAGCGCTCGTACGAGACCGTCGGCCGCGGCGAGTTCGTGCTGGCGCTGATCGTCTTTCCGATCGTCTCGTACATCGCTTTCACGAACGGCTGGGCGGCGCTGCGCTTCGCGTCGTTCACGATCGCGGAGTGGCTGGCGCTGCTGATGGCTGCGTTCGCGCTCCTCGGCGTCGCGCAGCGGCTGGCGCTGGCGCGGCGGCTGGAGCGGACGTGATCCGCCGCAATCCGATCACCGGCGCGCCGGTGCTGCTCGCGCCGGAGCGCCTGCAGCGGCCCGGCGCGCGCGGCATGGAGGACGACGGCGTCTGCCCCTTCTGTCCGGGAAACGAGCGGGAGACGCCGCCGGAGATCTGGCGCGACGGCGATCCGTGGTCGATCCGCGTCTTTCCGAACAAGTACCCGCTCACGGAGCGGCACGAGATCGTCGTCGAGACGGCCGAGCACGATCGGCGCTTCGAAGACATCGCGAATCCCGCAGCCGTGGTCGACGCCTGGATCGCGCGATACCGCGCGTTGTCGCCGGCCATCATCTTCAAGAACGACGGCCGCGCCGCCGGCGCCTCGCTTGCGCACGCACACTCCCAGATCCTAGGCACACCGTTCGTCCCGCCGCGGCTCGCGGCCGAGGCGGCGGCGTTCGCGCGCGCACCGCAGTGCCCGCTGTGCGCGATCGACGACGAGCC
>DATDFB010000318.1:0-5453 GCA_036522835.1 Thermoanaerobaculia bacterium | reverse complement strand
TCGATCCTGGCGGAGAACGCCGGCGCGAACGCGGAGATCGTGGTGATGGAGGACGCCGACCACGGCTTCACCGGCCGCGAAGAGGAGTTGGGAGAGTTGATTGCCTGGTTTCTCGATTGAGCCGTCGCCGCTGGGCCGCATTGTCGTCGCGCCAAACGTGCCGGCGGGGCACCGGCTGTTCTACACGACGATCGACTACAGCGGTGCGATCGACGAAAGGCTGGAGCAATTCGTCGGCAAGCCGATCGCGCATTGCAACCAGGTGCATGGTTGTGGAGTGCGGCGGCCATGCCGCCGCTCTGACAGCGGCGGCATGGCCGCCGCACTCCAGATTTGCGACGCGCTGTGGAGCGACGAGCCCTCCGCGCTGGCCATCAAAGTCGCCGACTGCCTCCCCGTCTCCCTCATCGGCCACGGCAAAATCGCCAACGTCCACTGCGGCTGGCGCGGCGCGGTGCAGCGCATCGTCGACCGAACGCTCGACGCCGCCGGCGCCGTCACCGACGCCTGGCTCGGTCCGGCCATCCGCGTCTGCTGCTTCGAGGTGGGGGAGGAGGTCGCGCAACAATTCCCCGCCGAATTCGTCGATCGCTCGTATGCCAAGCCGCACGTCGACATCCCGGCCTTCGTCCGTTCCAGCCTGCGCGGAGTGCGCGTTCACGACTCCGGGCTCTGCACGCGCTGTGACGGCTCGATCTTCCACTCCTATCGCCGCGACGGACGCACGGGTGGACGCAACCTTGCAATTCTGACGATGGACTGATGCGCCGGAAAATCTTCAAGATCATCGGGATCGCCATCGTCGTCTTTCTCGTCGCCTTCGCGGCGCTGGCGCTCTACGTCTACAAACAATCGATCAGCCGCTTCGAGGTGCGCCGGCTCTCGCTGCCGACGCGCGTCTACGCCGACTACCTCCCGCTGCAAGCCGGCATGCCGCTCGATCCCGACGACCTCCTCGAAAAACTCGACCGTCTCGGCTATCGCTCCTCGCAGAGCCTCACCCAGGCGGGCGACTACGTCGCGGCGCGGGGCTCGATCGACATCTTCACGCGCGCCTTCGCCCATCCGACCGGCAAGTATCCGTCGCAGCACGTCCATCTCACCTTCGGCCGCGAGGGCATCGAGTCCGTTTCCGCCGGCAACGCCGCGCTCGAGCCGGAGCTCCTGACGTCGATCCTCTCCGAGCAGCTCGAGAACCGGCGTCCCGTCACGCTCAACCAAGTGCCGCAATCGCTGCAGGACGCGATCGTCGTCACCGAGGACTCGCGCTTCTGGCATCACCCCGGCGTCGATCCGATCGGCATCTTCCGCGCGTTTTTCCGCAACGTGCGCGCGGGGGGCGTGTCCGAGGGCGGCTCGACGCTCACGCAGCAGCTGGTGAAGAACTACTACCTCACGCCCGAGCGCAGCATGCGCCGCAAAGTCACCGAGGCCTTCATGGCCGTGATCCTCGATGCCAAGTACTCGAAGCAGGAGATCATGGAGGCCTACCTCAACGACATCTACCTCGGGCGCAACCGCTCCATCTCCATCGTCGGCGTCGGCGAGGCGGCGCGCTTCTACTTCGGCAAGCCGGTCTCCGAGATCAACGTCGCCGAGTCGGCGATGCTTGCCGGGATGATCAAGAGCCCGAACAACTACTCCCCGTTCAACCGTCCCGACCTCTCCATGCAGCGCCGCAGCATCGTCCTCGGGCTGATGCTGAAGGCGAAGAAGATCGACGAGGCGGCGTACCGGAAAGCGATGCAGACGCCGCTGCCGCGCAAGCCGTTCCGGCAGCGCAGCGGACTGTCGTCGATGCCCTACTACGTCGACCGCGTGCTGCAGGAGATGTCCCGCGACTACGGCATCAAGGACGTCAAGGGGCGCGGGCTGCAGATCTACACCGCCATCGATTTGAACGCTCAGGACACGGCCGCGCGCACGCTCGACAACGGCCTCACGGCGCTCGAGCGCGGCAGCCGCCGGCTCCGCCGCGCCAGCAGCCCACTGCAGGGCGTCATCATCAACGTCGACGTGCAGACGGGCGAGATCCGCGCGCTCGTCGGCGGGCGGAACTACGACATCAACCAGTTCGACCGGGCCCTCAACGCCAAGCGGCAGATCGGATCGCTGATCAAGCCGTTCGTCTACCTCACGGCGTTCGAGCCGAGCCTGTCGGGGAAGACCATCACCCCGGCGACGCTGGTGAGCGATTCCCGCTTCGTGCTCAAGCGCCGCTTCTCGGCCGACTGGTCGCCGCGCAACTACGAGGACGTCTACCACGGCACGGTCACGGTGCGGGAGGCGCTGGAAGAGTCGATGAACTCGGCGTCGGTGCGCATCGGCCTGGCCACGGGGATCCCGAACGTGATCCGCACGATGAAGACGCTCGGCATCGTCTCCGACATCGACGACAACCCGGCCATGCTCCTCGGCGCGGTCGACATCAGCCCGATGGAGATGGCCGACGCCTACACGACCATCGCGCGCATCGGCTCGCGCGTGCCACTGCGGACGATCCGCTTCGTCACCGACGACCGCGGCCGCGTCGTCGCCGGCGGCGAGGAGGTGAAGGCGGTGCAGGTCTACCCGGCCCGCGACGCCTTCGTGCTCGTCAACGTCATGAAGGGCGTGGTCGACCGCGGCACGGCCGCCGGCGTGCGCTCGCTCGGCTTCGACAACGTCGCCGCCGGCAAGACCGGCACGACCAACGACAAGCGCGATGCCTGGTTCATCGGCTTCACGCCGAAGACGCTGACGCTGACGTGGCTCGGCTTCGACGACAACACCCCCGTCGGCCTCTCCGGCGGCCAGGGCGCCGCGCCGATGTGGGCACGCTACATGGAGGCGATCGCCGGCAACGCCCGCGACGCCGATTGGGCGCCGCCCCCCGGCATCGCGATGGCGGAGACGGACGAGACCAGCGGCGGCCTGGCCACGCCGTACTGCCCGAAGAACACGATCGTGCGCGACGCGTTCAAGGAAGGGACGCAGCCGACCATTCCGTGCCCCCTCCACTCGCCCGCCGCCGTCCCCCCACCCGGCTTCGACCAGTTCGGCAACCCGATCGCCCTCGACACGACCGGCGCGACGACGACGGACACGACGGCGACGCAGTACGCCCCGCCGCCGACGAACCCGCCCCCGTCGAGCACCGACACGACGCTGACGGGCGGGATCTTCAGGACGGACACGACGTCGACGCGGACGATGACGCCGACGCAAACCGAGCCGGCACAGACGGATACGACGAAGACGGATACGACGCGGACGGATACGCAGGCGCCGCCGAGGTAGAATTCCGGCATGGGCATCACCGTGCTGACCGTCGATGTCGCCAATCCGGCTGATCCCGAGAACGGCCGTGAAATCGAGTTTCTCGTCGATACTGGCGCCGTGCACTCGGTCGTGCAGCGCACCGTCCTCGACGAGCTCGGGATCAAGCCGACGGGAGTCCAGCAATACCGACTCGCCGATGGATCGAAGATCCAGCGGGAGAAAGGCGTTGCCTTTTTCCGCTACGGCGATTACTCCGGCGGCGCTTCCGTGATCTTCGGTGAGCCCGGCGACTACACGCTGCTTGGCGTCGTGACCCTCGAGGAGCTCGGCCTGGGCCTCAATCCGCTCAAACGCGAGCTCCTCCCGCTCCCAATGATCCTCGCCTAGGCCATCGCCGTCCGCCACCGCTCCGTGCAGCATTGCGACACCCCGTGTGCACACGTGCGCACTTGCCGTGCAGCATTGCGACACGCCGTGTGCACACGTGCGCACTTGCCGTGCAGCATTGCGACACGCCGTGTGCGCACGTGCGCACATGCCGTGCTGCATTGCAACAAACCGTGCGCGCACGTGCGCACTTGCCTTGATGCATTGCAACAAACCGCGTGCGCACGTGCGCACATCCCGTGATGCATTGCGACAAACCATGTGCGCGCGTGCGCACCCGCCGTGATGCATTGCGACAAACCATGTGCGCACCCGTCACCTGTGCCCCGTCACCTGTCACCCGTCACCTCTGACCCGTCACCTGTCACCTGTGACCTGTGACCCTATCCCCCGTCCCCCATCCCCCGCTCCTGTTGTACAGTCTCCCAATCAATAGCCTTGCATCCCTTGGGCTCCCATGAAATCATCGCAGAGGGGACGATGACCGACAGCCAGCGCATTCTCGATTCGATCCGCCGCCTGGTTCGACTCCTTCGCCTTGCCGACCGCGCCGCCCAGAGCGAGCTCGGGCTCTCCGGGGCTCAGCTCTTCGTCCTTCAGGAGCTGGGAAAGACGCCCTCGTTGTCGCTCAACGAGCTTGCCGAGCGCACGCGGACGGACCAAAGCTCGGTGTCGGTCGTCGTCACCCGCCTCGTCGAGGCCGGCTTCGTGGCCCGCGACCGCGACCTCCGCGACGCCCGCCGCCTCGTCCTCACCCTCACCAAGGCCGGCGCGGCCGTCGTGCGCAAGTCGGCACCGGCTGCGCAAGAGCGCATCCTGGAGATCGTCGACACGATGTCGGCCGCGGAGCGCAAGCGCTTCGCCGACGCCTTCGAGAACCTCGTCGACGAGCTCGGCGCCGAGCGCGGCGTCCCGCCCATGCTCTTCGAGGACGACGACGGCAGCAGGAGGCTGAAGAAAGCCAGGTGACCCGCGGGGAGTTTGAAGTCGAAAGCGCGGCCACCCGGGAGGGGCTGCCGGTCGCGACCGCTGCCGGTCCGCTGCTCGCCGAGGCGCGCGTGCCGCTGGAGCGGTCGCTCATCGACAAGCGCGTCGTGCTCCTCTGCGCGTGGTCGGTCCTCCTCGCCGTGATGACCGGCTTCGTCGCCCAGGCCCTCGTGCGCATCATCGGCCTGGTCACCAACGTCGCCTTCTATCACCGCTGGTCCTTCGCCTTCGTCTCGCCCGCCGACCATCGCCTCGGCAAGCTCGTCATCATCGTCCCGGTCATCGGCGGCATCATCGTGGGCATCATGGCCCGCTACGGATCGAAAGCGATCCGCGGCCATGGCATCCCCGAGGCGATGGAGCAAGTGCTCCTGAACGAGAGCCGCATCCCGGCGCGCGTCACGTTTTTGAAGCCGCTCTCCGCCGCCTTTTCGATCGGCACCGGCGGCCCATTCGGCGCGGAAGGGCCGATCATCGCCACCGGCGGCGCCTTGGGCTCGCTCCTCGGCCAGATCTTCAAGACCAACGCGACCGAGCGCAAAACCCTGCTCGCGGCCGGCGCCGCGGCGGGCATGGCTGCGACCTTCGGCAGCCCCGTGTCGGCCGTGCTCCTGGCCATCGAGCTGCTGCTCTTCGAGTTTCGCCCGCGCTCCATCATCCCCGTGGCTCTGGCGAGCGCCGTGGCCACCGCGGTGCGGATGTTTTACGCCGGCACGGAGCCGATCTTCGCCATGCCGTTCCTGGCGCGGCCGACGGGGGAGGCGCTCGCGACCTACACCGTCATCGGCGCGCTGATCGGCTATCTCTCGATCTATGTG
>DATDFB010000317.1:0-3205 GCA_036522835.1 Thermoanaerobaculia bacterium | reverse complement strand
CGGCGGCGTGCAGCTTGTCGAGCGCCGCTTTCAGGTTCAGGACGGCGCGCTCGGTGTCCGGGTAGGCCATCACGCGGACTCCGTGAATAGGTCGGATTGCTCGCTCGGGTCGAACGCCTGGCCGGCGAGCTGAGCCGCGTATTCCGCGACGAATACCGGCGGGTGCGCTTTGCCGTGATAGCGGCCCTTGCACGCACACGTGCAGCGACGCTCTTCGGCCTTCTCGCAGGCCTCGGCGTTCGACTTCGCGAGCGCGTACGATTGGCTGTAGGTCACTTGGAACGCTCGACAAAGCCGGCGATCGCCTCGAAACACGCGGCGCGGTGCTCCTCGCTGCCGCGCGCGGTTCGGGACAGCTGCCAGATGCGATCGCGCAACGGCTTCGGAACCTGGAACCAGTGACGCGCGCACAGCAGCCGGCCGGCCTTGATCGCGACGCGGCACACGGGGCAGCGGTTCACGGCGTCCCCGTCGCGTCGTGTTTCCAGGCGTCGGGATCCTCGAGATCGAGCTCGTCGTCGAGCGCCTCGATCGCCGCGTCCACGTCGTCCTCGTCGACGACGTCGAAGCCATCGTCGAGGTCGTCGTAGATGTCTTTGAGGTCGGAGCAGAGCCCGCAGACGATCTGGGCATCACAGCTACAACCCGTGGCGTCGGGATCGAAGTCCCCGCACTTCCGGCACACGCACATCAGAACGGCACCGGCTCGAGGCCTGCCCAGCGGTCGAGCATGCGCACGATCCGATCGGCGGCCTCGTCGAGCGGGTAGCGCTCCGCGGTTTGCTTCAGGCGGATCCGCCGCTCAACGTGCGGCGCGACGAAGTCGGCCCACACCTGGTTCGAGAACGCGTAGACCGTCGGGCCGTCGGGCAGGTTCGCCTCAACGAGCTCGAGGTCGGTCTGCTCGGCGAGCGCGTAGCGCTTCCGCAGGCCTGCCGACCAGGTGAGCTGCTTCGCGCCCTGCATTTCGGCGACGTATTCGCGCCACAGCGCGATGTCCGCGGCATTGGCGCCCTTGGCGCGCCAGATGTCGTACAGGATTTGGAACGCCGTGCGATGCCCGGGGCGCGCGCTCTTCGTGACGGCGCTCGCGACCTCGTCGCCGAGCCCGAGCTTGGCGAGATAGTCCTCGCGGCCCAGGCGGGTGATCCGGGCGCCGACACCCTCGAGCGGGACGCGGTACTGTGTGCCGGTTTCTTTGTGCGGCTTCGTGATCGCGCGCGACCAGCGGCGCCAGAAAAAGCCCTCGAGCTCGCGCTGCTGCGCGTCGCTGAGCGGCCGCCGGGTCAGCAGCACGACGTGCAAGTGCGGATGCCAGCCGTTCGCGCCGTGCGTGACTTCCGCGCCGCGAACGAACTGGATTCCGTAGCGCGCGCGCACGCGCTTCCAGGGGTTGCCCGAGCACACGAAGCGCCAGGCGCGCGCCGTCTGCTGGCGCATCGGCTTCAGCGCGTCGCCCAGGTCGTGCGGCGTGGTGAGCGTGAGCATGCAGTCACCACCGCCGATCGCCGCGTGCCGTGTCAGCACCGTCCGCAGCTCTTCGGCGCGCTTGCGACAGATCACGTACGAGCACGGCGGGCAGGCCCACACCGAGCCGCACAGCACCAGGCCGACGAAGCTCGCGACGCCGGTCCGGCCGAGCTTGAGCTCGACGCCGGCGGTTTCGCGGCGGCAGACGCCGCACTTCCGGTGGCGGGCGAAGACGTCCTTGCCCTTGGCGTTGAGCACCACCGGCGCGATCTCGCGATGAACCTCGCGCAGCCGGTCACGCATGGCGCGGACGCGCCTGCCCCCCGACGTGCTCGCCCGTTGCAGCGCCGCGTCGCGTTCTAGCGACTGGTCGACCTCACCATCGGCCGGCGGACCGTCGGGGGGGAAACTTTGCTCGTGTTGTGTCCAAGAGGTTAAGCGCCGACGGTCGGCGGCGGCGGCTCGAGCGGCAGCTCGGGACCGGCGGGCGGCGAAAAAGACGTCGAGTCCGCCGTCGCGGCGCGCAGCCGGTCCAGACTGTTGCGGAGCATCAGCTCGAGCAGCTGCTGCTCCGCCGATACCAGGGCCATCCCAGCCCGCTGTGCCGCGAGGATCTCGGAGATAAGCGCGAGCCGAACGCTCAGCGCTGGCGACAATGCCGGCGAAGCGTCGCGCGAGAGTCTCCGCTCCAAGCTCGCGAGCTCGCCCGCACAATCGAGCAGCCAGGTCCGCAGCTCGGCAGTCGAGGGCGTGGTTGACGGCGTGGGATTCGTCGGCGAGCTCGAGCTGGACGCGTCCACGCGCTACACTCGCGGGCCGTGATGGCGGCGCCGCCCGGACACAAAGCCCAGGTCCGGCCACGCCGGCGACTGTGTGCGCTGGTACACGATCGGCTTGCGCACCGCGCGCCATTGCCGCGCCTCCTCGAGGCGGTCGAGCTCCAGGTCGAGCGTCGGCGTCGGCAGCTCGGGGAGTCGCTGGCGCGCCTGCCACTCCGCGCCCGTCCGGATCGTCTCGCTGATCCGCTCCGCGAGCGTCGTCACGTGGACGAGCTGCTCCAGCAGTGTTAGGCAGTCGAGCTGCGTGAGGTCGGCCGCGATCGTCACGATCTGCCGGCTGAGGTCCCGCACGTAGAGCAGCACCGTCTCCGGCCGGTTCGCGATCGTGCGCGGCGGGATCCGCGCCGCCAGGTGGCGCTGCTCGAGCAACAGCGTCACGTAGCTCAGCGCGCATTGGAGGTCGAAGCACTGCCGAGCCGTCAGTTCCGGCGCGATCGTCAGCGTGATCGCTTCGACCTGGCGGCACGAGGCGAGCGCCGTCGCCGGTGTGGCGTACGGCAGGAGACTGCCCTGGGCGGGCGTCATCGTCGCGGTGCTCCTTTCGGGGAGCCATCCCTGCAACTCTTGGGCTAGCTCGGGAGGGCGACGATCGTTTTTGTGCGTACAAAATCGCGCAGGCGGCGCGATCTGGTCGCGGGGTATCTCCGATGGGTCTTCGGGGGTCGCGTGCATCCTGCGCGATTCTGCACGCAGGGAATCAATCCACGTCCAACGGGGGATCTACGACTATCGTTAAGTACAGGGGGGGTCGCGCTTGTAACTCCATCTATTATACGAATTGACGCTAAGTACAAATAAACTCGCTACATGCTGCCCCGCGTCAGCTCCGCGAGCCGCACCTTTGCCTCCGTCACGTTCCCCTCTTTGGCGAATTCCTTCACGATCCGGCGATAATC
>DATDFB010000316.1:0-18806 GCA_036522835.1 Thermoanaerobaculia bacterium | reverse complement strand
GGTATGTGAACACGGAGTCAACGAACTCTGAGTTTCACCCCCCGCCTTCAATCCAAACGACTTACGGCGGCACCGCAAATGGCATCGGTGCGGTCGATGACAGCATCGGTGCGGTCGGCGACGGGATCGGTGCGTTGGGCGACGGCATCGGTCCGGTCGGCGACGGCATCGGTGCGGTTGGCGACGGGATCGGTGCGGTCAGCGACAGGATCGGTGCGGTCGGGCGACCGCACCGGTGCGGTCAGCGACGGGATCGGTGCGGTTGGGCGACCGCATCGGCGCAGTTGGCGACGGCATCGGTGCGGTTGGCGACGGGATCGGTGCGTTGGGCGACGGGATCGGTGCGGTCAGCGACGGGATCGGTGCGGTTGGCGACGGGATCGGTGCGGTTGGGCGACCGCACCGATACGGTCGACGGCGGCATCGATCCCGTCGACGACGATGTCGATCGTGTCGAAGACAGCATTGATGCGGTCGGGTGACAGGTGACAGGTGCACACCTGTGACCCGTGACCTGTCACCCGTGCCCCGATCCTCACTGCTCGACGTCGAACTCCGCCGTATTCACGTAGCCCTTCGCGTACGCTTCGCTGGCCTTGTCGGCCTTCATGTCGCGCAGCTGCACTTCGATCGTGTAGTGGCCGGGCTTGAACGTGTTCGCGTCGAACTGCGTGCCGATCAGCCACGTGTGCGGGCCGGTCTGCGTCAGCGGCGCGGGCTCGGGCGGAGTCTTGTCGATGACCTTGCCGTCCTTCGACACCACCATCTTCATGGTCATCGACGGCTGCGAATTGCCGGCCGGATTGGCGACGACGGTGAAGAAGCCGATCTTCTCGCCGGTGCGGAAGCGGCGGTTGCCCTTGACGGCGTACTTCGTGGCCACGAACGTGAACGGGTCGAGTGAGCCCTGCTTCTCCAGCTCGTTGATCTGGCTGGTCAGGAACACGGTCGACGCGCGCGGCGCGCTCTTCTCCGGCACGGTGAACTGCGCGCGGCGGCTGGCCAGCATGGTCGTTCCCTCGGGCGAGAAGAGCGCGAAAACGCCTTCGTACTTGCCCGGCGGCAGTTCGAGCGAGCGGTCGACGTAGCGGTCGCCGGAGTCGCCGTTGTACGGCTGGAGGTCCGCCTGCTCGCGCAGGTTCGCCACCACCTGTCCCTCGGCGTTCTTGACCAGGCCGACGAAGAGCACCGACTTTTGGTTCGCGAACGCAGCGTCGCCCTTCGGGATGAAGAAACTGACGGCGTAGAACGTCTCTTCTTTCGGGCTGATGAAAGGCTCGGCGGTGACGAACGTGCCGCCGAGGTTTTCCTGCGCTTTCCAGAGCGGATCCTCGGCAGGGATGCCGGCGGTGCCGGCCGGCTTCGGAATCGACAGCGCCGCGGAGTGCTCCGTCGGCAAGAACCGCTTCTCCGCCGCGAACAGCTCGGCGGCGCGGCGGAGCTGCGGCTCCGTCTGGCCGACGTTCTGGATCTCCTCGATGCCGTGCACCATGTCGTCGGTGAAGGTGACGGTGAGGCTGGGGAGGTTCAGCTCCTTCGGCAGGCGGTCGGCGCGGTACGTCCAGACGATCTGCACGCGGCCCTTCTGTTCGATGCTGTTGTTCTGCAGCTTGACCTGGTCGGCGTCGCCGATGACGCCGGGGCGGACGCCCTTCTGCGTCGACGGCGAGCCGAGGATCATCCAGACGCGGCCGCGCGGCGTGCGCGAGCCAGGGATGCCGGCGTAGCCGAAGTTCTTGTCGGCGAACTCGATGCGCGCCATCACCTCGCTGCGAAACTCCGTACCGCGCTTGCGCCAGTACTCCTCGATGAATTTTTTCGCCATCTCATCCGAGTGCGAGGCGAGGTCCCACTCGTTCTTTTCAGCGGTGGTGATGAAGTAGGCCTCGGGAGACTTGATCCAGTCGCGCGGCGACGGCGGCGGAACTGGATTGGCATCGGCGAGCAGCGGCAGCGCTGCGCTGGCCACGAGAACGGCGGCAAACAATCGAATCAGGCGCATGGGACTTTCCCCTCGAAGTTGGACTGCGGAATTGAACAACAAAAAAGCCCCGGCCGTTTCCGGCCGGGGCCTAAATATCACATGAGCTCGATTAGAACTCGTAACGGGCGCCGATCTCGTAACGGCGCGGGCGCTGCCACGAGGTCGAGGTGGTGAACGCGGCCGAGGTGAACGTGCCGTTGCGGCGGATCACCGTCTCCTTGTTCATGACGTTGAAGACCGAGCCGATGATGCTGAAGGTCTGGTTGGCGACCGTGAAGTTCTTGCGAACCTCGAGGTCGAGCTGCTTGAAGTGCGGCAGGCGGCGCGAGCCGCGCTGCTCGACGAAGTACGTGCCGCTCTCCTTCGTGGTCGTGCCCGGGTAGACGGGGCAAGCCGGCACGAGCGAGGTCGGGCAGGTCGCCGTCACGTTGTACGGCGTGCCGCTGTCCCAGTACCAGTTCCCGCCGACGATGAAGCCGAGCGGCGCGCGGACGTAGCCGTCGAGCTTGAAGCGGTGACGGGCATCGTCAGAGAGGTAGCCGTAGCGGTTGTCGAAGTTGACCGGGAAGACGTCGAAGTCGGAGCCGGCGTTCTGCGTGTACTCGACCGCGCCGAGAGACTTCGACCAGGTGTACGACGCCAGCCAGTTGCCCCACGTCGGATGCCACTCGTACTTCGTGACCACGCCGGTGTACTTCTGCTTGAGCACGTCGAGTCCGTTCGGATTGTTGGTCATCCAGAAGCGGAACTCACCGTTGGTGCAGGTGCCGTTGAAGCAGGAGTCCTCGAAGGTGTCGTGCGTCTTCTTGAAGATGCCGGTGACGTCGAGGCTGCTGTCGCGGGTGAGGCGCTGGGTCACGCCGAGGTTCAGCTCGTCGGCGAACGTCGCGCTCAGGCTCGGGTCGAGCAGGTTGCCGCTCGCGCCGCCGCTGATCGACGAAACCAGCCAACGGTTCAGCGTCGGGCTCCAGTTGTAGCGGGTGAGCACCGAGGCGCTGCTGGCGAGATACGACGACAGCGTCAGCGCGTTGTCGTCCATGAAGCGGCCCCAATGACCATGGAACACGGTGTTCGCATTGTTCATGAGGTCATAGGCGAAACCGACGCGCGGCTGGTACTTGCTGAGCGTGGCGGCCTCGGAGCCGTCATCGCGCTTGAAGCGCTGCGCGTCGTAGCGGAGGCCGAGCTTGACCGTCAGGCGCTCGATCGGCTTCCACTCGTCCTGTGCGTAGAACGTCTGCGAATTCGACTTGAAGTCGAGCTCGGGGATCTGCGTGGAGACGTCGAAGAACGCCACGTTGGCGCCCTGCACGTTCAGGCCGTTCACGGGGCGATAGACCGCGCCGCACGGAATGCCGCCCGGCTGGCCCGTCGCGGCGGGAGCATTCGGGTTGGCGGTGCTGCCGCCGGAGTACGTCGGCGTGCACATCGTCGCGTCGACCGGCGTGCCGGTCGCGTAGTTGACGCGCTTGAAGATGTTCTTGTCGAGGTCCGTACCGATCTTGAACTGGTGCGTGCCGTAGCCCTTCCAGAAGTACGAGGTCGAGGCCTGCAGCTCGTCGCGGTCGCGGTCCGACTCCTGGAAGTTCGTGAAGTTCACGGAATTGATGGTGGTGGCGCGGTCGATCCAGCCGGTGGTGGCCAGGTCACCGCTGTGCGGCGAGGATTTGAGGAACTCGAGCCAGCGGCCGACCTGCACGCTGGCCAGCCACTGCGAGGAGAGCACCGCGTCGTAGGTCAGGTTATAGGCGCGGGTGGTCTGGTACTGATCGCTGTCCGCTTCCGGCTTGACGAAGGAGCTCTGCTGCGAGAAGGGGATCAGAGCCGGGTTGTACGTGTACTTGAGGCCCCAGGTCTGATTCGGCGTGAGCGTGGCGGTCAGTTTGCTGAAGGTGTTCCAGCCGATGAACTGGCGGTCGCCCGGGAGGAAGCCGTTCACGTTCGGCGACTGGTTGTGGTTGTGAACGCGCTGGCCGCTGACGAAGAACCAGATCTTGTCCTGCTGGATCGGTCCGCCGAGGGTGGCCTGCGGTCCCCAGTTCTTGAAGACCTGCGTGGAGCGGTCGAAAGCCAGCAGCGAGGCGTTGGCCTCCTGATGCTTGTGGCCCTTCGAGATCATGTGCTGGTTCGACAGACGGGCGTCGGCCGTGCCGGAGAAGTTGTTGCCGCCCGACTTGGTGATGACGTTGACGACGCCGCCGGTGGCCTTGCCGTACTCGGCTTCGTAGCCGGCCGTCTGCACCGAGATCTCCTGGATGGCGTCGAACGTGAAGTTCGTGCCGAACGTGTGCGTGACGGGATCGGTGGCGTTCAAGCCGTCGAACCGGAACTGGTTCTGGCCCTGGTTCGAGCCGAAGACCTGCGGGTTGCCGCCGCCGCCCGAACCGGTCGTGGCATTCTGACCGGCCGAGCCGGCCGCCTGCGCGAGGACCGACTGATAGGTACGGCCCTGCTGGCCGATGGCCGCGTACTTCAGGTGGTCTTCCTTGAACGCCTGCTGCTGCGTCGTCTGTGTCGGGTCGACGACGATCTGACTGGCCGTGACGGTCATGGTTTCGGACACGCCCAGCGCCAGCTTGGCGTCCTGCTTGGAGCTCACCGTCGCGTTGACGACGATGCCCTGCTGCACGACCGTCTTGAGGCCGCTCAGCGCGTATTCGGCTTTGTACGTGCCGGGCGGCAGAAGAGGAACGAGATACTCACCCTTTGCATCGGTGGTGGCGGTGCGGCTGCCCTGTAACGAGGGGCCGGTGACCGTCACGGTGACGCCGGGCAGAACGCCGCCCGAGGAGTCCGTGACCGTCCCAATGATCGCCCCGGTATTCGCCGTCGTCTGCGCGAACCCGAAGCTCGGGATCAACAGACCGACGACCGCCAGGGACAGCAACGTAAATCGGGAAAACTTCGTCATGTACTGTCCTCCTATAGAGATGGCACTGCGAGTTGCGAATCGAAACGTCTCGCCCCCTCGACGCGAGGAGACGAAAGGCACGGGAACGCGTTATTTTGCTTTTGACCGAAAAGGGTGCCCGATTCTGCCAAAAGCGGAACTCAAAGTAAACGAAGAATTTAACGCCCGCCGGACCGGGCTTCTCTCCACACACGTTGCAGCCTGCGACCGAGAATGTTGGTGGCGTCTTTGTGCAGCCTGCGCGCCGGAAGGGCGGTGCAACGTAACTCTTGTAAATATGTGATTTGCCGCCGTTTCCCGGCCAAGCGTCACCAATTGGATTCAAGAAATTGACGCGGCGCGTACGGCCCGCCGAATGCTTTGAATCCTATGCACTTATCGGCTCAATTGCCGGTAGTGGATCCGATGCGGCTGCGAGGCCTCGACGCCGAGCCGCTTCCGCTTGTCGTCCTCGTACTCGCTGTAGTTCCCATCGAACCAGGTGACGCGGCTTTCGCCCTCGAACGCCAGGATGTGCGTGGCCACGCGGTCGAGAAACCAGCGGTCGTGCGTGATCACGATCGCGCAGCCGGCGAAGCTCTCCAGCGCCTCTTCGAGCGCGCGCATGGTGTTGACGTCGAGATCGTTCGTCGGCTCGTCGAGCAGCAGCACGTTCGCGCCCTCTTTCAATACTTTTGCGAGATGCACGCGATTGCGCTCGCCGCCCGACAGCGTGCCGACCTGCTTCTGCTGATCCTGTCCGGAGAAGTTGAAGCGCGCCACGTACGCGCGCGAGCTCATCTCCCGGCTGCCGAGCTGCACGATGTCGCCGCCGCCGGTGATCTCCTCGAAGATCGTTTTGTTCGGATCGAGCGGCCGGTTCTGATCGACGTAGGCGAGCTTCACGGTCTCGCCCAGACGAAGCGTTCCGGCGTCGGGCGCCTCCTGGCCGACGATCATCCGAAAGAGCGTCGTCTTCCCCGCGCCGTTCGGACCGATGATGCCGACGATGCCGCCGGGCGGGAGGCGGAAGGCCATGTCGTCGATCAGCAGCTTTTCGCCGAAGGCCTTGCGCACGCCGTCCGCTTCGACGACGACGTTGCCGAGGCGCGGGCCGGGCGGGATGTAGATCTCGAGCTCCTGAATCTTCTGCTGCGCTTCCTGCGACAGCAGCGACTCGTATTGATTGATGCGCGCTTTCCCTTTGGCGTGCCGGCCCTTCGGCGACATGCGGATCCATTCGAGCTCGCGCTCGAGCGTCTTCTGCCGCTGCGACTCCGACTTCTCTTCGCGCCGCAGCCGCTCCTGCTTCTGCTCGAGCCACGAGGAGTAGTTGCCCTTCCACGGAATGCCTTCGCCGCGGTCGAGCTCGAGAATCCAGCCGGCGACGTTGTCGAGGAAGTAGCGGTCGTGCGTGACGGCGATGACGGTGCCGGCGTACTGCTGCAGATGTTTTTCCAACCACTCGACCGACTCGGCGTCGAGATGGTTCGTCGGCTCGTCGAGGAGAAGAATGTCGGGCTGCTGGAGCAGCAAACGGCACAGCGCCACGCGCCGCCGCTCGCCGCCGGAGCAGATCTTCACGAGCGTGTCGCCGGGCGGGCAGCGCAGCGCATCCATGGCCATCTCGAGCTTGGAGTCGAGGTCCCACGCGCCGGCGGCGTCGAGCTTGTCCTGCACTTTGGCCTGCCGGTCCATGAGCTTGTCCATGTCGGCTTCCGGATCGGCGAAGGCGTCGTTGATCTCGTCGAATTCTTTGAGGAGGTCGATGATCGGCTGCACGCCCTGCTCGACGATCTCCTTGACGGTCTTCGCTTCGTCGAGCTGCGGCTCCTGCTCGAGGAAGCCGACGGTGTAGCCGGGCGAGAGCACCGTCTCGCCGAGGAAGTCGCGGTCGGCGCCGGCGAGGATGCGCAAGAGCGACGACTTCCCCGATCCGTTCAGGCCGATGACGCCGATCTTCGCGCCGTAAAAATAAGAGAGGTAGATGTCCTTGAGGACCTGCTTTTTTCCATGGAACTTGGACACGCCGACCATGGAGTAGATGACTTTGTTGTGTTCGGGGGTGGGCATGGCGGCGGGAGTCTAACAGCGAATGCAGAATGCAAAATGCAGAATGGGCTTCGTTTCTAATTCTGCATTCTGCATTTTGCATTTTGCATTCGTCTCAGGCGATCGCTTCGCCCGCCACTTCCTCCTCGAACGAAACGACGACCAGCGTCTGATCGTCCTCGGGCGGCCGGTTGCGCGTGAACTTGCGGATCGACTGCAAGAGCGTCTTCTTGATCTCCTCGGCCGATTTCTTCCCGCAGTCGCGCAGGACCTGCTCGAATCGGTCGAAGCCGAAGGGATTGCCGTCGTCGTCGACCGCTTCGATCAGGCCGTCGCTGTAGAGGATCAGGCGGTCGCCCGCCGTGAAGACCACGACGTGCTCGCGGAAGGGATCGCGCCGCCGCACGCCGAGCGGGAAGCCCCACGACGACAGCGCCTCCAGCCGCCCTCCGGCGCGGTAGACGTACGGGTCGAGATGGCCGGCGGAGGAGAAGCGGAGCTGCTGCGTCGACGGGTCGAGGATGCCGAAGAAGAACGTCATCAGGATCCGCTTCGGCGCGGTCTTGATGACGATGTCGTTGAGCACGTTCATCACTTCGCGCGGCGTCGGATCGACGCCGACCTGCACGAGCAGCGCGGCCTTGGCCATGGCCATGACGATGCCGCTCGTCAGACCGTGGCCGGAGACGTCGCCGAAGGCGATGCCGATCTCGCCGCTGGGCAACGTGAGGAAATCGAAGTAATCGCCGCCGATCTCCGTGGCCGCGCGGTAGTGCGACGCGAACGACGCGCCGGAAAGGCGCGGCGCGTCGAGCGGCAGCAGCGCGGCCTGGATGCGGTTCGCGGCGTCGATCTCCGCCTTCACCCGCTCGCGCTCGATGATCCGCTTCACGTGCGGGGCGAGGTCTTCGTACGAGTAGACCACTTCGCGCCGCGTCATCAGCGCCGCGATCGAGAAGGCCACGACGGCCACCAGCGGCGTGATCGAGACGATGGAGAGCTGCGTCCGCATGTGTCCCTGCGAGACCGACAAGAGCGGCATGGTCCAGACCAGGATCGACGCACCGAAGAGCGCGATCGCCGTCGACAGCAAGTCGTAGGCGAGGAAGACCGCGATGCACGCGCCGATGCCGCCGAAGCCGAAGAGGACGTTTTGCTGCCACGGCGAGATCGGCACGCCGGCCGCGCCGCCGACGACGCCGAAAAAGAGGGTCACGGCGATGCCGAGCCAGAACACGCGCCGGCGGTGCGCGAAGGCGAGGACGAAGAGGATGCCGACGATGGCGTAGACGATGGCGTCGGACGCGGCGAAGATGTCGATCAGCGCCGGCCCCGAGTCGGTCAACGCAAAATCGCCGCCGCCGAGCGACGGCCAGGCCTTCTTCAGAAGCAATGGAATGAGGCCGGCGAGGAAGGCCGCGCCGGCCACCGCGGGCGCGGCGAGCGCGCCGCGCAGCAGCGACCGACCGACCGTGGCGTTCAGCGCGTCGCGGCGGAGGATGGCGTCGAAGGATGCGAGGCGCTCGCCCCACCGCTCGCGCGCGTAGCTCTCGCCGACCGACCAGCCGAGAAAGACGACGAGCGCGAGCGGCAGGTCGAAGACGACGAACTTGAAGCTCGTCAGCGCCCACGCCGTCGTGCGCGCGTCCATCGGCGTGCCGAGGCCTTCGCCGTATGACGACGCGCAGAGAACGTCGGCGACGATGAGCAGCGCCAGTTGCACGGCGAAGAGCAGCGAGGCCGTACCGACGCCGACTTCGCCGGCGTGGTACTTCTTCAGAAAGATGATGAGCAGAACGATCAGCAGCGCGAACAGGACGGCCAGGCGGATCAGGATGAGCGCGAGGCCGTCCCCTTCGCCTTCGTACGTGCGGCCGTCCGGATACTCCGTCGCGAGCTGCCATCCGGCGAAGCGGTCGCCGGCGAAGTAGACGTTGAGGTAGAGCACGAGGCGGTCGCCGAAAAACGTCGACGGGACGCGGTAGCGGAAGACCCAGTCGGTGCGGTTGCGCAGCACGGTCGAGCGCGCCGATTCGAATTGCGGCGCCGGCGCGCCCGGGAAGCTGCGCGAGTGCACGAAGGCGTCGGCCCGCGGCCGCAGCTGTGCCTCGGTCAGGTGCGGCCCGCTGTCTTCGCCTCGGAAGAAGCGCCGCGCGGCGATGATCTCGCCCGTCTGCCCGCTGACAGTGATGGAGCCGTACGGCGGGTCTTTCTCTTTGTCGCGGCGATAGAAGTTGACGTAGTAGTTGGCGAGGCGCGGACCGATGACCGGATCGGCGTTGGCTGCGACGCGGCGCTCCGGATGACCGCGCAGCTCTTTGGCAAGCACGGGATCGCCTCCGCGGAACGTCGTGGCCATCCACGATTTCTCGACCGGAATGCCGACCGAGGGTGCCGCTTTCTCCGCGGCCGCCCGGGCGTCGCCGCGCGTCAGGGCGATGCCGCGCGGCTGCGCGGCGTTGAAGCGCGGGAGCAGCGCGACGATCGCGATGATGCCGGCGATGCAGGCGGCGAACGGCGCGGCTCGCTTCATGAATGAGGGCATGATACTGGGCTGCAATGACTACGATTGACGGCGATCGAAGTTTTTGCCGTCGCGTTACACTGGCGCGGCATGCGGCGCGCGGCAGGCTACACACTCGGCGTCCTGACGCTCATCAATTTCCTCAACTACCTCGACCGCTGGATCATCGCCTCGCTGCTGGAGTCGATCCGCAAATCGGAGCTGCATCTCAACGACACGCAACTCGGCCTCATCGGCAGCGGCTTCATCATCGTCTACATGGCGGCGTCGCCGCTCTTCGGCACGCTCGGGGACCGCCGCTCGCGGCCGCCCCTCATTGCCTTGGGCGTGATGATCTGGAGCATCGCCACGACGCTGGCGGGCTTCGCCCGCGGCTTCGCCTCGCTCTTCGCCGCGCGCGCAACCGTAGGCATCGGCGAGGCGGCGTACGGCACGATCGCGCCGGCGCTGCTCGCCGACACCTTTCCGTACGAGAAGCGCGGCCGCGTTCTCGGCATTTTCTTCGTGGCCATTCCCGTCGGCTCCGCCGCCGGCTACATCCTCGGCGGCCTCGTCGATCAGCACTTCGGCTGGCGGGCCGCGTTCTGGGTCGCCGGCGCGCCCGGCCTGCTGCTGGCGATGCTCGTCGCCGGCGTGAAGGACCCGCCGCGCGGCGCGCAGGATTCCGTGGAGAGCGGCGGCCATGCCGCCGCTGCCGGCGCGCAGAGCGGCGGCATGGCCGCCGCACTCCACATCCTGCGCAACAGCCAATTCCTTCTCGCCGCCCTCGGCTACGCGATGTGGACGTTCGCCATCGGCGGCCTCGGATATTGGATGCCGGCGTTTCTCGAGCGCGTGCGCGGCATGACGCACGCGCAGGCCACGGTGACGTTCGGCGCCATCGCCTGCGGCACCGGCCTGGCCGGCACGTTCGCCGGCGGCTTTCTCGGCGACTTCTTCCTGAAGCGCACCAAGCAATCGTACTTGTGGGTCTCCGGCATCTCCACGCTGATCGCCGCGCCGTTCACGTTCGTCGCGCTGACGAGTCCGCACCGATCGACGTATTTCACCGCGCTCATCATCGCCGAGGTGCTCGTGTTCATCTCCGCGGGACCGGTGAACTCCGCAATCATCAACGCCGTCGCGCCGCACGAGCGCGCCACCGCCGTCGGTTTGTCGGTGCTCGTCACGCACCTCTTCGGCGACGTGCCGGCCACGCCGATCATCGGCAAGCTCTCCGACGCCACGTCGCTCGACCGCGCCTTCCTCATCGTGCCGGTGGCGATCATCCTCGGCGGCGTGATCTGGTGCGTCGCCGCGTGGCGGGGCCGGTGAGACGATGCGCCGCGCCGTCACCGCGCTGCTGCGTCTGCTGATCAAGATCTTCTTCAAGCGCATCGACATCGTCGACATGGAGCGCGTGCCGGAGGCGCCGGTGATCTTTGCCGTGAATCATCCGAACGCGCTGATCGACCCGCTGTTTCTCCTTTGCTTCGCGCCGCGCCCGGTGTCGTTCCTGGCGAAGGCGCCGCTGTTCACGATGCCGGTGATCGGCTGGATCGTGCGCGGCCTCGACTCGATTCCGGTCTACCGCAAAGAGGACAACGTGCCGGGCGGCAACAACGAGAAGACGTTCGCGCAAGCGCGGGCGGTCCTGGCGCGCGGCGGCGCGATCGCGATCTTTCCCGAGGGGACGACGCACAGCGATCCGCGCCTGCGCGAGCTCAAGACCGGCGCCGCGCGCATCGCCCTCGGCGCGGCGATGGAGCGCATCGCCATCGTGCCGACGGGTTTGTACTACACGGCCAAGCAGACGTTCCGCAGCGCGGCGGTCATGCAATTCGGCGAGCCGCTGATCGTGCGCGTTGGCTCGCTGGAACCGGCCGAGGTCGACGGGTTGACCCAGCGCATCGACGACGCCCTCGACGCCGTCACGCTGCAGGCCGACTCCCACGAAGCGCTCGATCTGATCGCGCGCGGCGAGCGGATCTTCTCCGCCGGACGCTTCGATCCGGCCGAGGAGCTCGAGGCGCGGCGGCGATTCGTCGACGGATACGCGTGGCTGCGCGCGCACGATCCGCAGCGCCTGGCGCGGCTGCAATCGCGCGTCGAGCAGTTTGCCGCGGAGCTGGGCGGCGCCAACATCGAGCCGCAGGAACTGCCGGGGCCGCGGTTCCTGGCGAGCGTGAAGACGCTGTCGATCCTCCTCGTGGCGCTGCCGCTCGCCGTCGCCGGCGGCATTCTTCACTTTCCGGCGTACCAGCTCGTCGCGCTCATCGCGCGGCGCTTCGTCAAGGATCAGGAGATGGTCGCGACGATCAAGGCCATCGCCGGGGCCGTGTTTTATCTATTGACGTGGATCGCCGTCGCGGCGCTGGCGTGGTGGCGGTTCGGGCCGCGCTGGGCGATCGCAGCGATGGTGATCGTCCCGTTCCTCGGCTGGGTGGCGTTGCGATTCTTCGAGCAGCTCGACGACGTCGTCGGCCGCACGCGCGCGCTCACCTGGCGCATCGCGCGGCGGCGCGCGTACGAGCGGCTGCGCAACGAGCAGCGCGCGATCCGCGCCGAGATCGAGGCTTTGGCCGAGGTCATTGCGCGAGCGGATCGCGGCGCGGACTCTCCGGCAACTGCGACAACACGATCGCCATCAGAATCAGCACCGCTCCGCTGAGGAACATCGGCGTCACCGGCTCGTGCGCGAAAACGATCGAGGTGATCGACGCCGCCACCGGCTCGAAGGCGAGGATGACGGCGGCCTCCGTCGCCGTGACGCGCGCCTGTCCCCACATCAATGCCACGAACGCCAGCGCGGTCGTGACGATCGCGGTGAAGACGATGGCGAAGACCACTTCGCGCGACCAGGTGACGCGCAGCGCGAACGCGCTCACCGGTGCGGCGGCGAGGCCGACGACCAGAACCTGCACCGCCGCCAGTCCGAGCGCCGGCCGGTTGACGCTGAGCTTCGCGGAGAGGACGACGTGCAGCGCGGAGGCGACGGCGCAGAGGATCGTCAGCAAGTCGCCGAGCGCCGGCCGCGCCTCGAAGCCTCCGATGAGGAGCGCCGTGCCGAGGAGCGCCAGCGCGGAGCCGAACCACGCCGCGATCGGAATGCGCGTCTTGTAGAGCGCGCGGTCGGCGAACGGCACGAGCACGACGTAAAGGCCGGTGAGAAACGCGGAGCGCGACGGCGAGATCGTGAGCAGCCCGCGCGTCTGACCCCAATAGGCGACGAAGAGGACCAGACCGAGGATTGCGCCGGGGCCGACGACGCTGCGCGGCAATTGGCGCAGCGCAACGGCCAGCGCGAGCAGCACGGCCGCGGCGATGGCGAAGCGGAAGACGATGAACGGCTCCGGCGCGATCTGCGCGAGCGCGCTCTTGACGAGCGTGAACGTTGCGCCCCACGCGCTGGCGACCAGGAAAAGCGCGGCGACGGCCAGCCAGTGCGTTCTCAAGTCGACGTCGCCGCCGGCGCGGCCTTGCGCTGCTTCTCCAGGATGAGCAGTTGTTTTTCGAGGTTCAGCAGCAGCAGGGCGAAGAGGATGATCAGAATGATGCCGAAGATGCGGACCGTCCAGCGGTTGCCCATTACGCGAACCTCTCCGCGTGCCGCGCCGCCCACTCGATGGCATAGCGCATCGGCGCCGCGTCGGCGATCCCTTTGCCGGCGATGTCGAAGGCCGTGCCGTGGTCGACGGAGACGCGCAGGTAGGGCAGTCCGATCGTGATGTTCACCGACTCGTGGAACGCCATGGTCTTGATCGGAATCAAGGCCTGATCGTGGTACATCGCCAGCACGACGTCCCATTGTCCCCGAAATACCGTGTCCGCCGGATGCGGCCCGCTGACGCCCGCCCCCGCCCTCCCGACCGCCCTTCGGATGACTTCCTCCTCATCCCCAAACCGCCCTCCCTCCCCGGCGTGTGGGTTGACCGCCGCGACGGCGATGCGCGGCGTCGTGCCGTGGAGCTTCGCGTATTCGCGTGACGTCAGCTTTGCCAGCGCGACGATGTCGTCTTCGTCGATGCTCTCGATCGCTTCGCGCAGCGGCATGTGCACGGTCAGCAGCGCCGCGCGGATCTTCGGCGACTCGAAGTACATGGCGAAGTCGTGCGCGTACTTTTTCAGGCCGGCCTTTGCCGCCAGCAATTCCGTGTGCCCGGGGAATGGGCAGCCGGCGGCGGCGATGGCTTGCTTGTGAATCGGCGCGGTGACGAGCGCCGAGCACTCGTTGTGTGCAATCCGCTCGAGCGCCGCATCGATCGACGCCAGCGCGATGCGTCCGTACTCGGCGTCGATCGAGCCGTACCGCACCGCCCCCCGCCCGCCCACGTCGACAAACTCGATGTTCGCCGGCGGCTGCGCAAACGCGCGGCTGCCGAAGACGACGGCGGGGACGTCGAGCTCGCGCAGCGCTTTGAAGACGATCTCCGCGCCGATGCCGGCAGGGTCGCCGAGGGTGATGGCCAGGGGCTTCACGCCATGATTTTAGTTGGAGCCAATGACGGTGAAGCCGACGGCGCGGGCGGCGGCGGCGAGGGTGGTGTCGTGCGTTGCGAAGATCGGGGCGTCTTCGGCCAGATGTGACTCGCGGTATTCCTGCGCGGTCGCGAGATGAACGGCGTCAAGCGTGTCGACGCGCACGCCAAATCGCTGGCTGGCGATACGCAGGACCGACGGCGTGATCGGAAGGACGAGCATCTGCGCGAGCATCTCGTCGATTTCCGTAAGCCGGGCATCATACTGCTCGTCCGCGATCTTACCGTCGCGCACCAATCGATCGAGTGCGCGGCAGCACTCTACGCGGAGCAACGCGCTGGTGAGTCCGATCTGGATCTGCGGCCATTCGGGAAGCGGATCCGGCTCTTGCAGCACGATGCGGAGCAGCACCGAGGTATCGACGTACGTCTTCACTCTTTGTCGCAGTCGGAGCCGTGGCGATCTTCCATCAAGATCTTCAACGAGTCTGTCTTGAGATTCGGTGGGCGCGGTCCGGGGATGATGTCGGCGAGACGCTTGTTTGACTTCGGGTAAATGATGGTCGGAGAGATGTGGACGACTTCATGGCCATCATCGACAACCTCGATCGTCGTGCCTTCGCGTACCTCGGCGAGGTGCTCCCGAAGGTGCTCCGCTAATTCCTCAACCGTAACCCTCTTTGTCTCGCGCACAGCGTAAGCATCCCTCGGCCGTCCCTATCCGTCAACGGCCTCCTCCGCCTTGTACATGTACTTGATGCACGCCTTCTGCACCAGGAGGTTCGGGGCCCCTTCGCGATTCACCTTCAGGCAGGCCTTGTCGTACCACTCGATCCAGCCGTGGAGCGTCTCGCCGTCGGTCATCACGATCACCATCGGCGTCTTCGCGCCCATCTGTTTCAGGTAGTAGAAATTCTCGGCGTTCGTCGACTCCGGTGGGGCGGGGCGGTTGCCGTTGCCGTTTCCGCTGCGCGTGTTGCGCGTGGAGCGTTTGAAATCGGAGATCGATGGGCGGAAGAGCCTGCGCGTGCTCGCGTTTCCATCCACCTCGTACGGTCGATTCGAGAAAGCCATGCCGCTCCTCCGTTTTTGCTGATTGGCCTGCTGGCCGCGTGTGTTGCGAAGCTCGTGCCTTTCCGGCCGGCACGGCCGGCGGCCTGACTCGCCCAAGGCCGCCGCACAATCGCCGCACGATTGGCGTTCCGCTGCGCAGACTGTTAGGATGCCGCGGCTTTTTGGGAGGCCCTACCTTGAACTCCGTGGTTTGCATCGCTCAGGTGCCCGACACCGAGTCGCGCATCAAGATCGGCGCGGACGGCCGCCACATCGACGAAGCCGGACTCAAATTCATCGTCTCTCCGTACGACGAATTCGCGCTCGAAGAGGCCATCCGCCTCAAGGAAAAGAGCGGCGGCGACGTCACCGTCGTCGGCTTCGGTCCCGACCGCGTGCAGCAGGCCCTGCGCGAGTGTCTGGCGCGCGGCGCCACCAAGGCGCTGCACGTCAAGGGCGAAGTCGCCGACGCCGACTCCCTCGGCATCGCCAAGGTCCTGGCCGCGGCCATCAAGAGCGTCCCGCACGACGTCGTCTTCTTCGGCAAGCAGGGCGTCGGCACCGACAACTCCCTCGTCGGCCCGATGGTCGCGGAGCTTCTCGGATACCCGCAGGTCAACGTCGTCACGCATCTCGACGCGGGCGACGGCAAGCTCACCGCGCACCGCGAGCTCGAGGGCGCCGAGGACGTCGTCGAGGCGGCGCTGCCGGCCGTCATCACCGCGCAGAAGGGCTTGAACGAGCCGCGCTACGCGTCGCTCAAAGGCATCATGGCGGCGAAGAAGATCGCCATCGACGCCAAGAGCGTCGGCGACCTCGGCCTCTCCGGCGACGACATCTACAACCAACGCGTGAAGATCGTCAGCCTGGAGCTGCCGCCCGAGAAGAGCGGCGGCCGCAAGATCGACGGCGGCGACGCTGCCGCGGCGGCAAAAGAGATCGTGAAGTACATCCGCGAGGAAGCGAAGGCACTCTGATGGCTGGCGTACTCGTTTTTTGCGAAGTCCAGAATGGAAAGCTGAAGAAGGCGTCGCGCGAGGCGCTGACGATTGGGCGGAAGCTCGCGGAGGCCGCGGGCGGCGAGCTCGTAGCGTGCGCGAGCGACGCGGCGGCGGCCGAGGATGCGGGGCGCTTCGGCGCGAAGAAACTCTACGTCGCGCCGCTCGACGTCTACACGACCGAGCCCTACGCCGCGGCGCTCAAACAGGTAATCGACGACGTACAGCCCTCGGTTCTCCTCCTCGGCGGCACGTCGAACGGCCGCGACCTCGCGCCGCGCATCGCCGCGCGCGTGAACGCCGGCGTTGCCTCGGATGTCGACCGCCTCGAATGGGTCGACGGCAAGCTGCGCGCGCGCCGTCCCGTCTACTCCGGCAAAGCCTTCGCGACCGTCGAAGTCGTCGGCACGCCGGCCATCGCTACGACGCGGCCGAACGCCTTCCCGCCGGAAGAAGCGGGCGGCGGCGCGGCGGAAGTCGTCAACGTGACCGTGCCGGCAACCGAGGCGAAGGCGAAGCTCATCGAGACGAAGACGCCGGAGGCGGGCGAGCTGTCGATCGCCGAGGCGGACATCATCGTTTCGGGCGGCCGCGGCTTGAAGGAGGCGGCGAACTTCTCCTACATCCGCGATCTTGCGCACGCCATCGGCGGCGCGGTCGGCGCGTCGCGCGCCACGGTCGACGCCGGATGGATCGACCACCAGCACCAGGTCGGCCAGACCGGGCGCGTGGTCAGCCCGAACCTCTACATCGCCGCGGGCATCTCCGGGGCGATCCAACATCTCGCGGGCATGTCGTCGTCGAAGCACATCGTGGCCATCAACAAGGACCCCGAGGCGCCGATCTTCCGCGTCGCGGACCTCGGCGTGGTCGGCGACCTGTTCCAGATCCTGCCGGCGCTGACCGAGGAAGTGAAGCAGGCCAAAGCGCATCACTGAAACGATTCCGTGCTCTGGATCACTACCTCTTTAAGGAGAGGTGGCATATGCAAAACATCGGAGTCGTGACTGTTCTGATGCTGTTGGCGGCCTTCGCGCTGGAGCGCGTCGGCGCGGCGGCCGGATTCCTCATTCCGGAGCCGGAGGACCCCAAGGACGAGAAGCGCAAGAAGTGGCGCCAAGTGGGGATCTTCGCGATCACCGGCGCCGTTGCGCTGGTCATCGTGCTGCTGAGCAACGACGTACGCATCCTGCGGTACCTGCAGCCGAAGCCGGAGCCCGACGTGCGCACGGATATCGGGCTGACGTGGCTCGTGCTCGTCGCCGGGAGCGATCAGGTGAAGACCGTTGCCGGATGGTTGGCGAGTGCGGCGGCGGGGAAGCAAGCGCCGGTATCGCCGATCCGCGTCGAGCTCGACAGGGCGTGAGGCCGCCATGTCAGGCCTCACGATTTACCTCGACGAAATGGAGGATCGCGATCGCAAGCAGCGCCGGCGCACGAAAATCGTCGGCGCGATCGCGATCGTCGCAACGCTGATGGCAATGCGGCGGCCGGTGGCGACGCCGGCGCCGCCGCCGGCGCCGGAGCCGATCGTCATCGTCAAGACCGAAACGGTCGCGGTGCCGTTCGTCGTCACGCGGATGCAGAGGGTCACGAAGAACGTGACCGTCCGCGAGCCGCGCTACTACAAGCTCCTTCCGGCGAAGTGGCCGAGCGATCCGCCGCCGCCTTCCGGACTCACGCGTCACCTCTGCGTCACGCCGAAGCGGCTCATCGTCGCCGGCGTGAAGGATGACATCACGGTGTCGAACGTCGGCGATACGCCCCTTCGCATCACGGCCATCGGCACGCTGCCGGAGCGGAGCGGCTTCGTCATCGACGACTCAGACTGCGCGAACAAGCAGTTGGAAGCCGGCGGGCGATGCACGATCCGCATCGTGGAGCACGAAACGCGAAGCGAGCGGATGTCGATGTACCTGCGGATCGA
This sequence comes from Thermoanaerobaculia bacterium, assembly GCA_036522835.1. Classification (GTDB taxonomy): domain Bacteria; phylum Acidobacteriota; class Thermoanaerobaculia; order Gp7-AA8; family Gp7-AA8; genus DATDFB01. Next base: position 921 of record DATDFB010000316.1, on the reverse strand, counting down.
CGACGACCGCGGCGACTACGACATCGCCGAGATTACGGCTTCTCCGGCGAGCCGGGGACCGGCTTCGTGATGCGCGTCGCGTAGGCCGCTTCGAGCGACGACGCCATCGGGTTCTGCGACGGCGGCAGGCACTCGAGCGTCAGCACCAGGGCGTGGCGGTTGTACGGGGAGTCGCAGTGATCCATCGCCTTCGAGCGGTAGATCTTCGGCGACTTGGCCACGACTTCGTCGCCCTTGAGGACGATGAAGTAGTACTCGATCTCGTCGCCCGTGATGAACTTCGGCAGCGTCACCGTCGAATACGAGTTGCGGTTCTGGCCGTCGACCGAGCACCAGTCGGTGGTGTTGACGCGGCGGAAGTACGCGCGCAGGACGCCCTCGTCATGCGTGACGACCTTGAAGAGCGGCATCTCGTCGCCGACGATGCACGACTCCGGCGTGAACTCGATCGTTCCCTGCTGCTGAGCGAACAGCGGAGCGCAGACGAAAAGGGCGGCGGCGACGAAAAGCAGACGTTTCATAGTGTCCTCGGACCCGTACGGAAACAACATGATACGGCAGAAATTCACTGCGTGCGCTCGATGCGGTTCCGGTAGAGCTCGACATCGCGCGTTTTCGGCAGCGCCGGGAGCGCCCGCTCCAGGAGCTTACGGGCGATCGCGTAGTCGCCCATCTCGTAGCGATTGACGGCCTCGTAGAACATGTGCTGCTCCTCGCCGGCGCGCAACGGATAGAGCTTCTGATAGACCGCGGAGGACTCGCGGAACACCGCGGTCTGGCTGAGGCCGCGGGCGGTGGCGAGGGCGAGCTCGCGCGGGAGATTCGGCATGGCGGCGACTCTGCGGTACGTCTCGCGCGCCGCCAGCGGCTTCCCCTCGGCGAACGCGCGGTCCGCCTCCGCGAGAAGGGTGGTGGGGGCGG
>DATDFB010000315.1:0-21649 GCA_036522835.1 Thermoanaerobaculia bacterium | reverse complement strand
CCCTACCGGTAGGGGCGCACGGCGTGCGCCCCTCTGACTCATGATGATCCTCATCCAAGCATTGATCAGCGGCATTCTGATCGGCGGCGTCTACGCGCTCATCGGCATCGGGCTGACGCTCATCTTCGGCGTCATGCGCATCATCAACTTCGCGCACGGCGAGCTGCTGATGCTCGGCATGTATGCGGCGTACTACCTCTTCGCCCTGCTGCGCGTCGATCCGTTTCTCTCCGTCGTCGTCGTGGCTCCGCTCCTCTTTCTCTTCGGCGCGCTGCTGCAGAAGACGATCCTCAACCGCGCCCTCCAGGCGCTGCCGCAGAACCAGATCCTCCTCACCATCGGCATCGGCCTGATCCTGAGCAACGCGGTCATGCTGGCCTTCACCTCGGACTACAAGATCCTCACGACTTCGTACTCCTCGGCCAGCGTGAGCGCCGGCGGCATCTCCATCTCGACGCCGCTCCTGATCTCGTTCGCGATCACCTGCGCGATCACGGCGGCGCTCTACTGGTTCCTGCTGAAGACCGACACGGGTCAGGCCATCCGCGCCACGGCGCAGGACCGCGAGGCCGCGCAGTTGATGGGCATCGATGTGCGGCGGATGTCGATCCTCGCCTTCGGACTCGGATCGGCGCTGGCGGGGACGGCGGGCGCGCTGATCGCGCCGACGTACTACATCTTTCCGCAGGTCGGCGGCGTCTTCACGCTCAAGGCCTTCGTCATCACGGTCCTCGGCGGGATGGGGAGCGTCGTCGGCGCCACGCTCGGCGGCGTGCTGATCGGCGTCGCCGAGTCGGTCGGCGGCGTCTACGTCGGCGCGGGTTGGAAGGACGTCGTCGTCTTCGTCCTCTTCCTCGCCGTGTTGCTCGTCAAGCCGTCGGGACTGTTCGGGAAATCGCGCACGTGAAGGCCGCCGGCATCGCGCTTCTCATCGGTGCGCTGGCCGCGCTGCCGCGCTTCGTCGAGAGCACGTACGTGCTGCATCTGCTGATTCTGGTTTTCATCAACGCCGTGGCCGGCTCGGCGTGGAACCTCGTCGGCGGCTACGCCGGGCAGTATTCGATAGGCCACGCCGCGTACTTCGGCGTCGGCGCCTACACGACGATGCTGCTGATGCAGCTCAAAGCGGTCGCGCCGTGGTGGGGCGTGTGGGTGGGGGCGGGCGCGGCGCTCGCGACCGCGCTCGTCATCGGGTCGATCTGCTTCCGCCTGCGCGGGCCGTACTTCGTCCTCGCCTCCATCGCCGTCGCGGAGATCTTCCGCGTCACCGCGCTGAACGTGAAGGGCCTCACCAACGGCGCGGAAGGAATCCTGGCGACGGAGATCCCGCCGCTGCGATTCGGTGCGGCGGTCGTGACCGACTGGAGCACGAAGGTGCCGTTCTACTACGCCGGCCTCGGGTTCGCGATCGCGGTCGTCGCTGTGAGCGTGCTCGTGTCGCGCTCGAAGCTCGGCTACTACTTCCAGGCCATTCGCGAGGACCAGGACGCCGCGCACTCCCTCGGCATCGATCTCACGTTCTACAAGAACGCCGCGCTGGCCATCTCCGCGGTCTTCACGTCGCTCGCCGGAAGCCTCTTCGGCGTCTACGTCGGCTTCATCGATCCCAGCACCGTGCTGCCGCTCGAGCTCTCCGTGCAGATCGTGATGATCTGCCTCATCGGCGGCATCGGCACGATCGCGGGCCCGATGATCGGAGCGGCAGTATTGATCCCACTCTCCGAGGGGCTGCGCAGCAATGCCTTGACCGACGCGCTCGTCGGCGCGGGCATCGTCGGCGCCGAGTCGAAAACCGGTGCGTTTCTCAAGGAAAACCTCGCCCACGCGCACGTGCTGATCTACGGGATCCTCGTCGTGATCGTGATTCTGTTCCTGCCCGAGGGCGTGGTGGGACTGTTTAAGGCCCCTCGCCCCGCGTCAGCGGGGAGAGGGTGGCCGAAGGCCGGGTGAGGGGCGATGACTGCAGAACAACGCCCCTCATCCGGCGCTTCGCGCCACCTTCTCCCCGCAAGCGGGGCGAAGGCTCTTTTGGAGCTCCGCGGCGTCAGCAAATTCTTCGGCGGCCTGGCGGCGAACGCCGGCGTCTCCTTCGACGTGAACGCGGGCGAGATCGTCGGCCTCATCGGCCCGAACGGCGCGGGGAAGACGACGCTCTTCAACTGCATCGTCGGCTACGACCCGCCGTCGAAGGGCGACGTGATCTTCGACGGACGGCGCATCAACGGACTGCGGCCCGACGCGGTGTGCAAGCTCGGCATGGCCCGCACGTGGCAGAAAGTGCGGCCGCTCGCGAACCTCTCCGTGCTCGACAACGTCGTCGTCGGCGCGCTGCGGCGGACGAATTCCGTGCGCGCCGCGGCCGTGGCCGCGCGCGAAGAGCTGCGCCGCGTCGGGCTCGAGGCGAAAGAGGCCATGCCCGCCGGCGCGCTGCCGATCGGGGAGCGGAAGAAGCTGGAAGTCGCGCGCGTGCTGGCCACGCGCCCGAAGATGCTGCTGCTCGACGAAGTGATGGGCGGCCTCAATCCGGCGGAGAGCGAGGCCATGATCGCGCTCCTCCTCGAGATCCGCGCCGCCGGGATCACGCAGATGGTGATCGAGCACGACATGAAGGCGATCATGCGTCTCTCCGACCGTGTCGTGGTGCTGAGCTCCGGCGAGACGCTGGCCGAGGGGACGCCGCGGGAGATCGTCGCGAACCCGCGCGTCATCGAGGCCTACCTCGGAGCGGACGAATGATGCTCCAGGTCGAGGGCCTCGAGTTCGCGTACGGCGACCTGCAGGTGCTGTGGGGCATCGACATCGCGGTGGGTGAAGGCGAGATCGTCGCGCTCGTCGGCGCGAACGGCGCGGGGAAGTCGACGACGCTCGAGAACGTGTCGCGCCTCCTGGCGTGGAACAGGGGATCGATCGCGTTCGACGGCGAGGATCTCGCGCGCCTCGAGCCGCACGACGTCGTCGCCCGCGGCGTGATTCACGTGCCCGAGGGGCGGAGGATCTTTCCGGAGATGACCGTGCTGGAGAACCTGCGCATGGGGTCGTTCCCGAAGAGAGCGCGCGCCGACCGCGCGAGAAATCTGGAGCGCGCGTTCGCGCTCTTTCCGCGGCTCGAGGAGCGCGAGCGGCAGCTCGGCGGCACGCTCTCCGGCGGCGAGCAGCAGATGCTGGCCATCGCCCGCGGGCTGATGGCCAATCCGCGGTTGCTGCTCCTCGACGAGCCGTCGCTGGGCCTGTCGCCGCTCCTGGTCAAGAACATCTTCGCCACGATTGAGGAGATCAACCGCGCCGGCGTGACGATTCTCCTGGTCGAGCAGAACGTCTACCAATCGCTGCGCATCGCCCACCGCGCGTACGTGCTGGAGAGCGGACGGGTGGCGCTGTCCGGCACGGGCCGCGCGCTGCTCGCCGACGAGCACGTGAAGAAGGCCTTTCTCGGTTACTGACCGAACGTGCTCTGCCACGCGCGCGCTTCGGCGTCGTCGATTCCTTTCAGAGTCACGCCGCCGCGAATGTCGGCGATATGCGTGCCGGTGTGGGCCATGGCGTACGAGAGCTGCTGCTTGCCGAGGCGGTCCATGTCGAAGGTCGTGAGGAAGAGGATGCCGTCCGGCGAGTTGCCGGTGCCTTTCCGGCCGTCGTCCGGCGGAACGGCGTTGGCGACGCCGAAGCCGACCTCGACGCCGTTGACCTCACCCTCGGCGCCGTACGCTTCGACGGCCCGTCGAAGCTGATCGGCGGCGGCCCGTCCGGCGCGGCGGGAGTCTCCCGGCATCGCGGCCGCGGCATAGTCGATCTCATGCGCTTCCACGGCGGAGACCGACTGCAGGACGAGGCGCGCGCGATAGAGATTGAGGTTGCCGAATCCGAGCGCCGGCGTACCGGCGTTGCTCACGCCGTCGAGACGGCCGACCAGCGTCGCGGTCACGACATAGCGCGGGCAGCCGAGGCACGCCGTCGACGACTTGTACGGCGTCGCCAGCAGCGAATCGAATTTCTTGAAGTCGCCGTTCCTGTCGAGCGTCACGGCGGGCCGCTTCGGAGCATCGGCGACGGCAGGACCGTTCTTCGCGACTTGCAGCCGCACGAACGCGGCCGGTCCGGCCTTCGCCTTGGTCCCTTCGGGATACGAAAGCCAGATCGCGCCCGCCGCCTTGCAAGCGGCGTCGGCGATGACGAATTCGTCGAATCCCGCTACGGCGCTCGCGGCTTTGAGGCGGATGGTCTTGCCATCGAACGCGGCCGGATTCGCGAGCACGTCGCAGCCGGAGGTGTCGACGGCGTCGGCGAACGCCGCGGAAGCGAGGCCGAGCGCGAAAACGACGAGCAGGAGCTTGCGCATGACGCGCTATCGTACGCGCTTCATGGCCGCGCCCGTGCTCCTCTCGTGCGAGTCGCTGACGAAGTCGTACACGTCGCGGCCGCTGTTCGAGAACCTGACCTTTGCCATCGCCGAGGGCGATCACGTCGGCCTGGTCGGTCCGAACGGCTCGGGCAAGACGACGCTGCTGAAGATCCTCGCCGGCATCGAGGCGCCGGACGCCGGCACGCGCGCGCTGCGCAAGGGCGTGCGCGTCGGCTACGTGCCGCAGGACCCGGTGTTCGCGCCGGGGCGGACGGTCGAGGAGGTGGTCGTGGAGAACGCGCGGGCCGAGGAGGAGTACGAGCGCCACGCGCGCGCCGCCCAGGTCCTAGGCATGGCCGGCTTCACCGACCGGGCCATGCTCACCGACGCGCTCTCCGGCGGCTGGCGGAAGCGCCTGGCCATCGCCCGCGCGCTCGCCGGCGAGCCCGACGTCCTCCTCCTCGACGAGCCGACGAATCACCTCGACGTCGACGCCATCGTCTGGCTCGAAGGATTGCTGCGCGCCGAGCCGAAGGCGTTCGTCGTCGTGAGCCATGACCGCTACTTTCTCGAGAACATCGCCCGGCGGATGCTGGAGCTCGACCCCATCTATCCCGGCGGCCTGCTGCAGCACGACGGCACGTACAGCGGGCTCCTGGAGAAGCGCGACGAGGTGCTGAAGAACGAGGCGGCGTACCAGGAGACGCTGGCGAATCTGGTGCGCCGCGAGGTGGAGTGGCTGCGCCGCGGCCCGAAGGCGCGGACGACGAAGGCGAAGGCGCGCATCGACAACGCGGAGGCGCTGATCGACGAGCTGAAGGAGTCGCGCGGCCGCGCCCGCACGTCGACCGCGGGCATCGACTTCAGGTCCTCGGAGCGGAAGACGAAGCGGCTGTGGGTGGGGAAGGGGCTGCGCAAGTCTTTGGGCGGGCGGACGATCCTCGACGGCGTCGATCTCCTCCTCACGCCCGGCAAGCGCCTCGGCGTGACGGGGCCGAACGGCTCGGGCAAGACGACGCTGCTGCGCATCGTCGCCGGCGAGCTGGAGCCGGACGCCGGTACGATCCAGACCGCCGAGCGCCTGCGCGTCGTCTATTTCGAACAGAACCGCGAGAGCCTCGACCAGGCGCTGACGCTCAAGCGCGCGCTCGCCCCCGAGGGAGATCAAGTCGTGTATCGCGATCGCCCTCTGCACGTGGCCTCGTGGGCGAAGCGGTTTCTCTTTCGGCCCGAGCAGCTCGACACGTCCGTGTCGAAGCTCTCCGGCGGCGAGAAGGCGCGCATCGTGTTGGCGCGGCTGATGCTGCGGCCGGCGGACCTGCTCGTGCTCGACGAGCCGACGAACGATCTCGACATCCCGACGCTGGAGGTGCTGGAGGAATCGCTGCTGGAGTTTCCGGGAGCGCTGGTGCTGGTGACGCACGACCGCTATTTGATGGACCGCGTGGCCACGGAGCGGCTGGAGCTGGAAAGCGCGCCGCCGTCATCCGGCGCCGCGCGCCCCCGTCAGAAGGACGTTCGGCAAAAGCGGCTCACGTATCTGGAGCAACGCGAATACGAGGCGATCGAGCAGGCGGTCGAGGCAGCGGAAGCGCGCGTGGGCGAGGCGCGCCGCCGGGCCGAGGATCCTTCGATCGCATCCGACGCGGCGACGCTCCAGCAGCGCTTCGCCGAGCTCGCCGCCGCGCAGGCCGAAGTCGATCGGCTCTATGCGCGATGGGGCGAGCTCGAGGCCAAGATGTGACCCATGGGCACTCGAACGCGGGCCGGCGAGCGCGTTCAGGCGGCCCATGGGCATTCGAATCCGTGACGCCGGCCCCCCACCCGCGGCCCATGGGCATTCGAGTGCGATCGGACATCGCATCAACGATCGCCGTGGAACGCATGAGTGCGATGCGGCATCGCACTCACGAGGCCCATGGGCATTCGAGTGCGATCGGACATCGCATTCAGGAGGCCCATGGAACGTTCGAGTGCGATGCGCCGTCGAATTCACGAGGTCCATGGGCATTCCATGCCGCCACGACCACACTTCGATCGAAACGCCGCACGCTTCGGTGCGATCATCCGAGGCCTGCGCGCGAAGAAGGGATGGACGCTCGTTCAGTTCGGACGAAAAGCGGATATGAATCCCGCATATCTCGGCCGTCTCGAACGGGGAGAAAACACGCCGTCGCTGACGTGTGTTCTCCATCTCGCCAAAGTCTTCGACGTGGAGGCGTGGACGATCGTCGCGGAGGTGGAAGGGCTCTCGTAGGGCGATCATTCACCCGGGCGCGAGGTTCTCATGTTGGACGAAGATGCATCGTGCTTTCGGCACATCTTGGCTATGATCTGGCCAGAATGCAGTTCGAGATCATCTTCGGCCCCGAGGCGGCTGAGAACTTCAGTCGTCTCGACGCTCACACCCGCAGCGAAGTGAGGGATGCCATTCAAAATCACCTACGGCACGAACCAACAAAATTGAGCAAGAGCAGGATCAAACGCTTACGAGGCCTGCGCCAGCCGCAGTATCGACTACGAATAGGTGACATTCGTGTTTTCTACGACGTGGTGGACGGCGAAGTGCATATTCTGGCCCTCATGACAAAAGCACGGGCCATCGAGTGGCTGACCGAGCGAGGAATACCCGAATGAAAAAAATCCCACTTTCTGAAGTCAAAGACGATCTCTCTCGCTATCTTCACATTGCCGAGAGTGAGGAAATCATCATCACGAGACACGGCAAACCGGCAGGCGTGTTGATCGGGTTCAAGTCGGATGACGACTGGATCGACTACCGCTTGGAGCACGATCGCGCATTTCTTCGTCGAATCGAACAAGCCCGGGCGGACATTCGCGCGGGCAAAGGGATTCGTTTGGAAGACTTGCCGGAGTAACGGCGGATGCACCTCACTCCACCGCCGCCACCATGAACTGCTCGAGCTTCCCGTCCGGCATCGCGAACGTCCAGGCGCGCAACGTCTTGTTCGGGAACTTCACGCGGTAGCGGCGGAGGGTCATGCCGCCGCGCAGCGACTGCGCGGACTGCGTGAATTCCTGCGGCGTGCCGAGCGGGCCGAGGCTCGAGGCGAAGTCCTGGAGCGCCTGCTCGGAGAAGTAGGCGTTCGCGTTCGACGTGAAGAGCGCGCGGTCGATCCGGCCGTGCTGGAGACCCTCGAAAATCGTGCGCGCCTGCGCGAGCGCGGCGTCGTCGGTTGCGGTGAAGACGATCTGGGCGATCTTTGTGGCGATCTGTTCCGAAGCGCTCGTGGCGTCGAGATTCGTCAGCACCGCCACCGCGGCGCGCTGATCGGGGTAGACCTGATTCTGCGCGGTGAAGCCGGAGACCTCGCCGCCGTGCGAGATCAGGCGCCGGCCGTCCACCGTGTTGACGCTCACGCCCAAGCCGTAGTGCGTGCCGTTGCCGCCGGCGAGCAGCACCTCGCGCTCCATCTCGCGGTACGACGCCGGCTGGAGCAGGCTCTCGTTGATCATGGCCATGTCCCACTTCGCCAGATCCTGCGCCGTCATGGCCAGCTCGCCCGCGGCGAACATCCACCCTTTCCCTTCCTTCGGCGCCGGGCGCAGCGGCCCGAGCGCATAGCGCAGATAGCGCACCGGATCGCCGGGCGGCAGCGGCGCCAAATCGGTGTTGAAGACGCTCGTCATCTGCAGCGGCGTGAAGACGCGCTGGCGAAGGAAGTCGACCAGCGGCATGCCGGCGGCGCGCTCGAAGATCATGCCGGCGATGACGTAGTTCGTGTTGCTGTATTGCCAGCGCGTCCCCGGCTCGAAGTCGAGCGGCTTCTTCGCCCACGTCTCGGCGATCTGCTGCGCGGTCGCGGGCTCGAGCATCCCCGGCATGACGTAATCCTGCGGCCAGAAGTCCTGGTACCCCGAAGTCATGGAGAGGAGCTGGCGGATGGAGACGTCCTTCGCCCGGGTCAGCTCCGGTAGCCAACGCACCACCTTGTCGTCGAGCGAGAGCTTCCCTTCCTCCGCGAGCATCAGAATCGCCGCGGCGGTGAATTGCTTGCTGATCGAGCCGATGCTGTAGCGCATCTGCGGCGTTGCCGGCGTCTTCGGTTCGAGCTTGGCGAAGCCGTAGGCGTTGGCGTAAACGAGCTTTCCGTCGCGCACGACCGCCACCGAGGCGCTCGGCGCGCCGGTCCGGGCGAGGATCTCGTTGACGGCCTTGTCGACGCTCGCGGAGAGCACGTCGTCGGCCGGGAGGGGAGCGGCGGCGAGGAGGAGCAGAAGGGCGATCAGCGTTCGCATGGCGGGCGCATTTTACGATCGCATTGACGGAAGAGGCGTCCCGGCGGGACCATTCCGCCGTGAAGGAGTGGTGGAACAGGAACAAGGTCCCGACCACCATCGTCGGCGCCATCGGCGCGGTCAGCGCCGTGGTCGGCTTCGCGATCAAGATCGGGGCGGTGCCGCCGCAGTACGAAAAGCCGGTCATCGTCTTCACCTTCGTCGTCGGGCTGTCGATCGCGCTCGTGAGCTACGTCTATCGGAAGGCCGCGCCGGGCGCGCGCCAGTTTCGAAAGAGCGTCTCCTTCCTGCTGTTCAAGCAGGAGGAGTTGCATCAGGGCGTGCAGAGCCTGCTGCGCGCCAACAGCGCCGGACCGTTCGTGAAATTCGCGGGGATCGGCGACGACGACAAGAGCTATCACATCTTTTTCAGCCACAAAGGCGATCTCCATCTCGAGGACCCGGACGGCGACTATCTCTTCCCGGCGCCGCTGCGCGACGAGGCCGAGCCGCTGATGCGCGTCTGGTATCCGATCGCGCAGCACCTGCATCTGCAGGTCGATCAGGTCCGCCCGCATTGCAGTTGCGGCTGGGACGAGGGGGCCGCGGAGGCGGATCAGAAGACGGCGGAGTACCGCCGCAAGCTCATCAGCTCTTCGTTCGCGCTCATCGGCAGCTCGAAGTACAACTACGTCTGCCGCGCGCTGATGAAGCGGATCGAGGAGCTGGTCGAAAAGCGTTGTTTCGACGTTTGTCCTCCGGTGTTCAAGCTCGACGAGAGCGAACGGGACTGCAGCATCTATCTCGGCTACCTCGGCGCCCACTACAAACCGCTGTCTCCGACGAGCACGGATGGCGCGAAAGACGGCGACAGAATGACCGACTACGCATTGCTGATGCGCCTGCCGAATCTTTTATCCGGCTCCGGGAAGGGCACGATCCTGCTCCTCGGCGGCTGCAAGATGGCGGCGCAGATCGGTCTGACGCGATGGATCTCCGACCCCGACCACCTGATCGCCCTCGAAAGGCAGTTTCCGGGGGTGCCGTGTTGCGCGGTCTTCCAGGCGGATTACATCTTCCGCCGGAAGTTCGGGCCGAAGATGGAGATGGACTGGTTCAAGATTTTGCCGGATTACAGCCGCGAGATTAAATTGAAGCCCGAGGTTCTGCATTGAACGCCCTGATCCCGCTGGTGAGCCCGCTCCTTCCCGACATCGACGACGTCATCGCCGATCTGCGCGCGTCCCATGCCACGGGGCGGCTGACGAACTTCGGTCCGTTCGTGCGCGCGTTCGAGCGGCGCGCCGCCGCGATCCTCGGCGTGCGCCACGCTTCGACCACGTGCAACGCCACGACGGCGCTGGAGATGCTGCTCGACACGTTGCCGCAGCGCTGCCACGTCGTCGTGCCGTCGTTCACCTTTCCCGCGACCGCGCAGGCGGTCACGATGCGGATGCGCGTTCCGGTCTTCGCCGACATCGATCCGGAGACGCTGAACCTCGCACCCGACTCGGTCGAGGCGGCGATCACGCCGAAAACGCGCGCCATCCTGGCCGTGCACGCGTTCGGCGTCCCTTGCCCGATCGCGGAGCTGGCGGAGATCGCCGCGCGGCGCAATCTCCTCCTCCTCTTCGACGCCGCGCACGCGTTCGGCTCGCGCTACCGCGGCACGTACGTCGGCCGCTTCGGCGACGCGGAGGCGTTCAGCATCAGCGCGACGAAGGTCATGCCCGCCGGGGAAGGGGGCTTGATCGCGACGAACAGCGTCCGCTTGCATGAATCGATGCTCGACCGGCGCAATTACGGCTACGCGCGCGACGGCTCGCGCGACTGCCGCAATCAGGGATGGAACGCCAAGCTGCCGGAGCACAACGCCAGCCTGGCGCTGCGCGAGCTCGAGACGCTCGAGGAGCGCGTGCGGCGGCGCAACGAGATCGCGCAGCGCTATCTGGCCGGCCTGGCCGGCGTTCCGGGCCTGCGTTTTCAGCGCGTTCCCGGCGGCGACACGTCGACGTACAAGGACTTCACGATTCAGGTCGACGCGGCGCGCTTCGGCGTCAGCCGCGACGATCTGCGCGAGGCGCTGCGCGCGCAGGCGATCGAGTCGGAGGCGTACTTCTGGCCGCCGCTGCATCGCATGACGTTCTTCCGCCGCTACGCGCGGCGCGGCGCGCCCCTGCCGGCGACGGAGGCGGTCGCCGGCCGCATCCTGTCGCTGCCGCTGTTCGAGGAAATGACAGAGGAGCAGATCGACCGCGTGATCGCCGCGGTGACGGAGATCGGCGCGGCATCGCGGATGCGCCGCCGCGTCAGCGTGAGCGCGGCAACGGTCACGGCCTGATCGCGTCCGATGCCACGCGTTCTCTCGCTCATGACCCTCGCGGCGCTCGCCGCCGGCTGTGGTGGCGGCGAATACCGCTCCGCGCGGATGGCGGCGTTCCTTCATCGACGCTCGGCGGACGCACAGATCCGGCTCGGGCGCGCGCAGTTGCGGCTGTGGCGTCCCGAGGAGGCGCAGGAATCGTTCGCGCGCGCCGCGAAGCTCGACGATAAGTGCGCCCCTCGCATCGCCGCCGCATACCTCGGCGCCGCGAAGGATTTGGCGGCGCTCTCGCGCGACGCCGTGGCCGCCAATCCGCTCGTGGCCCGATACGCCGGACTGGCGGAGACCTTCGACCCGACGACGCGCGCGCGGGAATGGCTCTTCCCGGCGGTCGTGCGGCGCCTTCCGTCGTTCGATACCGAGCAGGCCGTGGCGATCTTCCGCCGCGCCGATTCCGCGTTCGATCCGCGGCAGGGACGGACGATGCTCGAGGTCATGCAGGACGAGATCATGGCCACCGGCAACGTTCCGGAGCGCCTCCTTCCGTACTACGACATCGCGTACGAGGTGATCGGCAAGGAGAGGCGCGACGACCGCCTCTGGCTGGCGCGCTCGTACGCATCGATGGCGCTGACGCTCCCGGAGTCGAACGCCGAGGAGATCCGGCTGGCCATCGCGCGCGCCGTCGAGCTCGATTTTCGATTCGACGACAATCCGGAGCTTCTGGCCGTCCGCGCGCGTCTCGGAGAGAGCGGCGAAGGTCCGCCGCTGACGAAGATGGCCAAGACGGCGAACCTGCTCTTCAACATCGTCCGCGCCGCCGCCGCGTATGCGAAGGAGCATCACGAGTACCCGGCCTGCCCGTCGATCCATTCATTCATCGGCGATCTCAGTCACTACGCGAACGAGCCGCTGTCGACGCTCGACGGATGGGGCGGACAGCTCCAGTGCACCGTGCTGCCGCATCGACTCTGGTTCAGCATCGAGAGTCCCGGACCGGACGGCGAGCACGGACGCGGAGAGAAACTGACCGCCTTCGAGGTCATGCATCGGCAGGACGACGATGCGCCGGCCGACATCTACCTCGAGGCCGGCTTCTACGCGCCGCCGCACTGGTCGAAGGACGACGTGCTGAAGATGTACGGACAGAAATGATGGTCACCGCGGTGCGCTTTTCTTGATCGATTTCCGGCCGGGATAGAATCCGTACGATGGCCAACCGGACGGAGCGCGATTTCGCGCCGGAGTCGCGCGACATGGCGCGGCGGCGGTTCATGATCGCCGGGGAGCACGTCATCCTGCGCGCCTTCGAGCAGGACGACGCCGAGCGCTGCTACCGCTGGATGAACGACCCGAACATCGTCCGCACGCTCAAGACCCGTTATCCGATCGCCTTCCAGAACGAGGCCGAGTGGCTGGAGCGGGCCATGCACGCCAGCCACAACGAGCGGCACTTCGCCGTCGAGCGGCGCGACGACCGCACCCACATCGGCAACGCCTCGATCCACGACATCGACTGGGTCTCGCGCACCGGTTGGTTCGGCCTCTTCATCGGCGAGCCGGCGGCGTGGAACCGCGGCTTCGGCAGCGACGCCATCGGCACGCTGGTGCGCTTCGCCTTCGAGGAGATGAATCTGCGCAAGCTGCGCATCAACGTCTTCGACTACAACGACCGCGCCAAACACGTGCTGGAGTCGCGCGGCTTCGTGCAGGAGGGGCGGCTGCGCGACGACTTCTACCGCGACGGCGTCTTCCACGACCTCGTCATCTACTCGATCTTCCGGGAGTCCACGACATGAGCGAACGCAAAATCCGGGTTCTCATCGCCAAGCCCGGACTCGACGGCCACGACCGCGGCGCCAAGATCATCGCCCGCGCCCTGCGCGACGCCGGCATGGAGGTGATCTACACCGGGCTGCGGCAGACGCCGGAGCAGATCGTGGCCGCGGCCATTCAGGAAGACGTCGACGCCATCGGCCTCTCCATCCTGAGCGGCGCGCACAACGTGCTCTTCCCCGAGATCATGCGGATGCTCAAGGAAGAAGGAGCCGAGGACATCGTCGTCTTCGCCGGCGGAATCATTCCGGAGCAGGACGTGCCGCGGCTCAAGGAGATCGGCATCCGCGAGATCTTCCTGCCGGGCACGCCGACGTCCGCCGCCGTGAACGCCATCCGCGGCGCCGTGCGCGTGTGACGAGGCACGGGACGAGCGCGATGGCTAGCTGGCCGGCTTATTGATCGTCAGGATGCCGTTCTCGAAGGTGAACGCGCCGCCGATCTGATCCGCGAGGTCGGCCGAGGCCGCGCTGACGCTGCCGCTCTCCATGTTGGAGCCGTCCAGCATGTGAATTCCTTGCAGCGTCATGTTCGACGGAACCACTCCGGGCTCAATCGGCAGAAGCATGACCGTCGCCGTCAGCATCGATGCCGGCGGGACGAACGGCGGGGTGATGTCCAGAAATCCGTTGATGCGCTTCGTGGCCACGAGCAGCGCTTCTACCGGGCCGTTCTTATCGACCGCCGTGGCCGCGGCGTACTGCCAGTTGCCGGCGGAGTCGGGGACGGTTTCGTTGGACAGCAGCGTCAGTTTGAATGAAAAGTTTCTGGCCATTGCGGACCTCCTCTGTTCAGGAGACGTTCTCCTATCCTCGCGGCGTGAAGGGAACGTATGCTTCGTCGCGTGGAACCGCTGGAAACGCACCTCGACACCGCCTCCGACGAATTCGCCGCCAACCGCGGCCGCCTGCAGCAGCTCGTCGACGAGCTGAACGCGCGCCTGGGCGAGGCGCGGCAGGGGGGCGGGGAGAAGTATCTGGCGCGGCACAAGGAGCAGGGGAAGGTGCCGGTGCGCGAGCGCATCGCCGCGCTGCTCGACGCCGGCACGCCCTTCCTCGAGCTCTCGCCGCTCGCCGCGCACGGCATGTACGAGGACGAGGGCGGCGCGCCGGCCGCCGGCATCGTCACGGGCGTCGGGCGCGTGCAGGGGCGCGAATGCCTCGTCGTCGCCAACGACGCCACGGTCAAGGGCGGCACCTACTTTCCGATCACCGTGAAGAAGCATCTCCGCGCGCAGGAAGTGGCGATGCAGAACCGGCTGCCGTGCATCTACCTCGTCGACTCCGGCGGCGCGTTTCTCCCGCTGCAGGCCGAGGTCTTTCCGGATCGGGAGCACTTCGGGCGCATCTTCTACAACCAGGCCGTCATGTCGGCCGCGGAGATCCCGCAGATCTCCGCGGTCATGGGCTCGTGCACGGCGGGCGGCGCGTACGTGCCGGCCATGTCGGACGAAGCCGTGATCGTCAAAGGCACCGGCACGATTTTCCTCGGCGGACCGCCGCTGGTGAAGGCGGCCACGGGCGAGGAGGTCACGGCGGAAGATCTCGGCGGCGCCGACGTGCACACGCGCATCAGCGGCGTGGCCGATCACTTCGCCGAGGACGACGACGATGCCATCGCCATCGTGCGGAACATCGTGGAGAACCTCCGCCTCGACAAGCGCGAGCCGGAGACGCGCGTCGAGCCGGAGGAGCCGCTCTACGATCCGAAGGAGCTCTACGGCGTCATCCCGCGCGACATCCGTCGGCCCTACGACGTGCGCGAAGTCATCGCCCGCGTCGTCGACGGCTCGCGCTTCCAGGAGTTCAAGGAGCGCTACGCCACGACCATCGTCACCGGCTTCGCGCGCATCTTCGGCTACAAGGTCGGGATTCTGGCGAACAACGGCGTGCTCTTCTCCGAGTCGGCGCTGAAGGCGACGCACTTCATCGAGATCTGCAACCAGCGGCGCATCCCGCTCGTCTTCCTGCAGAACATCACCGGCTTCATGGTCGGCAAGCAGTACGAGCGCGGCGGCATCGCCAAGGACGGCGCGAAGCTGGTGCACGCCGTGGCGTCGTCGGCCGTGCCGAAGTTCACCGTCATCATCGGCGGCTCGTTCGGCGCCGGCAACTACGGCATGTGCGGCCGCGCCTATTCGCCGCGGTTTCTCTGGATGTGGCCGAACGCGCGCATCAGCGTGATGGGCGGTGAGCAGGCCGCGGGCGTGCTGACGACGGTGAAGCGCGAGCAACTAGCGCGCGCGGGCAAGGAGTTCACGTCCGAGGAGGAGCGGGCCATCGCCAATCCGGTGCTGGAGAAGTACGAGCACGAGGGGAGCCCGTACTACTCGACCGCACGCCTCTGGGACGACGGCGTGATCGATCCGGCCGACACGCGCCGCTACCTCGGTCTGGGACTCTCGATCGCGTACAACGCGCCGATTCCCGAGCCGCGCTTCGGGGTCTTTAGAATGTGACGGCATGCCGCAGGAAACGTGGTTTCTCTTCGACCTCGGCAATACGGTCATCAAGCTCGCTTACGAGCGCGTGCTGGAGAACATCTGCCGCGACGCCACGATGAAGCGCGACGCGCTCGTGGAGCTCCTGGAGAAGCCGGGGGGCTACCGCGACCTCGAGAGCGGCGCCGTCACGTTCCCCGACTTCTACGACTTCATCGCCGACAAGGCCGGCTATCGCGGCTCGCTGCGGGAGTTCCAGTCGATCTGGGCCGACTTCTTCGACGGCCCGATGCCCGGCATCGAGGAGCTGCTCGACCGCGTGCGCGAGCGCTACCGCGTGGCCTTCCTCTCCAACTCGAACGAAGTGCACGCCGAGGTCATCCCGCGGAAGTACGCGGCGCTCTTTCGGAAAGACGATCGCTTCGTCTTCTCGCACCGCTTCCGCTGCGCCAAGCCCGACCCCGACATCTTCCGCCGCGCGCTCGAAGTCATCGGCGCGCTGCCGCAGCACACCGTCTTCGTCGACGACATGATCGAGAACGTGATCGCCGCGCGCGCCGTGGGGATGAAGGCGTATCAGTACCGCGACGCGCTGTCGCTGGCCGACGAGCTGAACCGCGACGAGTTGCTCTGAGCGGACCGCACGCATTCCGCCCGCTCGAGGGAGGCGCCTTCGTCGTCCCCTGTGCCCCCTCACTTCGGGATCGTGAGCGTATCGATGCACGTCCCTTCGGAATTGGCGGTGCTCGCGGCCAGGAAGCAGAGGCGCAATTCCGTCGGCGAGGCCACGCCGATCATCGCGCCGACGGATCGGTTGAACCGTTGCTGACTCCATTGCGTTTTCTGGCATCCCTGATCGTCGCGGATCGCGGCGATGCCGGTCGTTCCGCCGAGCCCATTCACGATCCAGGGGATTCCGTCGTAGTGGATTCGCTCGTAAAGGTGCTGGTGCCCCATCAGCACGACCGACGCTCCCCACTTGCGGAAGGGCCAGAGAAGATCGCTGTTGCCGTAGTCGACGCGCGAGGTGGTGATCGCCGGCGGCTCGTGGAAGACGACGATCTTCCATGCCGCGGTGGACTTGGAGATGGCGTTCTCGAACCATTTGTACTGCGTGCAGCTCGAAGGAGGCGTGCAGTTGGCGGTGACGCCGTCGGGCTCGGACGATCCGGCATTCGCGTTGATGGCGAAGATCTCGATCAAACCGTTAGGGAAGGCGTAGTCGTAGTAGCGGCCGTTGCCGGTCGGCGACGAATAGGCAGCGAACTGACAGAAGTAATCGAGTTGAGGAAAGTGGGCCGAGCCGGGCGGCGTCTGGGTGTAGGTGTCGTGATTACCCAGCACCGGAAAGAAGCGAATCGGCAACTGCGCGCCCGCGCACGGAGCGGGCGGCGCGTTCGCCGGCCACGGCGACCACTTGGCGTAATTGGCCATTTCCGTGACGAGGTCCTTCCCCGAGCCGATCGGATAGTTGTTGTCGCCCGTGGTGATGATGAAGTCGAGCCGATATTTGGCGTCCCACGCCCGAATCATCTCCGCCACGGTGTTGGTGCAGGAGTGACAGCAGACGTTGTCGCCCCAGTCGCCGATTACGGCGAAGTGCATGGTGCCCGGCGGCGGACCGCCCGCGGTGAGGCCGCACGGGGTCGAGAACGTGCTCTTGCACACCGGCCATGACGGGTCGGGCGCGGGAAGCGGCCCGTAGCCGGACATGCAGAACAACCCTTCTTCGCACGTGCAGTCGGTGCAGGCGCATTGCGGCGGCGGCGGCGCGTAGGGTTGACTGCCCCGACACTCTGGATTGTTCGCGCACTGCGGGCACGGCGTCCACGGACATGGCGGATTTGAAGGACTACACGGAGCCGGCAGCGCCGCCACGGCGGACGACTGCGGCCGCGACGCGCACGCCGCGGCGACGAGAAGAATCGCCATGAGGCTTCGCATGAGCTCGACCGCAATCCGTTGACGAAGTTCGCGGCACGGATGTGAACGCGATTCGAGTGCGTTTGCGCGCCGTTGGGAACCCCGCCGGCGCGCGCGTCTCTCGCAGAATGCAAGGGGTGACGCGTGGGGATGAAGGCGTACCAGTACCGCGACGAGTTGCTGTAGCGCTCCGTATCAGCGGCCATGCGTTGGCTGACATTGCTTTTCCTCGCGGCGTCGCTGCAGGCGCAGCCGATCGTCTTCGGCGCGCCGCGCTCGCTGCCGATGACCGGGTTCGCGCAGCCGCCGGATCCCGGCCGCTTGTCGCTGACGGGAAGCGGCGACGGCTTCTTCGCGCTGTACGGCACGACGATGATCCGGCTCGACGCCGGCGGACGCACGCTGGCGCGAACGCTCGTCTCCTCCGCGGCGGATGTCGCCGCGGTCGTGCCGTTGGGCTCCGATGTGTTGGTGGCGGGCCGTTCGTCGTTCCTCGTCGATCCCGAGAGCCTCACCACGCGGACGTCGCCGATCGCGGTCTCCACCTCGGCTGTCGCGTCGAACGGCTCGACGATCGTGGCGGTCAAAAAAACACCTTGACGACGGTGTGGGACCGCAGAGGCGGGGTGGTCTCGACGCCGAAGCCGCTGTTCATTCCGTCGCCGGACGGCAAGGGCGCGATCGCGACGAACGGCAGCGAGTATCTCGCGGTCTGGAACGACGGCGCGATCGTTCGCACGGTGTACCTCGACCCGAACGGCGTGGCGCGGTGGGACAGCGATCTCCGCGCTCTCGACGTCCCCGCGTTCCCCGGCAACGCGCCGCTCGCGGCGGCGGGTGGCGGGAAGTATCTCGTCGTCTGGCAAGACGGGAAAAAACTCTACGCGCGCTTCACGGGCGGCGACGGCCGCGGCCAGGGCGCGGCGATTGTCCTCGCCTCCGACTCCTCGGCGGCGAGCGCCGTCGTGTGGGACGGACAAGCCTTCGCCGTCGCATTCGGCGGCCGCGTCGCACGCATCGGTCTCGATGGGCAACCGCTCGACGCGCCGCGCGCGAATGACGCGGAGCCGCCCATCGAGACGATCGCCTCGAACGGCCGCGCCACCGTCGCGGTGCGCGGCGAGACATGCGCCTGCGCTCCCTGCAACAACCTCCGCATCGGCCCCCTGGGCGGCGTTGCGAACATCCCCTTCGGCGCTCCCGAGATCGCCAACAACGCGATCTACTGGCCCGCCATCGCCGCGACGGAGGAGGCGGCCGTCGTCGCCTACCGCGGCAATGATCCGCAACTGCGCGTGCGCATCGCCTTCATCCCCTCGCGCGGCCCGTCGATCACCGTGCCGTCGTCGAACGGTATCCAGTCGCTTCCCGCCATCGCCACCGACGGCAAGACGTTTCTCGTCGTCTGGAACGACCGCAATCCGAGCTGCAAGCGGCAGGTCCGCGCCGCGGTCATGGACGCCGAGGGGCGCTTCGGTCCGACGGTGTTCCTCAGCAACGAGGATGAAGTGGCGGGCTCCGCGCCGGCCGTGGCGTGGAACGGCAGCGAGTACGCGGTGGTGTGGCGGCACGCGTCGAATCGGCAGCTCGGCGGCATCCGCGTGAGCCGCTCGGGCGTGCCGATCGGCGCGCCGACGAACGTCACCGCGCTGATGCCGAGCGAGGTCTTTGATTTCTCGATCGCCTGGATGGGCGGCGGCTGGGTCATCGGATTCCGCCAGACCTACGCGTACCTGATCGCGCGCGTCGGCCCCGATCTCCGCCCGCTGGCGCCCGAGACGGTGCTCGGCTCGGCGCAGTACGGCAACGTGGCCTGGAACGGCACCGAGGCGGTGGCGTTCTTCCGCTTCGACGGCGATCTGAAGATGGTGCACATCGACGCGCAGGGCAACGCGGTCTCGATGACGTCGATCGCGCTGCCGGTGCCGATGTACGACGAGCCGTCGATCGCCTGGCGCAACGGCGAGTGGCTGGTGACGGGAACGCATTCGAACGGGTCGCGCCTCGCGCACATCGCGGCGAATGGCGAGGTGGCGGGCGTCACGGAGGTCTTCGCCGGCGTCGAGCCGTGGATCGCCAGAGTGGCGGCCACGCCGTCGCACGTCTACGTCGCCAGCGAGATATGGAACAAGCCGTGGACGATCGTGGTGAGCGAGAGCGTGCCGCCGCGCGTCCGCGCGATGCGTTAGAGCCCGTTGGCGAGGCTCTGCGTCATCGGGTCGCTGCCGTACCAGTGGCGGTGGAATTCGATGAGGGCGTCGCGCTCCGTACCGGGCGCGCCTTTATCGGGCGGGCCGACGGCGTGGAAGAGTTTCGGGAACTGGTAGAGCACGAAGTCGAAGTTGCGCTTGGCGTACTCGACGCCGAGGCGCTGGAAGTTGGCGCCGTCGATCTGGAACTTCGTCACGCCGCGGTAGGAGAGCTCGATGCGCGAGTAGCGCTTCGCCTTCAGCCGCTTGGCGAACTCGAGGAAGGCGGTGTGGACGTCGATCGGCGCCTGCCGCAGCGAGACGCCCTGGAGGTCGTAGACGACGACGTTCGGCACGACCCAGTACTCGTAATGCGCCGAGACGGACATGCCCTGGAAGGCGGAGCTCTGCTTGAGGACGTCGTTGATCGGCTCCTGCAGGAGAAAGAGATTCGCGGAGTAGCCGATGAGCGCGGCGATGAGCGGCGTGCCGACGAAGACGAGCTTCTTGTTGCGCAGGTGCGGGATGGGGATGGCCACGCGCTCCATGCGGAACTGCCGTTTGAGCCGCATCGTCAGCGTGGCCGGCTTGCGGCGGCTGCGCGGAGGCTCGATGGGGATGGCGTAGTAGGCGATGGAGAGCAGGAGGCCGATGGCGATCGAGAGCAGGCCGACGGGGCGGAAGATCAAAAGGACGCCGAGGCCGAAGAGATAGGCCACCCAGCTCGCGTAGTTGACGCGGCTGCGGACGCGGCGGGCGCGCTCGCGGTAGAACTGATCGTTGACGATTTCGGAACAATGCCGGCAGCGGATGGCGCTCGCGGCGATGGCGCCGCCGCAGTATTGGCAGACGGCGTTGTCGCGGTCCGACTCCCGCCGCTTCTGCACCGCAAAATCCTCGGCGCGCCGCTTCGGCTGGGCCTTGAAGAGAAGAAGCCCGCACGTGGCGCACGCAGCCGCGCCCGCTTCGTTGTTGGCGTGGCACTCGGGGCAGCGCATGAGGGCATTCACTGCAAAGGGGCGGCCACGAAAGAGGGGGTCGGGTAACAGGTGACAGGTGACAGGTCACAGGTGTTGTTGCCGCGAGAACAGTATCTGTGGCCCGTGACCTGTGACCCGTGACCCCCTATTTCCCGAACCGCCTCTCGATATTGAAGCCCAAATGCAAATCGCTCTTGTTCAACGGCGAGCCCTGATACGTCGACGAAACGTACTGGTCGACCAGCGTGGCGTTGCTGTTCGTCAGAAGGATCTCGAAGTAGTGGCCGCCGATGGCGCGCTTGAGTCCCAAGGCCCAGGCGGGGTCGGCTTTGATGCCGTCGGGGAGGTCGTGGTTCTTCGGGATGAGCTCGGCGACGACGCTGAGGGCGGGGCGGACCATGACGGCGACGCCGACGGGGACGTTCGTGGCATGGCGGAAGAGCGCCTGCGACTGCGTTCCGGCCACGGCGCGGCCGGCGTTCGTGGCGTAGGTCGGGATGACGAAGAGCTCGGCGCGCTTGCCGAACTGCCGGGAGAGGACGAGCTGGGCGAAGACGCTGCCGCGATCGTTGAGGTCGCGCTCGGTGCGCCAGTCGCCGCCGGCGCGCAGCGCCGCGGAGAACGGCATCGCTGGCGCCTGCTGCACGACGACGTACTTCGCCGCGAGCTCGAGGTCGTCCATGGCATTGCTGCGCATCAGCGAGAATTGGAGGTCCTGGCGCAGCGTCCACGATGCGCCGAACATCACGTCGGCGTTGCTGTCGAGGCCCCACAGCGAGTGCACGCGGTCGCTGAAGTTCCCCTGGTCGATTGACTGGTTGAAGCGGTGCGTGAACTTCACTTCCCACGTGCCGTCGGTGGGGATGTGCGACGTCGGGAGGGAGAGGAGCGTGTCGCCGAGGGGGAGGGGGATGATGGGGACGTACTGCTCTTGCGCGAAGGCGGCAGTGGCGGCGAAGAGAGTCGCCGCAAAGATCGACTTAGTCATTCGGTGCCCCTCTGCGGATCCAGTCGCGCACGAGCTTTGTCTGCGCGTCGTTGAGGTACGGGCCGCCCTGCGGCATGCGGTCGCCTGTGATGCCGGCGCCGGTGATCTTGCGGTAGAGGTACGAGCTCGTCGGATCGCCCGGGTTGACGCGGAGGAGCTGCGGCATCTCCGTGCTGGCCACGCCGACGGTGTTCGCATAGGCGCGGCCGCTGGTGAGAATGAGGTTTTCCCGACGGCCCAGGGTGTCGTGGCACCCGATGGCGCCGCAGGTGGGGGTGAAGATCTCGTTCTGGACCCGGGTGAAGGTGGCGGTAGGATCGATCGGCTCCGTGCCGCCGCCAGGGTCAGTCGGCAGCTCCTTCAGCTTGCCGCACGCGCATATCAATAGAAGT
>DATDFB010000314.1:0-33011 GCA_036522835.1 Thermoanaerobaculia bacterium | reverse complement strand
GACGTGGCGGACGTGTACGACGAACAGCAGCGGGGTGTGCACGCTGACGGCGTATCCGAACACGCAGGCGGGTGAGACGTGGACACTGAAGACGACGTACAACGGTGCGAGCGCGGCGTCGAATGTGGGTGTGACGCTGACGTCGAACACCACGACGAGCCGCAGCATTACCACGACGGTCACGCCGCCGGCGTCGGCGCTCGCTGTGACGGTCACCGGCGTCGCTGCCGCGGATCTCAACTCACTCGAACTGTGGAAGAGCGGCGTCTTCCAACTGCGGGTCACGAACCCAGGAACCACATATACCTTCACCGGACTGGCCGCTGGACAGACCTATCGCGTCGATGCCTATGCGACTGACATGATGGTCGGCAGCAGCGGTTCGCTGACCGCGACGACTGGTACGATCTCTACCACGATCATCACCGTGGCGCAGGGTACGGTCGGTGTAAAGGTTCTCCGCGCGGATGCCGTCACGCCGCTGGAAAGCGCGAGTATCGCGCTCTTTGCCCACAGCGGAAAGACATGGCGTACGTGCACTACGGCAGCCGACGGCACCTGCTCAATGTCGGCATATCCGAACCGGCAGCAGGGCGAGACGTGGTCCTTGACGGCGTCGTACAACGGCGCGGTCGTCAGCACGCCGGTGCTGGTGATGATCTCCGCCGGCGCGAGCAGCAGTGCCACGATCGTGACTACCGTTGGTACGCTACCGTCGACGGCGTCACTCGCTGTGACTTCGACCGGCGTAGCCGCGCCCGATCTCAACTCGCTCGAACTGTGGAAGAACGGCGTATTCAGCGCGCGAGTTGCGTATCCAGGTACGAGCTACACGTTCGCCAGTCTCACAGCCGGGCAGTCCTACCGCGTCGATGCTTACGCGACTGACATGCTGATCGGCAGCAGCGGAACATTCGTGGCGCAGGCTGGGACGAACACGAAGAACATCCTTGCGCCAGCCCAAGGGACCATTGGAGTAACGGTCTTGTATGCGGACGGCGTGACGCCG
This sequence comes from Thermoanaerobaculia bacterium, assembly GCA_036522835.1. Taxonomy (GTDB): domain Bacteria; phylum Acidobacteriota; class Thermoanaerobaculia; order Gp7-AA8; family Gp7-AA8; genus DATDFB01. Next base: position 32,002 of record DATDFB010000314.1, on the reverse strand, counting down.
CTTCCGGGTGCGGGTCTCGCGCTCGTGTCTCAGAGCGGCAAGACATGGCGCAATTGCACCACGGGCGTCGACGGCCTTTGCTCGCTGACAGCGTACCCGAACACCCAGCCGGCGGAAACGTGGAACCTCGTCACTAGCTACGCGGGCGCCACAGTGGTTCCGTACACGTCGGTGGCGCTCAAATCGGGCACGACCGTAGCCCTCAAGATCGTTACGCCTGTCGGTGGCGCGTCAGCCGTTACTGTCACGGTTGCAGGAATCGCGACCGCCGGAGATCTCAACGCGCTGCAGCTCTACCATGGTTCAGATCTCGTCCGGACTATCACCGCGCCGTCTTTGACGACAACCTTCTCCTCACTTCTAACGGGCGAAACGTATCGCATCGATGCCTATGCAACCGATATGTTCATCGGTAGCACTGGCCCGTTCGTCGCCTCCACCGCTGCGATTTCTAAGGTCATCACGGCGGCGTCGCCGGCTGCGGTCACTGCCCGCGTGCTGTGTGAGGACGGCGTCACGCCTCTGCCAAACGCAGAAGCCGGGTTAATGGCGCACACGAATCGCGTTTGGCACACCTGCCGGACTGACTCCGATGGCCGTTGCACCCTGTTCGTGTTCGCGAATACGCTGTCCAACGAACGTTGGTCCTTGTTCGTCCGCTACAACGGGGTTTCCGCTGCATCGATGCGCGACCTGACGCTAGCGCCAGGGTTGTCGACGGAAGTCTCGGTGACAACAAACGTCCAGCCGTCGGCGGCTGTGCTCGTCGTCGATGTCGCCGGCGTGGACCGCACGCTAATCAACCGCATCGAGCTTTGGAGCAACTTGATCAGCCTGCCATTCTCCGTTGATGCTCCACAGCTCCCATACACATTCCTTAACCTCATTGTGGGTAGCCAATACGAGGTACGCATCTTCGCCGATGACGTTCTCGTTGCGCGCAGCGGCTTCATGACACTTCCCGTCGGATCGACATCGAAAACGATTTCGGTTCCTGCGCCGGCTCAAGTGGTCGTGAAGACGCTTTTCGCAGACGGTGCAACGCCGTTGCCGGGCGTCACTATATCGGCCGGCCTCGCCGGCAAGACGTGGCGGCGCTGCGAGACTGCGCTCTCCGGGCAGTGTGCGCTTCCGCTGTTTGCCGGAGTCTCGTCGACGTCTTGGAATCTCGCCTTCAAGATCAATGATGCGGGCGTAGCCGACGATCAGAGTGTGGGTGTGCAACCAGCGGCCACGATCCCGGTCGCTGTCACTACAAATGTGAAAGTACCGTCGATTCGCCTTGATACGCCACGAGGCGGCGAGCGATGGACAATCGGATCGAAGGTCAACGTTGCGTTCACAGCGGCGAACGTGCCGGCCGATGCATTAGCGACGCTGTCGCTCAGCACCGACAGTGGCAAGAGCTGGACTGATTTCACATCGAGTGCTGTCGTCGGCGCTCCGTACGCGCTGACTGTGCCGCCGCTCCCGTCGGCGAAGTGCCGGATGCGTGTGCGCGTGACGGTGCACGGCACGACCGCGACTGGTGTTTCTGACGGTGACTTCAGCATCGTCGTCTCGGATGCGCTGTCGCTCTCGCTGATAGCGCTCGAACCTGACGCAACCGTCATCACTGCCGCAGGGCGCGTCGATAACGACGCTAGCCACCTGGCTGCGCTGTCGCGCGAAGTCGTCGGCGCCGCGGCCGACGGCGTGACCCGCGTCCTCCTCCGCGCCACCACGAACGCGCCTGGCATCGTGACGTTCTCAATGCGCTCCGCCACGGCCAGCGTGGGCGGCCTCACGCCTGTTGACGACGGGGCGCCGGTGGCGAGCATCGCCGTCGATGCGCGTCCGCTTACCGGCGGAGTCTACATAGCCGTCGCGGAGTATCGCCCGCCGCTGCACTTCCCGGCGTCGTCGTCCGTTTCTATCCCGATCGAGCTCAGTGCGCACCTCGTTGCGCAGGATGCCCGAACCGCCGATGCGACCATCTCTCCGTTCCAACTCATGCGCGTGCCCGTTTTGTTTGTCCACGGCCTCGCGAGCAGCTCGGCGACGTGGACCTTTCCTTTGGCCAGCGATGACCGCTTCATCAGGCACGCCGTCGACTACAGCGGAACGGCACTCGACTCGTTCTCGACGAATGCCGGCGTTCTTTTACGCGGCGTTCGCGAGACGCTCGTTCAGGCGCGTGCGCAGCGCGTTGCTGCTACGCAGGTGGACGTCGTCGCGCACAGCATGGGAGGTCTACTGTCGCGTATGCATGTGTCGAGCAGCGCGTACAAGCGGAGCGATAACTATTTTGCCGGAGACTTCCATAAGCTCATCACAGTCGATACGCCGCACAGCGGGTCAGAAGTCGCGAACAAGGTCGAGCGTCTGCGAGCCTGCCGCTATACGACATGCATTGGCATCCTCGATAGTCTCGTTGCGTCATACCCGCAGCTCGACAGCGGCGCCGTCAACGATCTCGCCGTCGGCAGCGCGGCGCTGCGGTCGATCGGCCCAGCTCACATACCGTCGCACGCCATCGTGGGTTCGGGCGGCGACGCTTTTCTCGTCGCGGCCGGCGACACCGCTACAGCAGAAATGTGGGCCATCGCACCGGAACTTGTCTACTCCTATGCTGTCGAGCAGGTGACCGTTGCCAGCGCGCGCGCGGCGGCACACTCACTGTTTCACGGTGAGCACGATCTCATTGTTGGCGTCTGGAGCCAGTACGGCGGCATGGGGGCGGGCAGCCCCTCGACCGACGAGCTGACTGGACCCGGTGCGATTCACACGAAGTGCACGAATACGGCTGAGTTTTCGACACGCATCGCCGCCGTGCTCGATGCCGATCCGAGCTCCGCGGTATTCTCAGAGTTCTCGCCGGCTGCGTCCGCACCGGCATCTATCACCATTCGCTCGCAGACCGCCCCGTCGGCTCCCGTGACGCCGACTGCGTTGGCCGCACGAATCGAAATCGATACCGCGGAGGTCGTACCCGGACAAACCGTGCACGTCCTGGTGCGGGTTGATGGGGTGATCATCAGTGACGCGTTGCTGCTCGGCCCATGCGGTATCTTGATCGCCAGTGGGCCGACGCCGAACTTCACATGCACGATTCCGTTGTCGTCCTTTGGCGCTCTTCGGTTTAGTGCCTTTGCTCGCTCAGGAGGTGTGACGTATCTGTCGAACGCCGTTTCACTGCCGGTACGGCAGAGCAGCAACATAACATCGATTCGCTCTGGCACGCCATTGTTCATTCTCAGGCCGGGAGAGACCGCTGCGATTACGGTCGTAGCGTCGTACTCCGACGGCGTTGAGCGGCCGATTCCGGCGTCGAGCATCCGGTTCCAAACGAGCGACTCCTTTGTTGCTACGATTGACGCCAACGGTCTTCTGCAGGCTCGGAACAGCGGCCATTGCGTCGTCCAAGCAACCTTGGGCGATATGACAGCGACCATTGACGTAGCCGTGGAAGCGCCGCCGGAGCGCCGTCGCGCGGCGCGACCATGATTCTTACGGCATGCATCACTTACTGCAGCTCGTCTGGCCACTGGCGGAGGTGACTTCTTGCAACAAACTCAACCGTGGAGGTCGTCTTTACCGTTGACTGATCATGGAGAGTGATTTAACCAAGAAACTGGCATTCGATCTTCTTGAGTTTATCGGGCCAAGCCGCGCGAATCGATTTCGCCCTCATCCGCGTTCTGCAAACTTTTAGCGGACCTCTGCCATCGCCAGCCGATTAGCAATCGCGAGACCGGGCCGCTGACCAACAACAAGAATCGCATCCAGACGAGATGCTCAAATAGCAAGCCGCTACCGCGACATCTATTGCTTCCCGCCCACGCCGATCGCCTTCTCGACAAAGTTACCGCAACGAACAATTCAATACAAGTGGTCGAATATCAAATCCACGGGATCGCAGCGATTCCGCTTTGTTCGCGAGCGAAGACGAGATAGGGTGCGATCTGGGGTACACCGGCGTCGTCGGCGGTCGTTCGGGTCCCAGGCCGCGGCGTCGAACCAGCAGACCACAAACACGCCGGTGCGCGTGGTGTTGTCGTGAGCAATTGCCCTTGAGCCACCACGGCCCTCGGTTCTTTCCGCAGTCGTTCTCCTGCGACGGTACGTCTGCTGGACGGAAGTCGCACGATGACGGCTGATCTTGCGAGAATGACTCCTGCCTGGCGGAAAGCGATGTGAATACGCCGACTTCAAGATCTGTCGAATCTCAATTGTTCATCGCCGCCTCACGGATGCAGTACCACGCCCTCAACTGATCGAATCCACGGCTCATACCGATCCAGGCGAACGAATATCGCGGCACCCCCGCACCGTTGTTTCACTCCTGCCGCTGGTCGAGACGTGACTCCGGCGATCCGCCAGCCGCTTCCCGAGCGAACGTATGCAGGACCACCGCTATCCCCGTAGCAGACGCCAGCCGGCTGTGTGGTCGCTGGTTGCGCGACGAGCTCGCGGTTCGAATTGCACTTGTAACTCCGCAACGCCGACGACGTGCAGTCGTACGATGCAATCGGCACATCAAGGAGCCGACGAATGCCAGCGGTTGAACCGCTGACGTCCGTCACACCGAATCCGACTTCCCGCACCGATCTACTGCTGTCCACCTCGGTATCGTGCGCAATCCCGACAGTCGGCTCCGAAACCGGATCAATGAGCAACAGCGCGAGATCGTTCTCGGCGCCCTCATGCACGTAGTTCGGATGCGGCACACGCTTCTTCACAGGTACGACTCGGCCAGCCATCGTGACGCGCGAGCCGATAAACACACGTGTGAGTAGTTGTCCGTTGTCATGAGCCTTCTCAACGCAGTGCCCTGCCGTCGCGACGGTCGTCGGGCCGAGTAAGGTCCCCGAGCAAATCCAATCTGTGTCGGTCCCGACCGCGATGCAGTCGGCGTGCTCGGTCGGAGCTGTCTCGCGTGCCAGAAGGATGCTCGTGTGGAACTCGCGCTGTGGGCCATGAGCGATAGCCCGCGCGTCGTCGGCTGCTTCGTCGATAAGAGCGCGAGCGTTCGCGTAGTATTCCGGTGTCGCCTCGGTCGTGGCGTCGGTAAGTCGCCCGGCCGCGCGATCGAGTTGCCGATTGAACAGTTGCACGAACTCCGCATCCGATCGCGCGCGCTGTGCGATATTGTGCGCCTGCACAATTTGCTTGGCGGCGTCGTCGACCGCGGCTTGATTGGCGAATGTGTCCGCTGTTGATGGCCCGATAATCTGAGGCAGCTGCGACAACAAGGCGTATCGCCAGATGACGATCGCAACGCCGGCCAGCAGCATTCCGACAAAGAGCAAGACTCGCTTTTTGGATGTCGTCATTTGAAGTTGTAGCCTAAGCCGAAGAAAACGACGCGCGCCGTGCTATTCCGTAACGGTCGGGTTTTGTCCGCCGGTGCCGCTCCTGCTTGGTCGCCGTCGCGAAGCGTGCTGATACGCACGACACCATACCCGGCATTAATGGACAGGCCGCGGATCACGCCGACACCGGCACCGGCGGCGAACCCAAACTCCGGCGTTAAGACGGGACCGACGAAGAAGCGGAAGCGCTCCGCCGTCGTGATTGATGTCGTCGCGGAGTTGAATCGCCACGGGTGGATATTCACTGCCGCAATGGACACGCCGCCCGTCAATGGATCGAGCGTCAGCTTCCCGTCGTTCCCCACTTTGTACCGCTTCTGCCCGCTCGGTACGGACGTGATGACCCCCGCGATCACGCCGAGACCCACGGCGCTCCGCGGGACGTTCACATACGTCGTCTTGCCGGCGACCTTCAGTGCGGCCGCTTTCGCGAGATCCTTGTACCGGCCCTCGATTGAGACGACGAGCGCGTTGATTTCCGGCGATGGCGCATTGCCGCACGCTGTTGATACCTGGACAGAGGTAACGTAGGTGCAACCGAGTTCACGCTGCAGGACGTCCCACGGCGTTGTGAGCTTCTTCTTTTCGTCGTCACTCGGAGCAGTCGGGCACATCGACGTCTGCGGTTGCGCAATGAAACTTTCGATGCGTGCCTGGAGTGCCTTCGCCACGTCCGTCGCGCACGGAATGCCTCGCGCCTCCCGTACCGTGAGCGATTCCGTGAGTTTCGCTGCATCGATTTTCAAATCGCCACTTTTGGCGTCGAAATCTGCGATCGTCGCAGCGTCATCCTCAATGTCGATCTTCGCGCGCGCGAAGGGCAGTCGTACCCGCCGAAGATCGACGTAAAAAGTCGAATTGGTAAGGACCGTGAGTGCGAAGGGAGGAAAAAATGGGCCAAGCGCTTTCGGATCAAACTGTTTCACGAAGGCGGCGAGCTGCGACGCGACCGGGTCATCGGTTGGAGTCGAGAAGTAGGTCGTCGCCAACGACTCCGCCTCTACCGGCTTGACATGAAGCTCGTAATGCGTCCTGAGGCCCGGTAGCGTGGTGCTGTAGGGTGCGGGAGCAGACGGCTGCAGCACGACGCGCACGATCTCGCCTTCGCGCTTCCGAAGCGTCGTGATGAACACCACGGAATAGGCTCGCCTCTCGAACTGCACTTGATCGTCATCTGACAAGTCGGGGAACTTCAGGCCCTTCAGATCGTCCCGCAGTGTGGTCTGGAGCGCTGCCCAGTCGCCGCTGAAGTAGATTTCGCTCCATTTCCGAAGAAGCGTCGCTGGCTTTTGGATCGACACCGTTGCGACTTTCTCAACACGCGCGGGAACAGCGTTCTGTCCGTGGGCCGTTCCGATCACCGTAAATCCGACGAAGACAAGAAACCAAACGCGGAGGCGCATGCACGTTCTCCTAATTCCGCCGACATCTAAAAAGACGCGGCGATCTTTAACTTCAACTATAGGAGTGCCGGCTCTCGCATTTTTCCCACCCCGTCGGCACGGAGGCGTTCCAGTGCTCCGTCGACAGCCGGCGAGCTCTCGGGATTCCTACCGTATCATCTCGAAATGACGCACTCCGCCTCCGACGTGCTCGCGTTGTGGTTTTCTGATCGCTTGCTCGGAGACGCCGCGAGTGACGCCGACGCCCTGGTTCTCAAGTGCATGGAATGGAAACCGACGCCGGAAGTGGCCGTTTTGGTCCGCTTTTTTTGAGCAGAAAGTCTCCGTAAACGACTGCTGAAACATAGCTTAGTCAAAATTGAGATAGAAGACCGAGGCGCTTTTTCCTAAGGCTGTGGTCAGGTATTGGCCAAGATCGGGCGCATTTCGGCGAAGATCGTGAGCGAGCCTGCGAGCGCCCGATGACGAGACCGATGACTCCGAACCCCAGCACTACCAGGAGCCCAACCCGCCGGGAAGACCGGTGTGCTGCACGCGCTGCGGCCGCCGCTATCCGCCATGGCGACGAAGCTGATGCCGACGAAGTGAGCCGCCCGTTGAAGAGGAAGAGATTCTTGGCGCTGGCAGCCATAAAATGCGAGATATACTTCCACCCTCCGACAGCAATGGGGGCCCCAATGAGTCTTCGCACCGTTGCTATTTTGATCGCTGTTGCAGCTATTGCCGGCAGCACCCGCGCAGTGAACGCGCAGGATTATTACGGCGTCAAGATCACCGAGCGAAATGTGGTGTTCTTGCTCGATACGTCCGGGAGCATGGAGGACAAGGACGAAGGGAGCGCTTCAACCGGAGCGCAAGCGATCGAAAACTCCGGCATAGCGCGCCGCGCTGAGGAGCAGATGGGCAGATTGGGACATGTGCTTGCAAATGGGGTGCGGCGTGAGGCTACGAAGATGGGAGCCGCACGACGTGAACTGATGCACGCGCTGGAACAGCTCCCTGCCGATACAAACTTTACGATCATCACTTTTGGATCGCAAGTCGCAGAGTGGCCTGGAGGATTCCGACCCGCAGGCACTGTTGCACGCCGTTCCGCGCAGTTGCACGTCTATGGAATCAATGCTGGAGGTGACACACCCATGCGCGCGGCCGTTCAGCTGGCGATGGGCAAGCCAACGATTGACACGATCTTCCTCGTGTCGGATGGTCACCCGACTGACGGCGGTAGCGGTGATGTCCTGAACGCCGTCGCTGCTGCAATGCGTGGCCGGGACATCATCGTAAATACGGTCGGTATTGGACCAGATCAAGATGCGGCGCTGTTATGTTCGCTCGCCGAGCACAACGGCGGCGTCTATGTCCGCGACGGTAAGGTGGCTTGCCAGTCGAAGATGGCGGGCCCGTGCAACAACCCTGAATTGCGCGTTACCACTCTGAATGATTCACCGATCCCGAAGTATACGTTCCCGTCGAGCCCGATTTGCGATAACCGCGTGTCACGGCGATGCAGCGTTGATAATGTGTACAAGGTGATGCTTCGAACACCGCGCGCTGTTGCCCCTGTGAAAGATATCGGCAGGCCGCAATCGGTAACCCATTGCGGAATGCTCATTCTCGAAGCATTCGGTGGCGGCGACAACCGTATTATCACCGGGCTCGATGCGGCGCAGCATAGCGTCACGAATTACACATTATTAGGACACGTCTTCTACCCCGGCCGAGTCATCCGACAGATCGCGATGGACGGCAATATGATCACTGTCTTGACGATGGGCACCGGGACCGAAGAATGGATACGCAAGGTAGCAAACAAGACAGCGGCCCCGTTTATATGGGGATTTCAGATGACGCGCTAAAACATGCAGTTGAAGAGGATTTGAAAACGGGTAAGAAGTAGAATGTTCCGACCGAGCCGTCAATAACCGATTCTTCCCCCCTGTTCCACTCCGGGCTGTTCGCTGGCGTGTGCTGTGATGAAGCGACAGCAACCGAGTGCGTCGCGGTTTTTCGTGGAGTGGGGTGGCTGCTTGGTCGTGAGTGTGACTTCGCCCGGCCGTTAGGCCTGGGGGTATGGTTTGCCGGCGCAGCGTCACTCCTGAATCGGGGGATTTTCAATGCAGCAGGTAGACCTCGAAAGTCTGGTTCGGCTCCTTGAGCGGGCCGGCATTCTGATCACGTACGTCTTCGATCACGCGACGGACCTGGCGCCGGAATACCTTGAAGCACACTTCGGCACGCTAGCGCCGATTACGAAGGAACGCGTCAGTGCCGTTCTCTCTGAGCTTTTGAGTCGTATCCTTGACAAATCGTTCGAGGAGGAATTGTCAGCGCATGGCCTAACGGGCATGGAGCTCGCGGCAAAGATGGCGGCAAGCGACGCCGCTTACGACGAATTCGCCGCGGCCCGAACCGACGCGGACGGTAGCGGAAATGCTTCTGGTTCTCTTGATGATGAGTTCCTTTCCAAGCTCAAACGCGCGCTGAAGGCATTCGGAATCCCGCTCGGGAGCCTGAAAGATATAATCCCCGGAGGCGGGGCTGGTGAGCTTTTGCAACTCGCTCTTCATGCGATCGAACACACCGAACGCAAACGCAACGCGCATCCGACCGGGCGGTTTGTCTTTACCGCCATCGCGCGGTCGGTGGTCCGAATCATCAAGCGCCGGCGATCGCGCGAGCCGACACCTACATAGCTCGCCAGATCACCGAGGCGTTCTACAGGCGCGTCGTAAACGACCACCTCTTCGCACGGATGATACAGCTGTGCTTGAACCGAATCGTCATGAACTCATCATTCGCTGGTAAAGCGGCTGAGTAACTACGCCCAGGGATAGGGACCGACGTCAGGGTGCTCGTGACGTGATAAAGGTTCGCCTCGCGACATGGAAGACAAACTCCGCCACGCACTGACCGCTGCCCTCGCGCCCTTCGATCGCCAAGCACTTGCCGGAATGATCGGTGCGCTTCATCTCGTACCTATAAACATGGAACGGGCCGTACGCCTCCACACGTTCGCGCACGCTGTTGCGGCGCTGCCTCCGGTCGCCGGGCTTCCAGTGCCTACCCTGAATCGCCTTCGCGCGATCGTGCAGCAACCTGCGCTTCGTGATGCTTTCGGTCCATACGAGGACCCCTATGAGAATGCGTTCTCTGAGACGCTGGAAGTTGGGGGCGACACGTTCATCGTCGTGAACGGCTCGGCCGAAGGTTTCCCCGAAGTGTTGCGGTACCTACTGTCCGCTGTCGAAGCGCTGCCGATCGCGCTACCAGTCCTCGCAACGGACCTGACGCTACGTGTGAAGACGTTATTGCGGCTCGTCGATGCGACACTGCGCCGGGCTGAGATCACCGCCAACGCGGAAGGTGTCCACGGGCTGACTGCGATCGAGGTACCGGCATCCGCGCACTTTTCGATGTTGCGCCGAGCTGTTACGTTCCGACGAGCGGAGTTCGCGTTCGGTATCCACGAGAATATTCTCGCTGACGTCACGACTGTGGCGGGCACGGTCGATCTCGCTTCGTGCGAGCCCGGATGTTCGACTGTTGCTCCGTTCCTCGACTTCGGCAACGCGGTAGTGCTCGTGCAACCTACCGTCGCGGTGGAGTGGACGATCCGAATGCTTCTGCGGCGGGTGACCGAGTCGGGTGCGGCGGCCAGCTTGAACCGTGCGTTTCATGACGCGGTTCTAGCAGACGTACGTGCGAGCCTGTTGCGGATGGAGATTCCCGTCAAGTCGATCGAATCCACTCGCGACATCAACGATGGTGTCGAATCTCGCGCAGTTATTGAGATCGACGGCACGCTCGCGCGTCTCATCGTGATCACCGACGCCGTAGGCGCGGCCGCGGCTGGTGGCGAGTGGGCGCCGCCGCAGATCGAGCCCGCTGCCGACCCTCTCACGTTTGCGGTCTACCAGAGCTTCGCTCGACCGGCCTCGCTGATAGCAACGTACGACACGGAGCACCCTGTTTTCGCTCTCACTGCTGTCGACCTCCGGACGCTCGCCGTCCTCGAAGATGGTGATCCACTCGCACTCATGAAGTATGTCCGCGCGACTGCAATGTTCAAGGAACGATCCTTTCTGTTTGCGCCTACCACTCTTGCCGGGTATTACGTTTACTGGCTAAATAGCCACGGGTACTACGTTACCGACGAGGGTGTGCCTGGATTCGTCAATGCCGATGCCGCGGGAGCGGCGGAACTGCGCGAGATTGCACGGCGCATGGAGCGTCTTGGCCGTCGCGCGACGTATGCTGAACTCTCGACCCGCGATCAGCCGCAGTTCTACAACCCACAACACCTCGCGCTAGACGTGAGGCCGGTTGATACCGTGCCGGCACTGCCGCGCTTCCGCGGCGTGAAAGCAGCCGATCAGGAACTTTTGATGGATGAACTCGCGGCGGAGCTGGCCACACGACTCCGGCTCACGCCCGGTCCCATCGCCACCAATCAGATAACTGCGGTGCTCAACGAGGCGGTAACGGCTCTCTTCGGATGGTTTCGGTCTGAAGTCGCGGAACTCTCGTCGGCGGAGCTACTGGAGGATCTTCTGCTGCGGAATGAGGCGCTCATTCGCGAAACAATCGTCCATCGCGCCATGCTGCCGGGACGCGCTGCGGCGCACCTGGGAGACCCCGCACACGAAGAACTCGCACGCGATGAGATCCAAGTGCGGATCAATACCACGGGCGCGCTTCGCTTCCTAATCGAGTATGTCGTGGCACAATCGCCAGCCGGCAGCGCATCCCTGACACTCGCCCGTCTCGACCGTTTGCAAGCGGTCGCGGCTCAAATTATCCAGATCGCGTCGATGTCTGATCTGAGGCAATTCGGTGTAGCGGACTTTGCGCTTTCTGTGCTTCCGACCGGCCGCTTGAGTTTCAGCAACCGGTCACTCCGGCGTCTCGGCGCAGGCTACGCAACGACGTTTGCAGCGACCGAAATGCTTCGCGTCGGTGCTGCCATTCGGGGAGGGCGGCGGAAAACGTCGGATAACGTTGACGATGCATTCCTGACCGATGTGTTGTCAGATGCGGTCGAGGCGGAGTTCAGCGTCACGCTTCCTACGCTACGGCGGTTCTTCGTCGCTCTCGTCGATTTCGCCACTGCCGCAAACCCTTCATGGTTTCGGGTGACTACGCGCGACGAACTGCTTCTCACACTTGCGGGCCATGGCATCGAACTTGGCGCCGCCGAGCGCCTCGTCGATCGTTTCACGCTCTTACCGAGGAGGGAGTACCTGAAAGCGGTGGGCTTCAAGGCACACGATATCTATCCTTGGCGTGTGAATAGGAAGCTCAGTCATCGACGCCGACCGCTCGCCGTCAGGACATCCGAAACGGGCGCGCAGCAAGTTCTGTTCACCGCGAGGCACATCATGGCAACCTGGCGTGATCTCATCGACCAGTTCGTCACCGGATCGTATCCCGCAGAGACGCGCGCGATGGAGGTGGCGAAGGGCAAAATCACGAAGCTCCGCGGCGAGGGCTTCAACACGCTCGTCGCAGAGGTGCTCGGTTCGATCGAGGGCGCGGTCGTACAGCAAGGCGTGAAGAAAATCGTCGGCCGCGACGGTGTGCTCCATCCGCCCGGCGACTTCGACGTGCTTGTGGCCATTCCGGCCAGCCGACGTCTGATCGCCGTAGAGTGCAAAGACATCGCGCCGGCGAGGGATGTGTTCGCGCAGTCGAGCGAACTTAAAGAGCTAATCGTCGGTGATCCAGCGGCCGGAAAGAAGTCGTATGTCGATAAGCAGCGGGACCGGCTGGTTTGGCTAAAAACGCACCTCGTCGACGCACTCAAACACCTCCGCGTTCCGAGAAGCGGTCGATGGTCAGTCGAAGCCGTCGTGGTGACGAGCGAAGTCGTTCCGACCCCATTCCTGCGGCGTTCACCGCTCCCGGTCGTCTCAGCAGAGGAACTCCGGCTACTTGTCAGCAATTCGGGCTCGGCACTTCGGTTCAACATCACGCCCTGACAACGTTCGCGCACCACATCCAAGATCACTTCGGCTCGACGCCGACCCGCGCGTACTGCCGCGCCAGTTTCGGGCAACTCGTGCGCAGCCGAATGAACGGGACATTCCAGCGTCGTCACATGACCTCCGCCACGACAGACCCCCAGGCGCCGCCGATGGCCTAAGGTGGCCGCAAATATCCGCTTTCATGGCTTTTATTGCTCTTCTAGCGCGCGGGCGAAATGATCCGCCGGTATCTGCTTGACGGCGGTGCCGGTGGGGCAGAAGATAGCTGGCTCCAAGTACCACCTCTGACGTACACCTCGGAACCGAAAGTCACAGCGATGCCACTCGTCTTCATACACGGTGTGAATGTCCGCAGAGGAAACACGCAAGAGGAGCAGGCGAAGTTTGCGGAGAGCGTGCGCCGCCGCGACGACCTGTTCCGCGCGGTGGGTCTTGCGGGGCTCGTGGCGCCGCAGTTCGGTCTTCATATCGAGAATCCGTACTGGGGCGATCTCGGGGCGCAGTTCCGGTTTGACCTGGTCTCGGTGCCGGCAAGTGGCGTGGAGAACTTCGGCCCGGGGGACGAGCTAATGGCGCGTGTGCTGCAGGAGACGCTGCCGCACGAGGCGGCTGTCCTACTGGCTGGCGCGAAGCCCGTTGACGGGACCTTCCTGGCCACTGTCGCGCGCGATCACTCGCTCGCCGTCGCTATCGACGCGTTGGTCGCCGCGTCCGCGCTGGACATTCCCGACGAAGGCGAGGGCGCCGCGGCCCCGAGCGGTGAGCTCGCGGCGTTCGCCGGCGACGCGATGCGCTACGCCGAATCCCGCCCGGACCTGTCCTGGCTGGCCGAACCGATGACCGACGACGAGTTCGTGGAGCGACTGCTCGTAGAGGTCCGGCGCGGTCCGGCAGCGGCCGACACGACGGAGACCTTCGGCGGAATCAAACTCCCCGAGGGGCTTAAGCGCGCCGCGAGGAAGCTTGGCAAAGTCGCGTCGGCCGCGCTCAAGGCGACGGTGGACGCCGCCAAGGGGATTGTCCACGGCGCCGTCGGGGCCGTGGTGGGCGGCGTCGGCGGCGTGGTAGGGGGGGCTGCCATCGCGGTGGCACCCAATGTCATCATCGGTGCAGTCCGGCCCGTCGCCACGCGGCGCGCGGGGTTGTTCTTCGGCGATGTCTTCGCTTATCTAGCCGATCGAGAGCCGATCCAGAAGGTGGTGATCGATGCACTTAAGACCGCCGACGCGAAGCGCACTGCCGTGGACCCTCGGCTCGTCGTCGTCGCCCATAGTATGGGCGGCAACATCGTGTACGACCTGATGACGAGCGTCCTTGCGGGCAAGCTCCGAGTGGACGCGTTTGTCACCGTTGGATCGCAGGTCGGCCTGTTCAAGGAGCTCGCCCTCTACACCGAGGACAGTTCCGCGTCCGGCGCGGGCGCCTCGTCGGGCGCCGCAGCTCCCGTGAAGGTCCCCAAGCCCGCCGACATCGGCATCTGGATCAATGTCTTCGATCCGATCGACGTGCTCGGCTTCGCGGCCGCGGGGGTTTTTACGGGCGTCAGCGACTTCGCGTTTTCCAACGAGACGTCGCCGCTCAACGCGCACACGCTCTACTTCTTCAGGCCACGGTTTCACCAGCGGTTGCGCGCGCGGCTTGCCGAGGTCGGACTCGGGACAGCCGGATGAGCGACTCGCTCTTCAACGCGGCGCTCGGGCGCGACGCGCCGCAACTGCACGTCCTGCTCGTGGGAGTGAGCGAGTACCGGCACCTGCCTGGCGTCCCGGAGTTCGATCCCGCGCGCTCCGCGAAGCGGACCTTCGGCCTCGGCCAGCTCACATCCCCCCGCCTGTCCGCTTCAGAGCTCGCCGACTGGTTCCTCACAAAGCACAACAACCCGGACACGCCGCTCGGGTCCGTGGAACTGCTTCTGTCGCCCGCCGAATACACGCCAAACGCCGCAGCCGCCACGAAGCTTGGAATCGCGCCCGAAAGTTCGGTCACCGTGCCGCTCGCGAGCTTCGACGCCCTTAGGGAGGCCACCGATCGATGGTTCGACCGACTGAATGCGCTGCGCGAGAACATCGGCCTCTTTTACTTCTGCGGCCACGGGTTGGAGGCGAGCGACCGTTACCTGCTGGCCGCGGACTTCGCCGCCGACCCGAAGAACCTCGACCAAGGCATCATCAACTTCCAGCAGACGTTTCGGAACATGGCGCGATGCAAGGCGTCGACGCAGTGCTATCTGCTCGACGCCTGCCGCGACAGCCCGGACCAGCTCCGTGTCGCCGCGTCGGAGGGGAAGGTAGGCCGGCCGATCATCGACCCTCGGCCCGGCCCGGTCCTCGGACGGAACGCGCCGATCTATCACGCCGCCGCGCCCGAGAAGCCTGCGTTCGGGCCGCCCGGCGAGAAGAGCTTCTTCGCCAGAGCCCTGCTCGACTGCATGAACGGGATGGCGGCACGCGCCGGTGGCGACCCGCAATTCTTCTCGATCGATCACGCGTCACTCGGGCAGGCGCTGCCGGAGTACGTCGACCGCCTCGCCGAGGAGCACGGTCTCGAGCTTCGTTGTCTCACCGACGGCGGTGACGCACAGCTCCCCGACCTGCCGGAGCTGCACCGGGCGCCAGCTCCGGTGGACGTGCTCACGAAGATTTTTTGTCGGCCACGCGAGGCCCACGCCGTGGCACAGCTCTCGGTTACTGATGTTGGCGGGAAGATCACGCCGCGGCCTGTCACGGGCCCAAAGCCATGGCGCGTGACGCTGCGGTCGGGCAAGCACACGGTGTCGGCGACTTTCGCCAAAGATGTGGGGTTCTCCGAGGAGCGGACGGAGATCACGGTGGTGCCGACGCCAATCTTCAGCGTGCCGGTGCCGATCCGGCAGCGCGATCCCAATGACGTGAACGCCTCTGGAGACTCTTCCATATGAAGACCATCCGGGTCACGTTCGACAGCCACACGCCAGACGAGTGGAACACGCCAGTACCGGTCGAGGTGTTTGACGACGCTATGCGGCGCGTGGGTCAGCCTCAGGTGCTCGATCTCGGCAATGGTGGGACGATCGACGTTGATCGTGAAGGACGATACTACGTCTTTGCCACGCTGCCGACCGGCGAGAGCATCGGTGTGAATGTCGAGGTGGCCGCCACTGGTGCCAAGCCCGCTGATGCCGTGCTGATGCGTGCGGAGTCCTCACCGTGGGAGTCGGTGGCGTGGGCATTCACTGGGCAACGCGCGCCGAGGCCGCAGGAGACCTCTAGGGGCTCGGTTCTTCCTGGTCCCTTTGAAGTTACGGGTCCCCGCTTTGATTTGGGAATCGACCTCCGCGAAGAAGCGCGGCGGACGGCTCCCGCGCCGATGCTCGACGTTCTGAGCTTGACCAACCGGAAAGGGAAGTGGTCATTGCGGCCCGCGAGCGACGAGTGGGTATGGGACTCTACCGTCCGCGATGCCGACCCGCGGCTGATGGGCCGACTTGCGATCAAACGTCTCCCTCCCACCTCCAGCACTCTCACTGAGACGCGGTGGTATCCACTCTTCGTCCGACATCGAGCGTTCTCAAGACCGGAGAGCCCGATCTCCACGCTGATAGCCGTCCCTGCCGGACAACGCTTCGGCTACGATCCGGGCCAGGAATCCATCGTCCTGTTCACCCGGAGGGACTCCGTACCGGCGGGTGCGTCGCCGGTTCAAACTCTGGTGCGCGGCGCGCGGACACAGGCGGAGACGCTCCTCTCGTACTTCGAGAACGGCGTGTTCACGGCCGCCCGCCAGCTCAGTGCGAAGGTCGTCCGCGACGCTTTCTCCCTCCTTGAGGACAAGCGAGAAGACCCTTTCGGTGCCGCGATCGCCGGCTACGTGCTCCTGCGGACGAATGCGAGCCGGGAGGACGAGCGCGAACGTCAGAGTTGGATGCTCAACCTGGCCAACTGGTTCCCCCTGATCCCGGACGGCGCGGTGATCTACGGCGCGTCGCTGCTGCACGGCGAAAATGGCGAGGACCCGACGCGTCTGAACGAGGCGCGCTCCTTTCTGCTCAAGGCGGTGTCGCGGGGTATCCCAACGTACACCATGGGCCTCCGCTTGCTTTTCGACACGCTCCGCTCACTTGCGGAGGAGCGGGAAGACGACGCGGAACTCGCCACTGCGCTCGCGAGGGTGCGTGCCGTCGCCGCGTACGCCGACTGGACCGCGCAGACGACGACGCTGACCTACTCCGACCGAGCCCTCGTGGAAAGTGCCATCGAGATCCCGGAGTGACCGGCGAGCGCGAGGCGCTCACAGCGGCGCCTCGCGCGCACGCTGGCGTCGGGGCCCGATCGGCAGACGTCGCGGGGCTTCAGCCGTGATGCCGTTCGTTGTCGGCCAATACGCTTTAGAAGACTCGGGAAGCGTGGGGGGATGTGAGTAGCGGGCCGCGGGATCGCGCAGCCCGCTTCGCTTTGAAGTGGACTTCTGAAACTAGGTAGCCGTTTCTCCTGAGTAATGCCGCTCGCCGGTGGCCGAAGGTGGCCGCTTTTGTCCGCTTTTTTGAAGTATGGATTCTCTGTAAGTGCATGCGCAGATAGGCGCTTAGTCGGAATTTAGAGAAAAGACCGAGGCGCTTTCTCCTAAGGGGCTGTGTCAGGATTTGGCCAGAGTCGGTCAAGATTGGGCGCATTCCAGCCAAGATCATGGGCAAATGCGGGGCAGAACCGTCCGATGATACGGTAGCTGTCGGATCGTGGGGGTAGGTTTGGGGGTAACTCGTCAGCATCAGAAATGGAAACTGCTGAACTTGCAAGCCTTATCTCGCCAATTCAATGTCGTCCCTGGGCACCACTTCTAACCCACTGCATTCGCTCTCCGCCCTCGGCGCTGATGTGGAGTGCGCCGGCCATGCCGGCGCTGTCAGAGCGGCGGCATGGCCGCCGCACTCCACACCATCTCACGTGTGGGATATGTGTTTTCGGACATACGTGCCCCACAGTTCGGAGTGTCGTTCTATGATCGCCTGGCTATGAGCACCGGCTTAGTCGCCCTCTTCGACATTCTCGATTCAACGAGTGAGTCGTCCGGGATGTATCGCGATGCACTTCACCAGATGGAGTCGATTGCGAACGACGGCTCGTCGGAAGCGGCAGAAGCGATCGCTGAGATCTTTGCGTTCTCTGATATTCACCGCGACCCTGCTAAGGCGTACCTGTGGTACCACGTTGCGTTGTCGGCACAGGGATTCTCGACAAAGTTCGACAATCAACACGAAACGCTCGATCAGTACTGTGGTCCTCCTGGTGATTTTCGAAACGAATCTCCAGTGAATGGACTCCTCGCAGAGCTAGGCGAATTACGCGTGCGTCAGTTGGACGCCGCGGCGTCGGAATGGCTTCGAAAGTATCCCCGCAGCCTTGTCCGCGTGTGTGATACGCGGCCACCAACACTCATGGCCGCATCTTGTGACTGGCGGAGGCGAAGTTCACCATCTGCTCCGGCGCTTTGATGTCCTTCGCCACGGCGGCGGACGGCGGGCTGTCGAGGAAGTTGTAGAGCAATGTACGCGCGCCCCGCGACAGGTCCCGCGTCACCGGCATGTACAGGAAATTCTCGAACGACGCCTCATTGGTCAGTTTCTTGAGCAGCGGAGCGAATGACCGCACCTGCGCTTCGTCGCCGAGGTTGAGCCAGTTGTCCATGCATGGCGCCATGGCGTGCCAGTTGGAGAGCACGAGGTTGTAGACGTTCTCCCAGGTCGGCGGAATCCGGGCGAGGTTGTTATTCGCCGGAAGGATGCGCACGAACATGAATGTGTTGACCTGCGGGTTGATGCCGTTCGCCAGTTGCGCCGGATCCATGCCGGGCAACGGCACGTACGCGGTGATGCGGGGGCTCGAGCTGTCGATCGGGAACGAGACCGTCCCGTCGGCCTCCGTCGTGACGTTGAACATGATTTGCACCGAGCCGCCGCTGGAGGCCGCGGCGCAGATGGCCAAGGGGATCCCGCCGCCGGCGGGCACGCCGCGGTCGTAGACCTGAAACCGCGCGGTCTGCGTCTCCTCCTGGTTCATATAGAGATTGGGCACGAGCGGCAGCGCGCGCAACGCCGTCTCGGCCAACTGCACCTGGTTTGCGGAATCGAGAAGACAGAGATCGGCCGATGCGGCCAGTGTCGCAGCCTCCGGACCGATCGGCAGCGTTACGATGCCGGACGTCCGCTCGTACGCCTCTTTGTCGTACTTCTTGTAAGGAATGGTCGCCAGCGCGATCGGGTCGCCGCCGGAAGGGACGGCGGCGAGGGTGAGGTCGCCGTAATCCTTCTTCGTCAGATCGAGTCCCGTCTCGGGAGTCGTGTTCGACAGATCGAGCACGACCGAACTGCCGGCGAGGCGCGCCTGGGCAGTGCCTAGAAACACCTGTCCCGGAGGTCCGGCGTTCTGCGCCACGAGCGTGCGTCCGCATGGCTCGGACATCGATTCGCCGCGCCGCCACAATCCGATCACTCCCACCATCTTGCTGCGCGCCGGATTGGGCTGGAACCCGCCTCCGTTCAGCTTCTGCATGAGCTGCGTGGCCGGCGGCCCCAGTTGCGCGTCGCTCGTCGCGGGGACGTCGTAAAAGATCGTTCGATAGACATTGAACTGCACGGTCAGCCCGAGCACGCCGTCGTCGTCCAGCGCGCGGCGGAGACTCCCCAGCGCCGGCGAATTGAAGACATCGATGCGCAGGCGGTCTCCTTTGGCGAAGCACGTCTGCCACACCGCCGAGCCGATGCCGGCCCATGCCCCGACGGGATTGCGATTGAAATTGAGATAGCGGTCGGTGAAACGCGCATTCCGCTCCGCGACGATGCGGCAGCCGCCGTCGATCCCGAAGCTCACCGTATCGAAAAAGATCTGCGAGCTGTATGTGCCGAAAGGCTCGAGGTCGACCAGCATTCCCAGGAGCTTCGCCGGCGAGCCGGCGAACGGATCGTCCTGTTCGAGGCCGTTGCCCAGGTCGGCGCCGCTGATGGCGGAATTGAAGAATGCCGTGCGATGCGTACCGCCGGGATTCCAGTTCCCCGTCGGCACCAATTGGATGGCCTGCTGGCGAAACGCCGCCACGTCGTTCACGGCCGGGGGAAAGATTGTCTCGGCGTTGATCTCGTCGTAATTGGTGCAAGTATTGTTCGTGGTGATCGGATCCCACGACACCTCGCCCCGGAAGTAGATCCGCGGTGTCTCGAGCACGCTCATGTCGAAGCTCCCGTTGGCACCGGCCGATAGAGGAAGCTCGGGCCGGCGACGAGCTGCGGATCCGCAAGCGGTGTGGTCAGTGCGAGGTGGGCCGCCGCGCGCAGGTTGAACATCGCCCGAACGGCGATGCCGAGCTGCCCGGCGCCACCCGTCACCGCCAGTTGCAGCGCGTCGATCAGGCGCGCATAGGCGTCGTTGCACATCGCCTGCGCAGCCTGCGCCGCGGGCGGATCGCCCGAGAAATCGTGCGTGCCTGGATCGGGAATGGCCGGATAGACGGCCGACCAATCAATGCCGAGCCTCTGGGGACCCCATTGATAGCCGTCGGGGTTGTCCGCCTTGGTCAGACATAAATCGGAATCGCACTCGTGGAACCGATAGTAGTGCGCGAGCTCGT
The DNA here is from genome assembly GCA_036522835.1 of Thermoanaerobaculia bacterium. Classification (GTDB taxonomy): domain Bacteria; phylum Acidobacteriota; class Thermoanaerobaculia; order Gp7-AA8; family Gp7-AA8; genus DATDFB01. The sequence continues at coordinate 11,665 of DATDFB010000314.1, read as the reverse complement.
GTTTGAAATCGAGCGGACTACGCCGCGCCCCTTCGCCTTCGGAAACGATCCGCTCGATGGCGTCGCGCGCTTGCTCGTAGTCGTTGACGGCGTGGATCTGGCCGGGAAAGAACTGGGAGTCATCGATCTGATTGCGCTCCCGGTTCCACGCCTCGGGGGGCAGCGTGGCCAGGAACCGGTCGAGCGCGCCGTAGAACTGCCCGATGGTAACCATCGGCGGCGGACCCTCTGCGGCGGGGGTCCTGCGGACCGGAAACTCGATCGGATTCTCCGGCGTCTCGATGTTCATTCCCTGCTGCATGGCCTCCCGCGAGAAGCGGAGGAGGTGGACGATCAGAGGCTTGCCGTCCGAACCGATGTCCCCGAGCGGGCCGGGATAGACCGGCGGCGTCAACACCGGATTCCCGCCGAGGGCATTGAGGATGTTGCATGCGAGGCACAAGTGAATCATCTCCTCGAGGAACACCGATTGGATTCTCGCCGCGGCCGCAGCGTTCTTTCCCGGCAGTATCGACAACCAGGCGTATAGATACGGCGGTATCGTGCCGAGCTCGATGTCGATGGCCGTCTGCAGCCGTGCCCACGCATCTTCGATCGTGGAGATCGGCTGCCATTGCAGGTGAATCATGGGAGGAGTCCCGCTATATTATCATGCGGCGATGGGCTCGCTCACTGTGGTCGGGACGGGCATTCAGGCCGGACAACTGACCATCGCTGCGAGAAACGCGATTCGAGAGGCGGACAAACTCCTCTACTTCGTCACGAATCCGATCGCCGAAGGCTATCTGCATAGCCTGAATTCCACGGCCGAGTCGCTGGCGCGCTTTTACGGGCACGAAAAGGATCGCCTCGTCACCTACATGGAGATGGCGGACCGGATCCTCGACGAGGTCGGCCGTGGACTTCATGTCTGCGCCGCCTTTTACGGCCATCCCGGCATTTTTGTCATTTCGGGCAACGAGGCCATCCGGCGAGCGCGTGCGGCCGGGTTTCCCGCCAGGATGCTGCCGGGGATTTCCGCGGAAGATTGTCTGTTCGCCGATCTGGGAATCGATCCGGCGACGCCCGGCTGTCAGAATTTCGAAGCCACCGATTTTCTGGTGCACCGGCGCCAATTCGACATCGGCGCCTCGCTGATCCTTTGGCAAATCGGCGCCATCGGCGTTCATGACTGCAGCCCGGGAGGGTACAAGCCGCGCAATCTCGACGTGCTTGCCGCCTATTTGTCCGGCTTTTACGGCCCGGACCACAACGCCATCGTCTACGAAGCGGCGGCGTTGCCGGAGCTTGGCTACCGGGCGGAGCGAATCAGCCTCGGGGCATTGGCGGACGCCGTCGTCACACCGATGTCGACGCTGTACGTCGATCCGAAGAACGTCCCGCGGCCCGCTGACGCAGAGATGATCGGCCGATTGGGGATGACGGCGGAAGCCGTTCGTTCCCTGGAGGCCAAGCTCGACATCATGCTGCGGGCAATTCGCACCGCGACGTCGAGGGATGCATGACCGCCCATCGCTCCTGGAGCATCAGCACGGAGCAGAGTCTGAAGGCGATTGCCGAGTTGGACCTGGAGCCGATTCGATGGAAGCTGACCGGCGGCCGGACTGGCCTGGGATGGCCGCTGCGCAAAGCGCTCGACGCGGAAGAGGCCTACCGCAAATTCCTGATCCTCTGTGCAAAGTACCCTGGTGAAACGATCGTCCCCACCACCTTGATCGACGAGGTATGGCACAACCACGTGCTTCATACCAGGAAATATCAAGAGGACTGCCGCTCCATCTTCGGCGAGATGCTGCATCACGATCCGCAATCAGCGGAAGGCGGCGATGAATCCGGACAGATTCGCAGAAACATCATCCGGACCATCGAATTATTCGAAGAGGAATTCGGCATTTTGCCGCCGGGCCTGTTTCAGCGCGACGGCGAGGACGAATCAATTGCCCGCCGTTGACCTGGCGTCCGTCCGGCCCGAGCTGATCGAGATCTCGCCGCTGATCCGCTTTCTGAGCTCGCTGCCGAAATCCCGCGTGATCGATCTCGGAGCGGGGGCCGGCCAGGATTCTTTGTATTTGGCGTCATTCGGTCACATCGTCACGGCGGTGGAGCTCGACCGTACTCTGTGCGGCCTGCTGCGCGAGCGCGCGCGCGCCGACGATGTTCCGCTCACGGTGCTGCATTCCGACATACGGACCGATTCTTTTTGCGACGGCGCAGACGTCGTGATCCTCAAATATGTCAGTCATCTGCTCAATGACCTCGAATTCGAGACCGTACTGCGGCGAATGCAGGACGCCGTGCCGGTGAACGGAATCAATGCGCTCGCGCTGCTCAATCTGTCCGAGGACAGACGGCTGCGGCTGAACGATGCCTACCGCGGGTGGCGGGAGGAGCTCTCCGCCGAGCGAACCGTGAGGTTGCTTTCAAGGCAAACCGCCACCGAGACGGCACGGCTGTTCAGGCGTGCGTCAGGCGCGCCGTAAGACCGCGGAGGCGCTCAGTTCCCCCAGCAGCCGGCCCAGTTCGCGATGTGGTGATCGGCCATCGCCTGCCGGAGCTCTTCACGGGTGAACTCGAATCCGTGCTCGCGGCCGATCTCGATGAGAGTCTTGGTCGTGCTTTTCTCGAACTCGTTGTGGATGGCCTTCGAGCTCTTGGCCTTCTCGAGGAATTTGCTCGCCGCTTGTAGAGACATGGCCCATTTCTCCAATTAAAGGACACCGGGCTGAGTTGTGGACGTCAAAGGCTGAAGCAGGGCAGTGATTCTGCCGTTCGCGTGCGGGTCTGTCAAGGCGCGCTCTACGGCTGCCGCGCGCGGAAGACGCGATGTTGGTGGCCTGCGCTATCATTCGGCTGGATCCGCTAAGCAAGGAAACAAGCTCGCCCCGGAACCGGCCATCGCGCGCGCCGGCGCCGGAGCCGGAACGCCATGACCGCTACGCTTCTCGCCAACAGCCGCCGCCTCGGGCCGTACCAGATCATCGAGCTGCTGGGAGCGGGTGGCATGGGCGAGGTTTACCGCGCGGTCGACTCGCGCCTGCAGCGCAGCGTGGCCGTCAAAGTCCTGCCGCGGGACTGTGCGAAGGATTCCGAGCTGCTCAAGCGCCTCGAGCGCGAGGCCCGCGCCATCGGCCAGCTCAATCATCCGAACGTCGTTGCGGTTTACGACGTCGGATCGGAAGACGGTGTCGAGTACATCGTCATGGAGCTGCTGGAAGGCGAGACGCTCGGCACCAAGCTTCGGGACGGACGGCTTCCTCTGCGGAAGGCGCTCGAGTACGCCACGCAAATCGCCCGCGGCCTGGCCGCGGCGCATGAGAAAAACATCGTTCACCGCGATCTGAAGCCGGACAACGTCTTCATCACCCGCGACGGGCGCGTAAAGATTCTCGATTTCGGGCTCGCCCATCAGCTGCGCGGCGAGCACGAGCTCGGTCAAGGCTCGTCGAGACTGACCTTGCCCGGAATGGTCGTGGGGACGGTGGCCTACATGTCGCCCGAGCAGGCCCGCGGCCAGGTCGTCGACCGCCGGACCGACATCTTCTCGTTCGGCGTGGTGCTGTACGAGATGCTCTCGGGCAAGACTCCGTTCGAAGAGGGGACGGCGTTCGAGACGATGACGGCCATCATCAACAACGAAGCGGCCGATCTCATGGAATCGGTTCCGAATCTGCCGCCGCTGCTGTACCGCATCGTTGCCCATTGCCTGGAGAAGTCGCCGGCCGCGCGATTCCAAACCGCGGACGATCTCGCCTTCGATCTGGAGGCCTGCGCGGAGATTCCGTGGGGAGCTCCGAGCGGTGCGCTGCCTCTCCCGGCGCGGACGAGGCAACGTACCGTCATGGCCATCGCCGCGGCGGTGGCGGCGGTGGTGGTCTCCGCCGCCGCGCTGATCGTGTATCGGGAGATGCGGCGGACGCCGTTGACCGAGCTCTCCTTCCATCGCCTGACCTTCAAGCCCTCCCTCATTCAGTCGGCGCGCTTCACGGCCGACGGAGAGACCGTCGTCTACTCGGGCAGCACGGGCGGAAAACCGTTGCGCGTGCAGATGCTGCGGACCGACCGCCCCGAGTCGCAGGCCTTGGCCATTCCCAACGGCGACCTGGCCGCCGTTTCGCGCACCGGCGAGATGGCCGTCATCCTGAATGCCCGTCTCTTCGACTGGAGCGGCGGCGGCGTTCTGGCGCAGGTGCCGATCCTGGGCGGCACTCCGCGGGAGGTCGTCGACGGCGTCATGCGCGCTGATTGGTCGCCGGACGGACGGCTGGCGGTGTGGCGGCGGACGGAGAAGGGACTCCAACAGTTGGAGTTTCCGCTCGGGAACGTGTTGTATTCGAGCGAGCAGCAGACCGTGTTCGCGCTCCGCGTGTCGCCGCAGGGCGACAAGATCGCCATCGACATCTCCTCCACCGACGGCATGAAGACCGACATCGTCGTCTTCGGTCTGGACGGCAGCCGGCGAACGCTGACCAGCACCGACGTCTTCGTGCGGGGATTGGCCTGGACGCCGAATGGAAAGGAAGTGTGGTTCTCCACTCCGCGGAACGCCGACCAGTTGTGGAGCATTTACGGCGTGACGCTCGACGGAAAGGAACGGCTGATCCTGCGCACGCCCTCCTGGCCCTGGCTGTACGACATCGCGCGCGACGGCACCGTCCTCCTCGGGCTGGCCACGTTTCAGGGCGGCATCATGGTTCCGAACGAGAAAGGGGGAGAGCACGACCTTTCCTGGCTCGACGCATCGGCTCTGGCCGATGTCGCGTCGGACGGGAAAGCAATCCTTTTCACCGAATGGAACACGGGGGTGAAGTACAAAGCCACGGTGTTCATGCGCTCCACCGATGAGTCTTCGGCCGTGCGCTTAGGCGAGGGGATTGCGGTGGCCTTTTCGCCGCGGGGAGACCGGGTTCTCGCGCTCCGTAGCGGTCCGAAACGGCGGGAGCTGATTCTTCTGCCGACCGGCATAGGAAAGACGGAGACGCTTGCCAATGATCTCGACTGCCTCTGGGCCGGATTTCTGCCGGACGGCCGGATCGTGATCACGGCCCAAACGAGCCAGGGTCCGCGCATGTTCATTCAGGCAGCCGACGGAACCCCGCCGCGCGCGTTGACACCGCCCGGAACCGCCATCGGAACGATCCTGCCCACCGGCGCGGGCGCGATCAAGCCGATCTCGCCGGATGGACAGTCGCTGCTGGTATTCGATCGCAACCAACGCGCCTGGATCGTTCCACTCGGCTCCTCGCCGCAGAGCGAGAGCCCGGCCTTACGGCCGGCGGCGGGTGTGTTGGCGGGAGAAGTGCCGGCCGGATGGAGCCGCGATGGCCGGCACGTTTACGTGTATCACCCAGTGCAGATGCCGATGAACGTTTACGACGTCGACCTCGCCAGCGGCGAGCGCCGGTTGCTGCGCGAAGTTTCCGCGCCCGACCCCGAAGGCGTATTCCGGATCAGCCCCGTGCTGCTCATGCCCGACGGTCATTCGTTTGCCTACGGTTTCTACCGTCAGATTTCGGTGCTCTACACCGCCAGCGGCCTTCGATAGCTCGGGTCCCCAGTCAGCCGCTCGATGTCCGCCACCACCGGCGCGGGAGTTGAGCTTGAATTGAGCAGCGGATCTTTGAAGGTGATTCGTCTTCCAGGCATCCACGCCTCGATCGCCAGTGGTTGACTCATTTGCGTGCCGCTCCCGCACAAGGCGCTCAGCCGACAACCAGCGTTGGGGCCACGTTTTGCTAAACTTCTCTCATGAACGTACCGGTCGAAGAAATGAAGCGAGATCCCGAGAGTCTCCTTCATCGCGTCCTCGAGGGCGAGACGCTCGTGCTGACAGATCGCGATCGGCCCGTGGCGGAGATTCGGCCGATCGAGCCTGTGCGCAAACCCAGGCCCTTCGGTCTTGCAGCGGGCACGTTCGTTGTTCCCGACGACTTCGATGACCCACTGCCTGAAGAGATCCTCCGAGATTTCGAGCAGTGAGGATTTTGCTCGACACGCACGTTTCCTCTGGTACATCACCGGTGACGCGCGGGTCGGCCGCGAAACGCGTGGCTTGATCGAGAACTCCGGTCTGTCCGTGCGCACACGCAGTGCGCGACGGTTACAACTCGGGCGTTCGACGGACATCCGATCCGTACCGGCGCGGGAGTTGAGCTTGCTCCTCCTGCGCGCCGTCGTTGCCGGTTTGGCAACGAATGCATGATTGTTGACCATTTGGCAAAACGTGTGCATAGTTCTCCCACCATGTACGGCAGCATCCTCAGACAGCTCCGCGAATCGAAAGGGCGGCTCCAGGCGGAGGTGGCCCGGAGCGTCGGGATCTCCCCGGCGCAACTGGCCCGGCTGGAATCGAATCAGCGCGGGCTGTACGTCGAGGACTTCGTCCGCATCGCCGAGGCCTTGGGCGAAAAGCCGGGCAACCTCCTTTCGAACGACGTCGGCGACATCGGCCATCTGAAGCCGCTCATCGATCGGCTGGCGGGCCTCAGGCCCGAATTTCTTCCCCGCGTCTCGGCCATCATCGAAAAGCTCGTCCTGCTCACCGAGGACATTACCGCGGCGACGCGGTTGCCGGAGCGGAAGAAGGCCAACCAATCAGAACGGACATCAAAGCCGGCGTCCCGAAAAGGCCGCCGGTGACCCCTTGACACACGCGGAGCTCGCGCATTTGCGCATCCAGGAGCGGCGCGCGCAACCTAACGAATGAGGAGTCCACTATGAGAATTTGTATACGAAACCTCCCCACGGACATCACCGACGTGCAATTGCGCGAGCTGGCCCTTCCGTTCGGGCAGCCCGACTCCGCGAACGTGGCCCGGAAGCTCGTCGGCGGCGCGTCGAAAGGATTCGCCTTCGTCGAGTACCGGACATCCGCCGAGGCGCTCGCCGCCATCGCCGGTCTCGACGGGAAGGTCGTGCAGGGTCAGGCACTGCACGTCGTCGAGGCGAAATCGCTCGTACCGCACCCCTGGTCCGCCGCACGCCGCTAGCGCGAGCAGGCGTTGGCGTGCACGCCGTCGACGTGCGGAAGCCGGATCACGGCAGGACGACCCACGGCTTCCGGAGCTCGAGGCGCTCCTTGTCCGTGGGCCACTGGTCGAGAGGCAGATAGAAAGTGCCGTCGCCGGCGGCGCGCGCCTTTCGGAGCAACGCGGTCAGACTTCCGCAGTAACCATCCATGCGCCGCACCTCGCTCCGTTCGAACTTCACGCCGGTGCGCTCCGCCACGCCGTCGTAGACCACGACTTCTTCAAACGATTGGACGGGCATAAATGTAAAGACTGCAACATCGCCGCCACAGCACGGCGGTTCCCTTTGCTACCATACAAATCGGGAGCATGAGTATGGCAAAGGGCAAGAACAGCCGCAAAGAGACGAAGAAGCCGAAGAAAGACAAGAAGTAGCGGGGCCGCCGCGCTTCAGGCGCTGCCGCACCGGTCGAGCCAGCCCAGGATCCCGCGGATGCTGCCGGTGGCGAGGGCGATGCAGGTGTCGGCGGCGCCGTAGTAAAGGTTCAACGTGTCGCCGTCGGCGCCGACCGTCGTGCCGCAGGGGAACGTCACGTAGGCGACGTCGCCGCGCGTCTCGTAGGGCGCTTCCGGGCCGAAGATCCACTCGTCGCCGCGGAGGAGGAGCTTGTCCGGCTCGTCGAGGTCGAAGAGCGCGGCGCCGAGGCGATAGAGGCATCCGGCGGCGGTGGAGCGGACGCCGTGGTAGAGCATCAGCCAGCCGCGTTCGGTCTCGATCAGCGGCGGCGAGAGGCCGAGCTTGTTTGCGTCCCACCAGCTCCCGCGCCGCGCCGGGAGCATCATTCGGTGGCCGCCCCAGCTTCGCAGGTCGGGTGAATACGAGATCCAGACGTGCGCGCCGGAATCGGCGATGGGGCGATGCACCAGCGCGAACAAGCCTCCGATCCGCCGCGGCAGCAGCGCTGCGTCCTTGTCGTCGGGCTGCATCACCAGGCCGCAGCGCTCGAACTGCACGAAGTCGCTGGTGAGAGCCAGCGAGACGCCCGGACCGCCCTTGCCGAACGCCGTGTAGGCGACGGCGTACTTGCCGAGCTCCGCGACGAAGGTGATGCGCGGGTCCTCGATTCCCCACAGTTCCTCGGGATGTTCGGGATCGGCGCGCAGCGTCGGCGCGGCGTCGACCGTCCAGCCGCCGATTCCGTCGGCCGAGCGCGCGGCGCAGAGATGCGAGCGGCCGGTGCGGTCCTCGACCCGGCAGAGCAGCAGCGTGGTCCCGTCGTGCAGCAGCGTGGCCCCGGCGTTGAAGACCGTGTGCGCCGGGTACGGCCAGTCGGCCGCCGTGAGGATCGGATTGCGCTCGCTGCGGCGGAACAGCGTCTCGTACCTCAAGCCGTTCCCGAACCGACGGCGGCGAGGTCTTCGGCCGGCTCTTCGAGCGGGATCTGCATGGCGTTCCAGCGCACCTCGTCGGCGCGCATGTCGGCCAGGGCGAGCAGGAACGAGAGCGTCGACTCCGCTCCCTGGTTCTCGTTCATCCGATCGGCGTGCAGGGCGTCGCGGCATCCGCCGGAGACCGGATCGTAGAGCGCCTGCTGCAGCTGGTTCTGTCCGAGGAACCAGGTGAAGGCGCGCCGGGCGTGCTCGCTCCAGCGATGATCGCCGGTGGCGCGGAAGGCGTGCATGCAGGCGGAGACGGAGGCGCAGGCGTCGACCGGCTGCTGATCGAACACGGCCGCATTGCTCCCGCGCTCGAAGAAGCCTCTCGTTCCGACGGGAGCGAAGTAACCGTCCGGCGTGGTCTGGATCGCCATCAGCCATTCGAGCGAGCGAAGGCCGGTGGCGAGCATGGCGGCGTCGCCCATCCACGACGCGGTGGCGATCAATGCCTGCGGAAGCCGGGCATTGCAGTAGGTGACGCGGTTCTCGCACCACGGCCATTCCGGTTGGGCGGTGCGGCGGAAGAGTCCGAGCAGGCGCTCCCCGATGGCGCGCCCCGCGGCCTGGACGCTGCGGTCGCCGGCGAACGCGCGCAGGTATTGCTCGATGCCGAGGAGCGCGTAGGCCCATGCGCGCGGGCTGCTGAAGGCCGAGACGGCCGGCAGGGCGGCGTGAAACAGCGCGCCGGAGAGACTGTGCCGGCCGGGATCGGCGGAGCACCCGACGACGGTGCCGAGGGCCCACAGCCCGCGGCCGTGACTGTCCTCGGAGCCTTCCTCTTCGCGCCACAGCCGCGCGTGCGACATGAAGTTGCGGAAGCGCCCGCGCGGGCGGTTGAAGGCGTGGCTGACGAATGCGAGATAGCGCGACGACAGCGCGCGCAAGAGCTTCGGATCGCACGAGCCGGCGTCCTCGAGCAGGGTGATGAGCAGCAGCGCGCGGGCGTTGTCGTCGAGGCAGTAGCCCTCTTCGTAGCGCGGAACGTTGAACATGGCGTGCTGCAGCATGCCGGTGCCGTCGGTCATGATCCCGACGTGGTCGAGGTTGACCTCGGGAAGATCGATGGGGCGCGACGCCAGCGTGCTGGCGCGGAAGTCGGTGCGCAGCCGCTGCGCGTGCTCGGTGCGGGCCCGCTCGAACGTCCGCAGATACGCGTGTGCGACGGCCGGCCACAGCATGGCCCGGCCGTGGGCGGCGGCGGCGCGGCGGAGCGCAAGCGCTTTGTCCGGCTCATCGAGGAGACCGGTGACCTCGGCGGCGATGGCCGGGGAATCCTTCCATGGCACCAGAATCCCGCGGCCGCCGGCGAGGAGCTCCTTGGCGTAGGCGTAGGGCGTGGAGATCACGGCCTTCCCCGCGCCGAGCGCATACGCGAGCGTCCCGGAGGCGATCTGCTCCGGGTTCAGGTACGGCGTGATGTAGATGTCGGCCGCGGCCAGAAACTCGGAGAGCTCGGAGAGGCTGACGAAGCGGTTGTGAAAGATGACGTTGCCGTCGACGCCGAGCCGCTTGGCGCGGTCCTCGAGCATCAGCCGGTAGATCTCGCCTTGCTGCTCGATGACGTGCGGGTGCGTCGCGCCGAGGACGACGTAGACGGCGTCCGGATAGTGGGAGAGGATCGCCGGCAGGGCGTCGATGACGTGCTCGATGCCCTTGTCGGGGGAGAGGAGGCCGAAGGTGAGGATCAGCGGCCGCCCTTCCACGCCGAGGCGGCCTTTGCTGCCAGCGAACGGCACGTTCGGGATGCCGTGCGGGATCACGTCGATCTTCTTGTCGTCCACGCCGTGCACGCCGCGCAGAAGCTGCGCGCCCCCTTCGCTCATGACCACGATGCGGTCCGACAGCGCCGCGATCTCGTCCATGACGCGGCGCTGGTGCAGGTTCGGCGCGGGCAGGATGGTGTGCAGCGTCGTCACGATCGGCATGCGCAGCTCGCGCAGCAGCGGCAGGAGGTGGCTCCCGGCCTTGCCGCCGAAGATCCCGTACTCGTGCTGAACGGAGATGACGTCGACGGCGTTGACGTTGAGGAAGTCGGCGGCGCGCGTGTACGCGGCGGCGTCGTTGTCGGCCAGCTCGAAGCGGACGCGCGGCGGATAGGCGTGCTGGTGCCGGCCGTCGTTCATGGCCAGGACGAAGCAGTCGAGATCGGGACCGATGGCGGCGATGGCGTCGCTCAGGTCGGTGGTGAACGTGGCGATGCCGCACTTGCGCGGCAGGTGATTGCCGAGGACGGCGATGCGCCGGATGCGGCGGTCGTCCGACACGGTCAGGCCGCCTTGCCGGCGCGGCGCGGCGGCAGGATCAGGTGCCAGCGCGGCATGACATCGGCGGCGATGACGAACTCCAACACCCTGCTGTCGAGGCGCAACCGCAAGACCTTCCCCGCCCGCGGCGTGGCGCCGGTGGCGAGGACGCTGTCGTATTCGATCTCCCGGACCCACTGCAGGTCGACCGAGGCCTGCATCTTCGAATTCTCATAAAACAGCGTCGACTGCGTCACCGCCAGGGCCACGTCGAGATGGCGGTTGCCGTCGACGAGCTCGCCGCGGCCGACGAACCGCGACGTGGCGCGCCGCTTCTCCATGAGCGCGCCGACCCGGTCGCTGCCGAAGCGGCGGACCAGGTTCCATCCCAACAGGACGACAACGACGACACCGGCAGCGAGCGACAGCAACGCCATCATGATTCGATTCTCCTTAGGTTGCGGGTGGGAGGACGGCCGGGCGGCCGTCCTCCCGATCGGACTCGTTCAGCGGGTGAAACCGGCGTCTTTGCGCGGCTTCGATTCGTTGACCTTCAACGCCTGGCCGTTGACGTCGCGGCCGTTGAGGCCGGCGATGGCGGCGTGCGCTTCCTCGTCGGTGCCGAACTCCATGAAGCCAAAGCCCTTCGACTCGCCGCTGGAGCGCTCGGTGGCGACGTTCGCCGAGACGACTTTGCCATACGGCACCGCGAGATCGTTGAGCTGCGCGTCCGTGACCTGCTTGGAGAGATTTCCGACATACACTTTCATTTGAAGCTCCTGGCCGGGTGAACCGGCAAATCTTCCGTTTCCGGCGCAAGGGGCGCGGACTTGGAAAGATTGAGTCTAAGAGGAGTGGATCCAGAGGATCTGACTTAGTTCAGATGACTGAAGGACCGATGGAAGTTTCCTCGGCGTGGAGTCACCATACTCTGTTCCATGACGATTGTCACTGTGGAATATCGGCGGCTCCACGCAGGAGCATTTGTGGAGTGCGGCGGCCATGCCGCCGCTGTCGAGG
>DATDFB010000313.1:0-11401 GCA_036522835.1 Thermoanaerobaculia bacterium | reverse complement strand
AGGATGGCCGGCTGATCCCATTCGCCGACGCGCTGCGTGACATAGGCTGGTCCGGCGGGCAGGTCCGCGATCTGTACCTGTCGAGCTCGGTGAAAGTCGCGAATGCAAAAATCATCGGCGCCCGGCAAACCGGCTGGACGGCAGCGAGCGGCGTGGCGACGCGAACGACGTTCGCGACGTCGACCGTAACGCTGTCGGTGCTCGCTGAGCATGTGAAAGCGCTCATCGACGATCTGCTCACTCACGGCCTGATCGGAGCCTAAGCCACATGGATGCACGTCTCGACGTTGCGGAGCTGTCGGCGATCGCGCGGAAAGCGATCGAAGCGCTGACGGACAAGCAGATCACGACGCTCGGCATTCCGAAGAGATTCAACTTCGGCGAGCCGCATGAGGCGCGCGCCGCGCTCGCCGCGGCCGTCGAAGAGGCGACGAGCGCGCACGCCGAGCGCGGCATACCTGGCGTGCTGAAGAGCCCGAAGTGAAAAGGCGTCCCGTCGCGCCGCTCGTGCGGATCGCGCTTGATCATCTCGTCGAGCTGACGCAGCTGCGACAGCAGGAAATCGCCCGCATGGGGCGCGTGGCGGAAGGGCTCGACGACGAGTGGCTACTCGATCCGATGCGAGTCGAGTGGGTGATACCGGATGAACAACCAACGGGAGGGAAGGATGCTCAAGCCAATGATGATGCTGGCGGCTCTGTTCGGACTGACGCTTAAGGGCGCGTTGCTCGCGCAGCTCGTCGCGCCGGCGCTCACGTCGGGGGACCCGCTCAAGGACTTGCTGACGTATGGCGCCGTAATCGGCACGACGCTCGCGCTCGGCGCCGCGAAGAAGTACACGACGATCGCCGACACCGCGATCGGGCGCATTACGAAGCCCGTGCAACCGCTGATCGCGCTTGCGGCGGGCGTGTTGCTGCCGGCGCTGATTCACGGAACCCCGAACGTCCCGGACCCGCAGGCCCTCGCGGTGGCGCCCACGGCGACGCTGCTCGTCGTCGCCGCGGCGGAAGTGTGGCGCCGCTTCGTGCCGCAGCAACCCTCGATCGGCTCGCCGTCGCAGCCGGCCATGTTTCGCTGACATGCTGCAAGCCTTCCTCGCAGCGGGGCTGCTGGCCGAGCTCGCGAAGCTCTCGATCCCGTGGAACGACGCGGCGCGCGCGACATTCGAAAAAGTCGCGGACGATGTGTCGCGCAGCTCGGGCGTAAAGATCGACCCCGACGTGTTGCACGCGATCGCCTGGCAGGAGTCCGGCGTCCAGCAGTTTAAGGCGGATGGCTCGGTGATCCGCGGCGCCGCGGGCGAGTACGGGATGATGCAGGTGATGCCGGTCAACGCGTCGGGCGAGGACCTGACGACGATGCTCGGCAACGTGCGCGCCGCGGCGAAGCTCTGGGCCGCGAACGCGCGCGCGATTGGACCGCTCGTCGCGGATGGCTTCGCCGCCTACAACGGCGGCGTCAATCGCGTGCAGCGGCAGCGCCAGACGGGGAAGTACGGCAACGACAATTACGTGTTCGAAGCGAGCGCCCGATACTGGGCGATCAAAGGCGCCTCGCTCGCTCCCTCAGCGATCGCCCGGAGGCTTGTATGAACCGCACGCTGTTGTTCTCGATCGTGGCGGCGATCGCGCTCTCGATGAGCGCGCCGCGTCACGCAAGCGCCGCACCGGCCGACGTGCCGGCGCTGACGGCCGCACCGGCCGTGCAGGCTTCGCCGGCATCGACTCCCGCCCGTGCGCCGCTCGGGAACATCGGCTTGCTGCTCGTCGGCGCCGTCGCCGCCGGCGCCGCGGCCAAAGGGCGCCGCGAGCCCGACGATCCGACCGTCGAGCATATCTCGCCGGGCCTCGACGAAGAGCGCAAGCGCTTCGGGAAGTACCACGGGCTGGACCCGTGGGACGATCCGGCGCTGTTCGTCTCGGAGCCGGGCACCGGGCTCGTCTACGACGTGCGTGAGCTGCCCCAGACGCGGCCAGGCTACGTGCAATCGCCCGTCACCGGCAAAGAGTTCGCGATCGCGCCGAACGTCGTCGCGCAGGCAGGGAAGGGCGGCGCGCTGCGCGAGCCGGCGTTCGACAAAGAGGGCAAGGCGCAGGACGTCGATAGCGACGCCACGGGCACGAAGTAGGGCCGTGGATCAGTCGGCGCTATCGCTCGTCAATGCAATCATCGGCGGCGTGAATCTCGCGACGCTGATGCTGATCGCTTTCAAGGGCGGGCACTGGATGGGCCGCGTAGAGGCGCGGCTTGACGCGCTAGAGCTCCGCCGCGGGCATCGTGCAGACGATCATCGATAACCGGGCCCGGCTGAGCCTGACCAACTCAGCATCTTCACCCTCCTCCCCGGCGGGCGAGCGCTGGAACGGGCAGCGCCGCCCTGCAGGACTGCAGACGACAACTTGACGGTGTCGATCGACACCGACATATTGTCTGCCGTGGCCCCGAGCAATCGCTACACCGACGCCGGCTATCGCTGGGAGCAGCGGCGCCGTGAGCTGCTGGGCTGGCAGCGCTACGATCGCGCGTTCGTCGCCGATCAGCTCGGCGTCAGTCAGCGAACGATTGAGCGCTACGAGACGGGCGAGACGCCGGACTGGTACGATCTCGCGCTCGTGGGGCTGGCGGTGAAGCTCGGGACGTTGAAGATTGGCAAAGCGGTAAAGCGAAAAGCCTGACAGGGTGGTCGCCCGGTCAGGCTCGATTCGCCGGCGCGCAAACGCCGGTCACTTCACCCCTGCAAAGGAGGGGCATGTGTCGCGATCCAAGAATGCCATTCTCGGGCGTGTGGCGCAAGCATTCCGTTGGGCTAAGTCGTTGGTGCGACTTCGTATAATAGATGGTTATTTTCGTCGGACCCCCTCCTTTCTTAACCGCAATCGGCCCCTCTTCGGAGTAGTTTCGCGGTTCACCGCGTCCGTCGTGGCGATCGCTGCGCTCGCGATCGCATTCAGGGGACACGGTGCGCTGCAGGTCGTCGCGTTGCTCATCGTGGCGATCGCCGGGCTGTACGTGATCGTCGAGGACCTGATCGGCGAGGCCCGCACCAAGAGTCATAACGGGGAAATTTCGTCGGCGCCCGCTGACGTCGAGCCGCCTCAGGCGCACATCCGTAATGCGCTCTGCATTCTGCAGCTCGGCGGCATTCCTGTCGTCGATCGTCACGAGGCTGATAAATCCGTCGTCATTGTTCCGCGCGATCATTGGGAAGCCGCCCAGGCGCGCCTCTGGCGCGCGGTGTATCAGCTCGAGGGACGGCCCCCAACTCGTAACACCACCACAAGACAAAGGCTCGCCGAGATAGACTCGGCCCGCGATCGCGAGCGCCTGCATTTGCTCGCGGCCCGCGAGGCATAGGCCCGGACCCCCGCCACAACCAAGCGCGAGCGACTGGTGGCGACGGACCGCGCGCCCATCGACGGAGCCAGCAATGGACTCCCAGGCCGAGCTATTCCCGTTCGCTCACCCGGCGACGGTGCTTCAGTACATCCGCCGACTCGAAATCATGGTCCTGAAGTACGCGCCGGAGCTGACTCGCCAGCATTGCTGGGACCTGCTGTGCGACCTGTCGATTGCAGTCACGACGATGGAGCACGCGACGCGTCAGCCGGTTCCCCCGATCAAACCGTGGACGATCAGCGTCGAGACGCTGCTGCGCTGCATTCGCGATCTCGATCGGTCGGTCACCGAGACGATCAGCGCGGACGACTGCCTGCGATTGCTCGCGGACCTGACGGACACGACGGCGATCCTGCAGGGGATTGGTCGTGCGATCGAGCGGGACAAGCGCTGGCAACATCGGCAGACGTTGCCGCCGACGAGCGAGCGGGATACGGATCGGGCGTACGAGCGGATCGCGTTCTCCCACTTCGACCGAATCGCGCGCCGCGGCCGCCGCGGCAGCAAATGGAGCTCGTAGATGAGTCACGCGCCCAACAGCACGGACTCGACTGTCGCGCTGCGGATTTTGCTGCAGGACTGCGAGAACGATCTGCTGCTCTTGGAAACGAAGTTGTCGCGCGGCAAGCCGGTTGGCTCGTTGGAGTCTTTGAGCGTCAGGCTGCGACTCATCTCCGAGCTGCTGGTGACGCAGCGACATGGGGTAGCGCTGGCGACGGCGGAGCAGCAGCTGCTCGATCTGCTGCTCGATGCGACGATCGACCGGCTGAACGCCAGGCGGGCGGCGCTGGAAGCGAAGCTCGAACCGCCCGCATCGACGGACGGCACGGAGCCGCCGCAACTACCGCTAGAGCCTGGAGCCGGCTAAACCGCGACGAGCTGTCCCGTCTCTCTTCTTGGAAACAACACGAGCAGAGTTTCCCCCCCCCGTCCACCGGGGCGCCGCTCGTCAGTCAGGCTGGGCAGCGTATCCGCGCGCACCGCTTTCGGTTGCGCGAGACGAATCGGGCGCTGACTCCCTCAGCGCGGCAGCACAAATGCGGGCACACGCGCGCGCGCTTTAAGGGCGTCACCGTCACGCGCGGGCGGGGCGGCACGGCTCACTACACCGGGCTCGTTCGCTGTGGCTCCGTCTGGGCCTGTCCCTGCTGCTCGTATGTGATCTGTCGCAAGCGGGCCGGCGAGCTGGGGCAGCTGCTCGATCGTCACACCGCGATCGGCGGCGGCGATTGCATGGCGACGCTGACCGTCGCGCACGACCTGGAGACGCCTTTAAAGCCGTTGCGCCAGCACATCGCGCGCGCCTGGCAGTTTGTCGTCAGCGGCGCGCCCTGGAAGCGCATGCGCGATCGCTACGGGATTCAGTTCGTCCGCGGCGCCGAGCAAACGATCGGCCCGAACGGCTGGCATCCGCACCTTCACGTTCTGCTGGTCACGCGCCGGCCGCTGTCGAGCGACGACATGGAGCAGCTGCGCGCGTGGATGTTCAAGCGCTGGGCGAAAGCGATCGCCAAGCCTCACAAAGAGACGGGGTTGCAGTTCCGCGCGCCGCTCGAACACGGCGCCGATGGGAAGCCGGTCGGGGTCGTCGTTGGGCGCATGCGCCGCGACGAATACATCACCAAGCTCGGCCTCGCGGACGAGCTGGCGAGCCCGTTCACCAAAGAGGGCCGCAACGGCCGGCGCACTCCCTGGCAGCTGCTGCACGACATCTGGGCCGCGAACGGCTCGAAAAAATCCGACGTCGATCGCTGGTTCGAATACATCACTGAAATGCACGGCGCCCGCCAGCTCACCTGGTCGAAGGGACTGCGCGCGCGTTACGCGCTGCCACCTGAGCAGACGGACCTCGAGCTGGCCGAGCAGGAAGAGCAGGGCGTCACGGTCTACAGCTTCTCTGACGCGACGTGGGATGCTGTGATCGCACCGAACGTTGGGCTACGCATTCGGATTCTGCAGCTCGCCGAGACGTACGACACCGACGAAGCCGCCGATCGAATCACGAATCTCGTCGACAAAGCTGCCGGCCTAGAGCCGGTCCCGTTCTAATGCTCGGTGAGCTCTATCGGTGCCCGCGCTGCGGCGCCCGCGTGATCGAGGAGCAGTTTTGCTCCGTTCACCAGCTCTGCGACAATTGCGACGACGATTGTTTCCCGCCGCTGACTGACGACGAGCTCGACGAGCTCTACGCCGATGACGAGCTCGACTTCGGTGACGAGCCCGACTTCACGGTCGACCCCGATGATCCCACCCAACTGGGCTGGGAGCCATGACACGCCGAGCAGCGAGTCACCAGCGGGCGGGGGCCAAGGGTGCAACCTGGTCACTCTCTCGCGCTGCTCGGCGCCCCGACCCCGCCGTCCGCGTCGTCGAGCGGTACCTGGCACGGCTGGAAGCGCGCGGTGACTTCGAGCGCGCTCTAAAAATCGCTGTTCGCTGGTACTGCGGATGAGCACGCTGATCGCGCTCTATAACTCGGACGGCTGCGTCGGTCGCTGCGACGCGAAGTGCTACAACGCGACGAGCGGGCCATGTGACTGTATCTGTGGCGGCAAAAACCACGGCGCCGGCCAGCAACAGGCCGAAGCCAACACGCGCGAGCTGGCGGAATCGTGGGTCGAGAAGTACGCCGCGGATCGCGGCGTCGATGCCCGCGAAGTCCGCAGCTCGCTCTTCCAACAGGAGCTCCCCTTATGAGCACCGTCATTGCTGCGCCTGGTCTTTTTGTCGTGCAGCTCGATCGCGACGAGCTGGCGACTGCTGACCCCGATCGCGATCGCCACAAAGACCGGCGGGGTGAAGCCTCTAGGCTTCGTACTGAGCCGCGGGCCGCGTCGCGGTCCGCTCACCCCGCCGATCCGATCGCCGAGCGCGCCGCCGCGGCGGCTCACCAGGCGCACGTCGCGCGCTGCGCGTCGCTCTACATCGAGCCGCCGATCACTAACTACGGGAGGACTGCGTGAAGCCTGTTCCCTGTCCCGCGTGCGATGAAGACATGGACGTGAAGGCGGATATGAAAGGGCGGCCTTACTGCTACTGCTATCCGTGCGGCGTTCAGGTGTTCGTGAAATCAGCGCGCGGCGTCGCGCTGTTCGAAAAGAAGTACGGCAAAGACTGGAAGACCGGCAAGCAGCCCGCGCCCACTGAAGCCGACACACCACCCGCGCCGAAGCCGGCGCCCGCTCCCGCGCCCGCCGCCAAACAGAAGCCGGCCAAGCCCGCGCCCGAATCGCAACCCTCACCGGAGCCAAAGCGTGAAAGCTTCCTCGACAAACCCATCGTCTGATCCGGCCGAGCTGGATCAGCTCGACAAGAAAATCGAAGCCGCGGCACCGCCACTCGAACCGGCCGCGGCCGCCGGCCAGGATGGCGCCGGCGAAGCGGCCTCGAGCGACGGCCCCGATGTCGCGCGCACGCTCGATCAGCTCGGCGAAAATCCCGACGTGCTGGGCAAGCTCACGCAAGAGGACGTCCGAGAAATGATCGCGCTGCCATTCGCGATCGTCGCCGTGCAGCGCGGCGAGCATTGGAAGCTGCCGGCTGAAACCGAAGAGGCGGCGCTCATCGGAAAATGGGTCTGGCGCGCCGTCGAGCGGCACGGCTGGAACGCCGTCGCATCGTGGATGCCCGACGTGCTCGCTGTCGCGCTGCTTGTCAACGCGATCGCGAAGCGCGTGCAGCTCGACAAAGCCAAAAAGACGGAGCCACCCGCTGGCCCGCGTCCTGTTCCATGAGCACCACGGCAAAGCTGCACGACGGCGGCGCGGAAGGCGCGTCGCTCGCGCGCGTGACAGAGGCGCCCGGCCCGGTCCCGACGTACTACGAAATCCGCGACGGCGGCGGCGGCGTCGCGCAGCTCACGATGGCCGAGCTGGATGAAATCGCGATCGCCTACCTGAGCTGGCGACTGCGCGGGCGGCGATCACTGTGAGCGATAACGCGCTGGTGCTCGCCGTAGGCAAGAAAGGCAGCGGGAAAACGTACAAGCTGCAGCAGATCGCGAAGCGCTGTCGGCGCGCGATCATTGCGGACCCGGAAGGGAAGTGGCCCGTACGGCGCGGCGATCAGGTCGTGACGTCGGGCCTTTCGCTCACGCGGCTGTTGCGTGACGTCGGCGCGCTCGATCCGCGCGTGCGGTTTCGCATCGTCTACCGCGAGACCGCCGATCGGATGGCCCTGGCAGCGCCCGGCGCCGCTTTCTGCGTACGCAATGTGACGCTCGTCTTCGACGAGCTGGCGTGGATCACGCCGCGCGCCCAGGCGCCCGACTATCTGAAGTGGCTCGTACAATTCGGCCGCGAGCGACGGATCAATTTGCTGGCGACGACGCGCGAGCCGCAGGAAATCCCGGACCTGATCTTCAGCCAGGCCGATCTCGTGTACTTCTTCCAGATGCAGCCCGGCAACGGCTTGGACCGCGTGAGGCGTCGATACGGTGCCGAGCTGTCGGATGCGCTGCCGAATTTACCCGCCCGAAATTTCCGTACGTACGGGAACGAAGGGGATGTGTTGCCGCTGTTCGGGCACGAAGGGAGTTGACAGACCCGCCCGCGCGTACGCATAGTGTGCACCGTCAACACGCTGCGACGCGTGGAGAGGGCCGGGCAGAGCTCACGTGTCGCAGCGTTTTCTTTTGCCCGCCTCTCCCCGCGTTCCAGCGCCGAGCCCATCGGCCCAACACGGAGCGCACCTATGTCGACTCGTCAGATTCTGTGGACCGTCGCGATCGCCGCGGCCGTCGTGTTTGCCTCGAACCGACTCAGCTTCGTCGGTCGATTCATCGGCCCGCGCTGAATCACTCCTCCACTCGCTAACTCTCTAGCCGGAGGAGCCTGATGCCCCGCACCGCGAAGCTGCTCAACTCCCAGAAGCTGGCGCACAACGCCGGCTCGCGTGAATCGGTGAAGATCGATCGCCGCGATCTGCTCGATGCGATCAACCTCACCGTCAAAGGCGAAGTCAACGTCTCGGTCGCCGGGACCGTCGTGACGCAGGGCGTGCTCGCCTACATCCAGGCGATCACCGTCTATCTCGGCACGGTGCCGATCATCGGACCGCTGACGGGCCGCGACATCTACGAGTACCTGAAGGTGTTCCACCGCCAGGCGCCCGTCGTCACGGATCCCGGCTCGGGGACCGGCGTGAAGCCGTTCTCGGTGACGGTCAAGCTGCCGTTCGCGTCGCTGCACGCGTTCCAGGCGATCCTCACCGCGCTGCCCGCGTGGGCCTATCCCGAAATCACGCTCGAAGTGCAGTACGGCGCGCTCAGCGATCTCTACACGGGCGGCACGGCGACGCTGCAGAATCTCGCGGCGATCGTCTCGCTCGATGCGCTGAAGCCCTCGCCCGACGAGTCGGCGAAGCTGCTCGGCGATCCGGGCATGTACGCGGTGCATCGGATCACCGCGAAGCAAAAACAGGTCGCGGTCAGCGAGGATCACTTCGTGATCCCGTTGTCGCGCGGCGCCGGCAAGCGGGGGCTGCTCATCCGCTCGACCGACGCCGGCGTGCTGTCCGACGCGATCATCACCGAGTTCTCGGTGATCAAAGACGGCAACCCCGAGACGTTCCGCCAGGACTGGACGCGGCTGAAGGAGCAGGATCAGGCCGTGTACGAGCTGGCCATGTCGACGGGCGTCGCCGTGCTCGATTACGCGGAAGATCGCGACATCGTGAACATCCTCGACGCGCGCAGCGCCGACCAGCTCGACTTCGACGCCAAAGTAGTGATCGGCGGCGGGACGACGTTGGTGCGGATCGTCGAGGACGATCTGCTCCCGAGCGGCCTCTAGGCATAGTCGGCGGCCCGGCGCGCTCGCACATGGCGCCGGGCCAGCACGACGCGGAGTGACCGATGGACTTTCTAAAAAAAGCGCTGCAGGGCATCACCGGCGACATCCAGATCGGTGACTTCGGCGCGATTCATTTCGGCGGCAAGCAAGGCACGTCGGCGACGGTCGTCGGGCGCGCATCGACGGGCGACAATCCGCCGCTCACCGGCGCCGAGACGAAGCTGCTCGTGATCGGCGCGATCGCGCTCGTGGTTGTGTACCTCTTCGCGCGCCGCGTCGGCTGATGGACTTCCTCGCGGGCACCTGGGACAAGATCAAAGGCGCGGCATCCGACGTGTACGACTGGGTGACGCGCTCGCCGATCGACGATTTCAAAGCCGGCTATCAATGGGGCAAATCGGTGAGCGACACGGTGACGCAGGCCGCGACGCGCACCGTGACCAACGCCGCGCGCGCGGCCGGTTCCACGGTAGGCAAAGCAACGAGCGGGCTCGTCTGGGAAGCGCTGATCCCGCTCATTCCGCTGATCGTGATCGTTGGCGCGGGCTATTACTTCCTCCGCCGGCGGGGAGCATAGCGTGGACTTTCTCAAGGTAGGCAGTCAGGCGCTAAACGTCGCGGCGAATCCGGTCGGGTTCGTCAGTCAGTTTGCCAGCGGCATTCCGATCGTCGGCGGCATCTTCAAATCGCCGACGCCGCGGACTTATGGCCGCTTGCCTGGCACGCTCATCGAGCTGCAGAACGGTATCGAGGGCCGCATGGCGCACCTCAACAACACGACCTACGACGATCTCGCGACGGTGCGACTGATCGATCGCGAGCGGAAGACCGATAGCGGCATGCAGGGGATTTGGGACAACCTCGTCCCGACCTGGAATGCGACGCCGGCGGCGCGGGCGCTGATCGCGCAGCTCGGCGGCACGATCAAGAGTCCGACGCCGATCGGCGTCGCTGGCACGCTCTCGCCGATGGGGTACGGTGCCGCCGGGAAGGTTGTCAGCGGCGTCGTGGCGAGCTATACGGCGACGTCGCAGCCGCCAGAGCGCGAAGTCGCATCCTCGAGCTGGATGTTTTACGGACTCGCAGCGCTCGCCGTGTTCGCCGTGCTGCGCGGGCGGCGCTGATGCCGCTCTACGTTCAGCCGCCCGTCCCACCGGACACAGACAGCGGCTCCAACGTGCAAGGGCCGAATATCTTGCCGCCGGCGCCGCCGCCGGAGGATATCGGTGGCGCGCTCGCGCCGCCGCTCGGTAACGTCATCCGCGATCAGCTCAGCGGATTGGGCCGCTACTCGCGCGGGCTGGTCCCGAAGTGGTTCAAGCTCGACAGCGCGAAAGACGTCAACGCGGCGAAGCATGAGCCGATCCCTGGCAACGTGCTGCAAGTGCTCGTTGCCCAGGGTGGCGCGATCCCCGACGATGCGAGGATCTCAATCGGCGGCTCCGACTGGTTTCCGCTCGTCGAGGGGTTCGTGTACGAGACGGATCAGCCATTCGACGGCTATGACGTCTACTGGCCCACCGCGGCAGCTGGTGTGACCGTGTGGATCGTCGTCGCATTCGGCCGCGCCAATCGCGCGGACGCCAACTCGCTGCAGCCCGCGCGCGCGTTCTGATGCGTCCCGGCCTCTACCTCCCGCAGCGAAAAGTCGCGCCGTTCCAGATTTACTCGACGCGCCCAGCGCTCGGCGTGCAAAAGTATCTGCTCAGCGTCGGGCTCTTCGCGTCCAACAACGGGCTGCTGAACGCCGGGATTACGAGCTACATCGCGCAGATGGGCTCTCAGCTCGGCATGCACCAGGCCGATCTGTCGCTCGCCGGCGGTCACGACATTCAGGGCGCGGCGCGCTGCTTATTCGAAGGGATCGCGTACCGCGGCACCAATACCGCCCAGACGGGGCTGCTCGCGGCCGACGTGATGACGGAGTATCGAACGGACGGCATGGACTCGAACGGCGCGCAGGTCTTTCAGTGCGCGTACATGCAGTTTCAGTGCGCTGCCAACGCGACGCCGGGCATCGTGCCGTGTGACATTTTTTTCGGCACGATGGATACGACCGGAACGCGCGCCTACCGCTGGGTCATTCAGCAGGATGGCCGGCTGATCCCATTCGCCGACGCGCTGCGTGACATAGGCTGGTCCGGCGGGCAGGTCCGCGATCTGTACCTGTCGAGCTCGGTGAAAGTCGCGAATGCAAAAATCATCGGCGC
>DATDFB010000312.1:0-4808 GCA_036522835.1 Thermoanaerobaculia bacterium | reverse complement strand
CGTGGGCATGGTGCGGGAAGCGGGAGCGCGCGAGGTGCACATGCGCATCTCCAGCCCGCCCACGATGGGCCCCTGCTACTACGGCATCGACACGCCCCTGAAGACGGAGCTGATCGCGTCCGCGCACTCGGTCGAGGAGATCCGCGAGTTCATCGAGGCCGACACGCTCGGATATCTCTCCGAGGAGGGGATGCTCGAAGCCGTGCGCAACGGCGATGACCCGCAGCGCCTCTACTGTACCGCGTGCTTCACCGGGAAGTATCCGATGGTGAACGACGACGTCGAGACGGCGGCGGCAGCGATCACGGCTTAAGGGGACAGGGCACGGGTCACGGGGGACAGGTCATTGGCCTGCTACCGCATGTGCACCGGCAAGAACGCCACCTGTGCCCCGTCTCCTGTGACCTGTGACCTGACTACACGTGCAGCCACGGCCCGCTCTGCCTCCGGTGCTCCGGATGGGCGGCGATGATCGGCGGGATCCGCTCCGCGGACACCGGACGGCTGAACAGGTACCCCTGCGCGGCGTCGCACTTTCGCCGCCGCAGGAACACCGCCTGCTCCGTCGTCTCCACCCCCTCGGCCACGACGCGCAGATGGAGATTGCGCGAGATGCCGATCACCGCCGAGACGATCGCGGAGTCCCCGTCGCTCGTCTCCACGTCGCGGATGAAGAGGCGGTCGATCTTCACGCAGGTGATGGGGAAGCGCTTCAGGTAGTTGAGCGATGAGTAGCCGGTGCCGAAGTCGTCGAGGGAGATGCCGATGCCGAGGCTGCGCAGCGCGTGCAGCACCTCGAGCGACACCTCGGCGTTCTGCATCGCCGTCGACTCCGTGATCTCGATCTCCAGCGCGCTCCCCTCGAGCCCCGTCTCCTCCAGCGTGCGCCGCACCACGTTGACGAGGTCGTGCTGCTGGAACTGCCGCGGCGAGAGGTTCACCGCCACCGAGCCGACGTCGATGCCGTCGTCGCGCCAGGCGCGCATCTGCGCGCAGGCCGTGCGCAGCACCCACTCGCCGAGCGGCACGATCAGCCGGCTCTCCTCGGCCAGCGGTATGAACGACGACGGGTGCACGATGCCGCGCTCCGGATCGTCCCAGCGCACCAACGCCTCCACGGCGATGACCTTGCCGGTGATCAGGCTGACCTGCGGCTGGTAGTGCAGCAGCAGCTCCCCCTCGTGCACGGCGCGGCGCAGGCGGCTCTCCAGCGACAGCCGCTCCACGGCGCGGCGCTTCATCTCGTCGGTGCAAAGCTGGTACGTGTTCCGCCCCGCCTCTTTGGCGCGGTACATGGCGCTGTCGGCGTTGCGCAGCAGCGCCTCGGCGTCCTGTCCGTCGACGGGATAGAGCGCGATGCCGATGCTCGCCGAGACTTCGATCGGCGTCTCCGAGATCGTCATCGGCCGCTCGATCGATTGGAGGATTTTCTCCGCGACGTTCGCGGCATCCTCGGGATGGCGCAGCTCGGAGAGGATGATCGTGAACTCGTCGCCGCCCAAGCGCGCCACCGTGTCGTCGTCGCGGATGCATTGGCGCAGCCGCCGCGACATCTCCAGCAGCAACTCGTCCCCGGCGGTGTGGCCGAGCGTGTCGTTGATCGACTTGAAGTGATCGAGATCGACGAACATCACCGCCAGCGACTTACCGTAGCGCCGGCAGCGCGTGAGCGCCTGCGACAGGCGGTCCATGAACAGCTTGCGGTTCGGCAGATTCGTGAGCACGTCGTGGTAGGCGTGGAACTCGATCTGCTCCTCGGCGCGCTTGCGGTCGCTGATGTCGACCACCGTCGTGTGGATGCGGTCGCCGGAGAGCGTCAGGTTCATCAGCACCCAGACGTTCGAGCCGTCGTGGCGGCGCATCTCCACCTCGACACTGTTGAGCGTGGTGACGTCGCGGAGCATCGTCACCAGCTCGTCGAGCTCCATCGGGCGGACGTAGAAGTCGGCCATCATCTGGCCGAGGAGATCGGCGTGGTTGTGGCCGAGCATGGTCGCGAACGTGGAGTTGCAATCGACGACGAAGCCGTCCGCGCGCGTGACGCAGACGCCGGCGGCGTTCTGCTCGAAGAGCAGCCGGTAGCGCAGCTCCGACTCGCGCAGCGCCGACTCGGCGGCGAAGCGCGCCGTGACGTCGCGGAAGCTCCAGACGCGCATCGCCGCCACGCCCTCCACCGCGCGGCCGATCGAGTAGCGCTCGAAACGGCGGCCGTCCTTGAACTCGAGAAGGTCGAAGCTCTCCGCCTGCGGCTGCTGGTAGAGCGCGTCGACGGTGCGGATGTATTCGTGGGGATTGGTGAGCTGCTCGACGATGTGCGCGGTGATGATGCGGTCGTTCGACATGGCCAGGAGGTTCGAGGGGATGCGCCACATGTCGATGAAGCGCTGGTTGTACGACAGCACGCGGCCGTCGTCGCCGATGACCAGGATGCCGTCGGCGGTGCACTCCAGCGTCGACTCGAGCAGCGTGAGCGCGCGGCGGATCTGCCGCTCCGCTTCTTTGCGCTCGCGCATGTCCCGGCCGATCATAATCGCGCCGGCGGGCTCGCCGTCGTCGACGATCGGCGCGATCGAGATCGTCAGCTCGACGCTGCGCCCGTTCTTGGCCTGGAAGGCGTGCTCCTCGGTGCGTACAGTGCGGCGGCGCAGCGATGACGAGAACGTTTCGTCGTTCTTGGCGATGAGATCCTCGAGGCGCCGGCCGATCAGCTCGTGCTCGTCGTAGCCGAGGAGGCGCTCCGCGGCGGCGTTGACGAGCTGGATCTGCCCCTGGCGGTCGCAGACGAAGAGCGCGTCCGCCATCGTGCCGATGATCTCCCGCGCCGCCAGCGACGGCGAGATGGCGATGATGTCGTAGCGGCGGAACGCGAACGCGGCGATGAAGACGAACGCGAGAATCGGCATGTAGCCGGCCGGGTAGACCGGCACGCCGAATTTCGGGAGATAGTCGACGCAGCCGAGGTAGGCGATGGCGAAGGCGGCGATCATCATCCGGATGCGCTGCCGCTCCACGCCCCGCGCGGCCGGAAAGGCGATGATGAACTCCGCCAGCGCGGCCACGAGGTAGCCGAAGAAAAAGACCAGAAACGGGATCGTCAGCTCGCCGCCGTAGCGCGGATAAAAGCCCCACCAGAAGTGCTGCACGCGCGTGACGAGGAGCGCCGTCGGCACGGCCATCGTGACGAAGACGACGCCGGCCATCCAGCCGATGAAGGCGTGCGTACGGCGCGGCCGGCCGATGTGAAGCATCTCCACGGTGAACTGGTAGATGGCCGGCGCGATCAGCGGCACGCCGGCGTAGCCGAGGCGCGCCCAGAACAGCGCTAGGCGCGCGTCATCCGCGCAGTACATGAAGCTGTAGGCGAAGAGCCAGATCGACGCGCTGGTGGTCATGCCGAAAAACGCCGCGGTGAGGCGCGACGGGCGGCGCACGAGCAGGCTCGTACCGAAGACGAGCATCAGTGCGCCCGTCAGCGCGGTCGGAACCGCGTACACCGAGAACGAGTAACGCGCGCCGTCGATGATCGTCACGTATTTCTGTCCCGGCTGAGACCGCGAGAGAGTGCTTATTGTGACACACTGTTTTGGTAATGCCGCAAGTCGTCGTCGCGGGGGCGGGGGTGATCGGGGCGAGCATCGCCTGGCACTTGAGCGAGCTCGGCTGCCGCGACGTGCTCGTCGTCGACCGCGCGCCGGGACTCGGCGGCGGAAGCACGCCGCTGGCGACGGGCGGATTCCGCACGCAGTTCGCGACCGAGGTGAACGTGCGGCTGTCGATGCTGTCACGCGAGAAACTGCGGCGATTTCCGGAGGAGATCGGCGTCGACAGCGGCTACCGGCCGTACGGCTACCTCTTCCTCGCGGCGAGCGAGTCGACGATGAGCGTGCTGCGCGACGCCCAGCGCGTGCAGCACGCCTGCGGCGTGACCGAGGCGCGCATGGTGACGGCCGAGGAGGCCCGCGCGCTCAGCCCGGCCATCGGCGACGACGCCATCGTCGGCGGCGCGCACTGCCCCACGGACGGCTTCATTCGGGCCATGCAGATCCTGCGCGGCTATCACGATGCCGCGGTGCGGCGCGGCGTGCGGTTCGAGCTCGGCGTGGAGATCACGGGCATCCGCGCCGCGGGAGACCGCGTCGCCGCGCTGCGGACGGCGCGGGGCGAGATCGAGGCCGAGCACGTCGTCAACGCCGCGGGAGCCTGGGCGTCGACGTTCGGCTTCGACGTGCCGGTGACGCCGCTGCGCCGCCGCGCCGCGCCGACGATCGCGACGGACGCGCTGCCCGACACGACGCCGATGACGATCTGGACGGACGACGGCTACCACATCCGCGTCCGCGACGGCCGCGTGCTCCTGCTCTGGCCCGATCCCGCGCCGCCCGGCTTCGTCGCTCTCGACGTCGACGAGGAGTGGCTCGCGAAGGTGCGCGCCTTCACCGACGCGCGCGTGCCGCTGCTGCGCGATGTGCCGATCGACCGCGCGCAGTGCTGGGCCGGGCTGTACGAGATGTCGCCCGACAAGCACGCCATCGTCGGCCGCGCGCCGCGCTTTGCGAATGCGTGGCTGGCGAATGGCTCGTCGGGGCACGGCGTGATGCACGCGCCGGCGATCGGACAGATCGTGGCGGAGATGATCACCGGCAGGCCGCCGTCGATCGACGTCCACGCGCTGCGGCCGGAGCGCTTCGCCGAGGGGACGGTGACGGCGGGCGCGAGCTTGCTGTAATGGGAAGCTTGCGCCCCTCACCCTGGCGCTTCGCGCCTGTCCCTCTCCCCGCTCGCGGGGAGAGGGTACTCTGAGCGCAGCG
>DATDFB010000311.1:0-9873 GCA_036522835.1 Thermoanaerobaculia bacterium | reverse complement strand
GGCTGGCGCTGGAAAAGACCATTCCGATCACCGGCGATCAGGAACGGGCTGGCGCTGGAAAAGACCATTCCGATCACCGGCGTCACCGCGAGCACGAGCAGCTCGCCGAGCGCGGCGTTGCGCAGCCGTTTGGCGGCGTCGCCGTTCTCCGGCTCGACCGGCTCGGCCACCGCCGCCGCCGCATCGGACGGCGCGACCTGCCGCAGAGCGCCGGGATGCGTCTCCAGCAACTCGACGATCGCGCGCGCGGCGTCGCCGGCCACGCCGGCCGGCTCGAGAACCGGATCGTACTCGACGAGCACGCGTCCGGTCTCGATGCTGACGACGACGTTGTCGAGGCGGGGATCGTCCCGCAGTCGTGTCTCCACCTCCTGCGCGAACGACGGGTTGTCGCGGACGGAGGCGACGTCCCATCGCACGCGCCCGGGAGTGGCGGCGCGGATCTTGAGCGGTGTGGCGCCCGGCACGGTGGAGGCCTACGAGACCGAAGTGTCAGGGACGGCCCGGCGGCGTGCGCGCGCTTCCTCTCGATTCTTGGCCTCGGCTTCGAGGTCTTCCAGATCCTCCTTCACCCCGTCCATGGCCCGGCCGAGATTTCGCTTCGCGCGCATGGCGCCGATGGCGGCCTCGCGCATCAGCCACGACATCGGTCCTTTGAACAACAGAGCCGCACCGGTACCGAGCAGGAAATAGACACCTTTTTTCATAACGTCTCCTCTCGCGGAATTGCACTGCGGCGAAAATATTAATGCGTTCCATCCTAAAATGCACGCATTACTTCCTCCCTTCTAACAAATCTGCGCGGACAGGCGATGTGCTCCAGGTAGGGAAATTCGCTCCACCGCACACTCCTATGGCGTGCCGTTCCTGTGGGTCCTTCTTGCTCTTGCTGCGTCCGACGCGGCGCCGGCGAAGCTGACGGACTCGATCGTCGTCACGGCCGCGCGCGAGGAGCAGCCGCGCGATCAGGCCGCGGCGGCGGTGACGGTGCTGGAGCGGAGGGACATCGAGCGGCTTCCCGCGGACTCGCTGGCCGAGGTGCTGGCGTTCGTGCCGGGGGTGACGATGATGTTCGACAGCGGCGCGAGCGGGATCCCGATGATCACCTCGCGCGGCTTCTTCGGCGGCGGCGAAGTCGAGTACGTGAAGGTTCTCGTCGACGGCGTGCCGGCCGGCGACGTGGAGTCGGGCAACGTAGATTGGCAGCGCTTCCGCGCCGCCGGCCTCGAGCGCGTGGAGATGCTGCATGGCCCCGGCTCCGCGCTCTACGGCGACGCGGCCTTGGGCGGCGTGATCGAGATCGTCACGCGCGACGAGACGGCGGCCGAGGTGCATGCGGGCGGGGGCAGCTTCGGCGGCCGCGATCTGCGCGCCAGCGCCGGCTACGAGCTCGCGCACGGCATGCACCTCTCCGCCGACGCGGGCCTCTGGCAAACCGAGGGCTACCGCGCGCACGCCGGCACGAACGACCGCCTCCTCGACCTCTCCCTCCACCGCCTCGGCGACGATTCGCGATGGCGCATCGGCGCGCGCGGCGATGCCGAGGAGCGGCACCAGCCCGGCGCGCTGACGGAGAGCGAAATCGCCGCGGACCCGCGGCAGTCGAACGCTCTGTTCCGCTTCGACAGGCAGACCACCACGCGGCGCCGCATCGACGCGGCCTACGATTCGTACGGCGCCGTGCCGCTGCGCGCCGCCCTGTATGCGACGAGCCGCGACGATCAGAACCTCCGCACGCTCCTCCTCGCCCCCGGCTTCGGCACGAGCGCCTTTCGCTCGCTCACCACGCATGCCACCGGCGGCACCGTCGAGGCCTCGCACGAGTGGACGAGCGTCACGGTCCGAGCGGGGAGCGACGTCGAGCGCGCCACGCTCTCCGGCGCCTACGACGCCGTCACGCAGTCGGGCGATATCGGCAACAAGTACGGCGAAGAGCATGGCGGACGCACGCGCGCTGCGGTTTTCCTGACTGGCGGCTGGGCCGCGACCGAGCACGTGCGCCTCTCCGCCGGCATCCGCCGCGACGAAGTCCGCGACGACGTCACCACCCGCCGCACCTCCACCGCCTGGTCGCCGCGCGGCGGCATCAACGTCCACCTCACCTCGGGGCCGTCGCCGCTCTCCCTCTTCGCGCAGGTCTCGCGCGCGTTCAAGGCGCCGACGCTCGATCAGCGCTTCGATCCGCGCGCCTATCCGGACGGCCGCGGCGGCACGTTCACGATCTCGAACCCCGGCCTCCTCCCGCAGCGCGCGCACAACGCCGAGGCGGGGCTGTCGCGCGCCGGCGCCTGGAGTGAGTGGTCGGTCGTCGCCTATCGGCTCGACGTCACCGACGAGATCGACTTCGATCCGCAGAGCTTCACCTACCGCAACATCGGCAGCAGCCTGCATCGCGGCGCGGAGGCGAGTGCAACACTGGCGAAGAATTCACGGGTCTCGGCGCAGATCGGCTACGCCTGGACCCACGTCGCCGACGCGGCCACGCCGTCGCGGCAGCTCAAAAACATCCCCGAGCACGCCGCGCAGCTTCTGCTGCACGCGCGGATCACGAATGCCACGACGGCCGGCGCCATCGTCCGCTGGCGCGGCGCGCTGGCACTCGACGACGGCGGCGCCTTCTCGACCCCCGCCGTCACGCGCGTCGACGTCCGCCTCACTCACGACTTCGGCAATCTCCGCCTGCAGGGCGATCTGCTCAATGCCGGCAACGCGCGCTACAACGAGCTCGGATACGTCCTGTTTGACTTCCGCGGCCGCGCCGTGCCGCTCCAGTATCCGGCGCCCGGCCGCGCCGTCCGCTTCGGCATCACCTGGACATCGCAAAGGAGGAACGGTTGATCTCGATCGCATTCGCGACACTCCTCGCCACCGCCGCGGCCGCGCCGCCGCCCGCGAAGTTCCCGTCGATTCCGCCTGTCGTCATCAGCGGCAACATCCCGGCGAAAGTGCCGATCCCGCCGAACCCGCCGCCCAACGCCACCTCCGAGCAGTTCCGGCCGTACTTCGACTGGTTCTCGTGGGAGAGCTTCATCGCCTTGAACTGGCCGGCGTTGTCGAACGGCCGCGGCAACCCCAATCAGCCGAACACGCCGTCGGTTTTCACCGGCATGACCAACGCCACGCCGGTGACGTGGGGCACCTACAAGGCGAACTGGGAGCTGTACGACCAGTACGACAAGCGCCCCACGCCGTGGCCGTCGTACGCCGTGCCGTACGCGCCGAGCGTCTGCCCGCAGGCGGCGCCGACGGACCGCCAGCTCGTCATGGTCACGAAGGGCGACACGGAGCTCCAGGACATCGACGAAGCGTTCTCCTTCCCGCTCGTCGACCAGAAGAGCAACTTCGTCTACTTTGAAGTCCGCTACAACCAGCCCTACTACGACTTCGTGCGCGGCGTCGATACGAACAAAGCGACGTGGCTCTACATCAACAGCAACTTGCCGACGAACTACACGCCCGTGCCGCTGCCGCCGAACGCGTCGAGCGCGGCCGACTCGATCATGGTCAAGGCGGCGTGGCGGAATCTCACGCCGGTCGATCCCGCCCTGCGCAAGCGCTACTACACCGTCAACGCCTGGGTCTACAACTCGGCGACGGGGCAGTGCACGCAGCAGCCGATGGGCCTGGTCGGCTTCCACATCGCCCAGAAAACGAAGGAGTTTCCGGAATGGATCTGGTCGACCTTCGAGCAGGTCGACAACGTCCCGCCGAAAGCCGGCAACATCCCGTCGTCGTTCAACAACGGCACTGGTAATCCGCCGACGGGCACGCAGGGCTTCGCCAACCGTCCGGTCTACACGAGCGCGGGGCAGTTGCCGAAGAACCCGACGCCGACGCAGGTCGTGCGCCTCAATCCGATTCCGACCACGCCGGCCGGCGCGTCGACGGTCGACGTCAACAACGCCTTTCACAAGGCCCTGCCGGCGGCGTCGCCATGGCAGTACTACGAGCTCGTCGTCACGCAGTGGCCGACGCAGCCGCAGCAGTTCAAGCCGGGGGCGAACCGCGGCGTCTATCCGCACGACTCCGGGCAGCCCTTCCCGGTCAACGGCGCCGTGAACACCACGCTGGAGACGTACTTCCAGTCGGCCCAGCTGGCCGTCGGCGCGTTCGGCAACAGTTGCATGTCGTGCCACTACAACGCCGCCAGCGGCCTGCGCGACTACAGCTGGGGCTTCGCCCGCCGCCCGCACGCCAACGCCCCGCCGCCGCCGAAGGCGAAGGTCAAAGCGACCGCCCCAGCAAAAGCCACAGCAAAATGAAAGGAGAGTCATGGCCAACGGCACGAGCAACTGGTGGATGTTCCACGGCGACCTCGCGCATACGGGCGAGGCCACCGGCAGCCCGATCGACAGCAAGTCGGTCCCGAATCTGAAGCTGACGCAGTCGGTCGAGGTCAACGGGTCGATCCTCTCGACGCCCGCGGTCGTCGACGGCTACGTCTACGTCGGCCTCGCCAACAGCCTCGAGGCGGCGGCGCAGAACGGCGGGCAGTTTCTCAAGATCGACTGCGCCACGGGCAAGATCGTCCATCAATACACCTGGCACATCGAGCGGTCCGAGGGGGACACGCACGGGTTCTGCGGGATGGGCTGCACGCCGGCGGTGGTCGACGACAGCGTCTACTTCAGCGCCTTCGACGGGAAGGTCTACTGCCTCGACCGGGAAACGCTCGCGAAGAAGTGGATCACCGATCTTCGTTACTACGACAAGGATCGCAAACAGCCGGTGACGAACGACTTCCCGAACTCCCCCCAGCCGAAGTGCTCCGGCTGGTCGTCGCCCGCGGTCGTGGGCGGGCGCGTCTACGTCGGCGTCGGCGAAGGGGAGAATCCGTATCTGTACGGCTTCGTCTACTGCCTCGACGCGAAGTCCGGCGACGTGATCTGGATCTTCTGCACCTGCCAGTTCGACATCAACGTCCACAACGCGCCGAATCAGTTGCCGCTCGAGACGATCCGCCACGAGCTGCCGCCCGGCTACACGACGGTCACGATGCAGCCGGTGGCCAAAGGCGCGTCGGTCTGGTCCGGCATCGCCGTCGACACGGAGCTCGACTCGCTCTTCTGCGCCACCGGCAATCCGCAGCCCGACAGCAATCTCCCCACGCCCGGCTACACGAACGGGATTCTGGTGCTCAGCGCCAGCACCGGCGTGTTCAAGGAGTTCATCCAGATGCCGGTCGAGTCGAGCTACCGGCCGAGCGACATCGACATCGACATCGGCGGCGCGCCGGTGCTCTGGACGATGAACGGCCGAAAAGTCATGGGCATCGGGTGCAAGAACGGCGGCTTCATGGTCCTCGACGCCGCGACGTACGAGCAGGTCGGGCTGCGCCAGCTCCTGCCCTACATGAACGACGGCAGCCAGATCCCCGCCGTCGATCCGCACTGGATCGACGATCCGAGCGACCCCTTCCCGCACCCGACGAACGCGGAGTCGAACGTGGTGCAGGCCGAGAATTTCCACGGCACGTACAGCACGGCGGCGCTCTGCACGGCGCAGAAGCGGCTCTTCATCGGCGTCGGCGGGAACAACTATCACTACATCTGCTCGGGCATCGACTCCGATTCAACGCCGTTCATTCGCGCGCTCGATTGGACGACGCTAGACGACGCCTGGCCGCTCGACGACGGCGATCCGAAGCGCTACAAGGCCGCCTCGGATCCGAACAATCCGCTCTACAAGAACCCGGGCGAGAGCGGCATCAGCGTTCCGGCGGTGGTCAACGACGTCGTCTTCATGTCGACGACGCTCATCGCCCTCTACGCCTTCAACGCCGCCGACGGTTCGATTCTGTGGCAGGACACCACGGGCTTCGGCGAGCAGACGGGCGGGTTCTCGGGCGGCTACGGCTACTGCATGGGGCCGGCCATTTCCGGCAAGTACGTCGTGGCCGGCGCGCTGGTGAAGGGAGGCACCGGCGGCGTGTTGAACATCTACTCGCTCTGATGCTGCGGATCATTCTTCTCGGCGTTCTGGCCGGCTCGGACAACCTGCAGGTCGCGGCGGCGATCGGCATGGCGCCGCTCACGCGCGCGCGGCGCGCCGCGTTCGCGGTGGCGTTCGCGCTCTGCGAGATCGGCATGCCGCTCCTCGGCCTGCTGCTGATGGCGTCGCTGCACCCGCGCTTCGGCGCCAGGATCGACCGCGCCGCGCCGCTGATCCTCGTCGCCTGCGGTGTCGTCATCATCGTGCTGGCGCTGACGGACCGCGACGAGCTGCGGACGTTCGTCAACCGCCGCTGGATCGTGGCCGCATTGCCGCCCCTCCTCT
Organism: Thermoanaerobaculia bacterium; assembly: GCA_036522835.1. Taxonomy (GTDB): domain Bacteria; phylum Acidobacteriota; class Thermoanaerobaculia; order Gp7-AA8; family Gp7-AA8; genus DATDFB01. The sequence goes on along the minus strand of DATDFB010000311.1, from coordinate 3,597 downwards.
CTCTCGACAATCTCCTGATCGGCATCAGTCTCGGCGCGCTGCACGTGCCGCCGGCGCTGGCGGCCGTGACGATCGGCAGCGTCAGCGCGTCGATGTGCCTCGCCGGCCTGGCGGGCGGGGGGCGCATCCGCCGCTGGCTCCCCGCGCACGCCGATCTCCTCAGCGGGATCTATCTCATCGCCATCGCGATCGGAGGACTCTCATGACCTCGTTCAAGACCGACATCGCCCCGATGTTCGCCCCCTACCGCGCCAACATGATGTGGCGCTTCGACATCACCGACTACGAGACCGTGAAGACGAACGCGAAGCTGATCTGGGGCCAGATCGGCACCTCGCAGATGCCGCCGGCGCCGATGCCGCCGCTGACGCAGGAGCAGCAGGACCTGTTTCACGCGTGGATGAAGGAAGGCTCCCCGCCGTGATCAGTGTGGAGTGCGGCGGCCATGCCGCCGCTGTCGCAGCGCCGGCATGGCCGGCGCACTCCCCAGAGCGGAAGGGCCGCCGGGTATGACGTATCATCATACACATGGCTCGCGCGAAGATTGCGATTACCGTCGACGAACAGGCTGTCGCTGAGATCGATCGACTCGTTCGCGAAGGCATTTTCACCAATCGCAGCCAGGCGATCGAGGCCGCGGTGAAAGACCGAATCGAACGGATTCGGCGGACGAGGCTGGCCCGCGAATCGGCAAAGCTCGACACCGCGGAAGAGCAGGCGCTTGCTGACGAAGGATATGCCGGAGAGAGCGAGTGGCCCGAATACTGAGAGGCGACGTCTTCTGGGCCGAGCTCAATCCGACGGTCGGAAACGAGCAATCCGGATTACGTCCGGTCGTCGTCCTCAGCCACGACGTGTTCAATGAACACTCCGGAACGGTGATCGCAATCGCGGTAACAAGTCAAGCGCCCCGCGCCGGTTTTCCTCTGACTCTCGAGATCGCGAGCGCCCGAATGCCAAAACGCTCCTGGGCCAAGATCAGTCAAATTCGAACGTTGTCGATCCATCGCCTTGGGAAGCGCATTGCGCGTCTCTCGTCCGAAGAGCTCGATCGAATTGTCGAAGGCTTGAACGAGATCGTCGGCACCTGACGTCACGCGCCGACTTGCGTCACCCCCCGCGAAAGGAGCACATTTGCGGGGCACGCATGTCCTCCATCGCTCCCGGAAAGTTGCTCGATGGGAAGTATGAGATCGTCGGACTCCTCGGTGCCGGCGGGATGGGGGAGGTCTACAAGGCCCGCCACGTCCACCTCAACACCTTCCGCTGCATCAAGATCATGCGGCCGGCGCTCCTCGCCGACGACACCTACCGGCAGCGCTTTCTGCGGGAGGCGCGCCTGGCCACGCAGATCCAGCACCCGAACATCGCCGTCGTCCACGACTTCGAGCTCACCGGCGACGGCGCGAGCTACATGGTCACGGAGTTCATCGACGGCACGACCCTGCGCCAGTGGGGCGCGGAGCACGGCCGTTTCCCGCTGGCGCTCGCGGCGGAGATCACCGTGCAAGTCCTCTCCGGGCTCGATGCCATTCACCGCCGCGGCCTGCTGCACCGCGACATCTCCGCCGACAACGTGATGCTCGCCTTCGACCCCGAGGATCGCCTGCTCGTGAAGATCATCGACCTCGGCGTGGCCAAGGACGTCGCCTCCGTCACCGACACCACGCAGTCGGGGATGCTCATCGGCAACCCGAAGTACATGTCGCCCGAGCAGCTCGGCGAGCTCGAGGAAGGCGAACAGCTCGACGGCCGCGCCGATCTCTACTGCCTCGGCGTGGTGCTCTACGAGATGATCATCGGCGTGCCGCCGTTCACGGCCAAGACGCCGAACGGCTACATCGTCAAGAAGCTCACCGAGAATCCGCCGCCGTTCCGGCAACTGCAGCCGGACCTGACGTGGCCCGACGGACTCGAAGCCGTGGTCATGCGCGCGCTGGAGAAGGACCGCCGCCGGCGCTACGCCGACGCGCGCGAGTTCGCCCGGGCCATCGAGCCGTTCCTCACGCGCGCCACCGGCACGTACACGCGCGGCGAGGTGACGCGGCTGCGCAAAGGCGAGCCGCGGGCGACGCAGGCCAAGCCGATGCCGACGGAGGTGATCCAGTCCGACGTGCGTCCTGCGGAAGCTGCGTTTCAGGCGGCGTGGGAGAACGGGACTACCACGGCGTGGCGGCGCTTCCTCGACGGCTACGCGCGGTCGCCAGAGGCCGAGCGGGCGCGGTCGCTCCTCGCCGAGGCGGCGGACTTCGAGCGCGCCGTCGACGAGAACGGATTGCGCGAATTTCTGCGGCGCTGGCCCGAGGGGCGGCATCGGCTGGAGGCGCAGATCCGTCTCGTCGACGCCAAGCGGCAGGCCGATGAGCGGGCCTGGAAGGAGGCCGTGGCCGCCGACACGTTCGCCGCCGTGCGCGACTACCTCGCGCATCACCCCTCCAGCGCGCACGCCGAGGAGGCGCAGCGGCTGCAGGCGGAGCGGCTGGCGTTCGAGACCGCGGCGACGCTCGACTCCGAGCCGGCGTGGGACGAGTACCTCGAGACGTACGCCGACGACCGCCACGCACCGATCGCACGCGAGCGACGCGAGGCCGCGCGGCAGCGCGAGGACGACGCGTTTTTCGAAGCGGTCGGGGCGAAGACCTCGGAGGCGTGGCAGAACTTCCTCGACCGCTTCCCGTCCGGCCGCCGCGCCGCGCGCGCCGATGTGCATCGGCGCGAGGCCATCGCCTTCGAGTCGGCCCAGGAGATGGGCGCCGCGGCGCTGGAGCGCTTCGTGACGTTCTATCCCGAGGGCCTTTTGGTGAAGGAGGCGCGGCGCCTCGTCAAGCGCGCCGCCGACGAGACCGACGCGCGGCAGGCGCGCGAGCTCGACACCGCCGCGGCATGGCAGTTCTACCTCATGCAGCACCCCGGCGGCTCCGCGCACGAGGAGGCGCAGCGGCGGCTGACGGAGCTCGAGGACGCGGCCTTCGCCAACGTGCTGGCGTCGAAAAACGCGGGAAGCGCGGAGGAATTCGCGAAGGCCTTCCCGCAGTCAGCGCGCCGCGCCGAGGCGGAGAAGCTCGCGGCGAAGTGGGGCGAGACCGGCGCCGTGCAGCAGGCGCTCGACGCCATCGCCCGCGGCGACGGCGAGGCCGCGGTGCCGCTGCTCTCGAAGATCGTCGATCCCGAGCTGCGCGGCGACGTGGAGAAGGCGCTGGAGTCGTGGCGCGACGAGCGCGCCTGGAGCGAAGCGAAAGCGGAGAACACGATCTTCGCGTTGCAGGCGTATCTCGACGCGCGGCCGCACGGGCACTTCGCCGCCGAGGCGACGAAGCGGCTGAAGAAGCTGCGCGCGGCCGCCGATCAGCGCGAGCCGAAGGACTTCGAGCACGCCTTCGAGGGGGGGACGTCCGCGGCGTGGGACGACTATCTCGCGCAGCATTCCGACTCGTCGCGCATCGCCGAGGCGCGGCGCTGCCGCGAGGAGGCGGCGGCGTTCGAAGCGGCGCTCGCTGCGAACACGGCGTCACTGTGGCGCGCGTTCTTGAAAGCGTGGCCGGAGGGGCGCCATCGGTTGGATGCGGAGCTGCGGCTGCGCGCGGCCTCGCGGTAGGG
>DATDFB010000310.1:0-8626 GCA_036522835.1 Thermoanaerobaculia bacterium | reverse complement strand
GGTGCGGCCGGCGAGACGCCGGCTGCGACTACTGCGCCGGCAGCTTGCGCGTTCCATCGCCATAATGGCCCGGCATGAAGCGCTCCCCTGACGCGCGTCTCGTCCCTCGGCTGCGAGTCATGCAAGGCTCGACCATCCTCCTCGGCCCCGGCAAAGCCGACCTTCTCGACGCCATCGATCGCCTCGGCACGATCCGCGACGCGGCCAATGAGCTCGACATGTCGTACATGCGCGCCTGGAAGCTCGTGCAGACCATGAACGACGGCTTTCGCGAGCCGCTCGTCGTCGTCCATCGCGGCGGGCCGGCGCGCGGCGGCGCGGAACTGACGGCGACAGGGCGCGCGGTTCTGCGCCTTTACCGCGCCCTCGAATCCGACACGCTCGACGCCACGAAGGCCACGTGGACGAAGCTGCGCAAGCTCTTCCGAGATACTTGACGGGATATATCGGCGCGTGCTCTCCTGAGCGCGAATGAACCTTGCCGCGGCACTCCTCCTCGCCGTCCTGGCGGCGCCGCTGCCGCTCCGGGCCACGCTGCACGTCTCCGCGGCAGCCAGCCTCACCGACGTTCTTCAAGAGCTCGCGCCGCTCTACGAAAAGCAAACCGGCGACACGCTCCTCTTCAACTTCGGCGCGTCGAGCCTCCTGGCGCGCCAGATCCGGGAAGGCGCGCCCGCCGATCTCGTCATCTCCGCCGACGAGCTGACGATGGATTCGCTGCAACAGCGGCGCCTCATCGTCGCCGCGTCGCGGCGAAGCATTCTGTCGAACACGCTGGCGATCATCGTCCCGGGCGACAGCCGGATGAAGATCGCCTCGCCGGCGGACCTCGCCCGAGACAACATCCGCAACCTCGCCCTCGCGGAGCCGCAGAGCGTGCCGGCAGGGATTTACGCAAAGGAGTACCTGCGCAAGCTCCGGCTCTGGCAGAAGGTCGTGCCCAAAGTCGTGCCGGCCGACAACGTCCGCGGCGCGCTGGCCGCGGTCGAGTCGGGGAACGCCGACGCCGGCATCGTCTACAAGACCGACGCGCTGCACTCGAAGCTGGTGCGCATCGCGTACGAAGTGCCGGCATCCGTCGGTCCGGAGATCTCGTATCCGGCTGCGGTCGTCGCCGACTCCAAGCAGCCGGCCGCGGCACGGCGCCTCCTCGACTTTCTGCAGTCGCCGCGCGCGCAGGGCGTCTTTCGCAAGTACGGATTCCTGGTGAAGCCGCGCCAATGAGCGCGGCGGAGTGGCACGTCGTCGCCTTCACGCTGCGCGTCGCTGCGCTCAGCACGCTTCTCATCGCGCCGCTCGGCGTCGGCGTGGCGTGGCTCCTGGCGCGCTACCGCTGGCCCGGCAAATCGCTCGCCGAGACCGTCGTCACGCTGCCGCTGGTCCTGCCGCCCGTCGCCACCGGCCTATTGCTCCTGAAGCTCGTCGGCCGCCGCGGCCCGCTCGGACAGCTCCTCGACCGCGCCGGCGTCGACGTCGTCTTCACCTGGCGCGCCGTCGTGCTGGCGATGATGGCCATGTCGTTCCCGCTGTTGGTGCGCGGCTGCCGCGTCGCCTTCGAAGAAGTGAACGTGCGCTTCGAGCAGGTGGCGCGCACGCTCGGCGCGAGCGACTGGCGCGTCTTCCTGACCATCACCGTGCCGCTCGCGCTGCGCGGCATCGTCGGCGGTCTCGTCCTCGCCTTCGCCCGCGCCATCGGCGAGTTCGGCGCCACCATCGTCGTCGCCGGCAACATCCCCGGGCGGACGAGAACGTTGGCGCTGGCGATGTACGACGACGTGCAGCTCGGCCACGACGACGCCGCGTTTCGCCTCCTCGGCGTTGCCGCCGCCATCGCCTTCGTCGCGCTCTGGACCTCCGAGGCCGCGCTGCGCCGGCGGGGAGCGCCGCGATGAAGCTCGAGCTCGACGGCGTCTCCTTTCCGCTCGCGCACTTCGACCTCGACGTCACGGCGCGGCTCTCCTCGATCGCCACGGGCATCTTCGGCCCGTCGGGCGCGGGGAAGACGTCGCTGCTCGAAGCCATCGCCGGCCTGCGCAGGCCGCGCCGCGGCCGGATCGTCCTCGACGACCGCGTCTTCGACGACCGCGGCGTGCACGTCCCGGCGCGCCACCGCCGCATCGGCTACGTCCCGCAGGAGAACGCGCTCTTTCCGCACATGAGCGTCCTCCGCAACATCCGCTACGGCGCGGCGGAGGCGCCGATCGACGAATGCGTGCGCGTGGTGGAGATCGAGCACTTGCTGGCGCGCCGCGTGACGACGCTCTCCGGCGGCGAGCAGAAGCGCGTGGCGCTGGCGCGCGCGCTCGTGACCGCGCCGCGCCTCTTGCTGCTCGACGAGCCGCTGGCCGGCCTCGATCGCGCGCTGCACGCGCGGATCTCCAGCTACCTGCGGCGCATCCGCGACGAGCTGCGCGTCGCGATGCTCTACGTCACGCACGATCCCGAGGAGCTGGCCGGCATCGCCGAGGAGACGGTCGTGATCGAGCGCGGGCGGGTGGTGGCGGTGGGGAAAACGGCGGAGGTCGTTGCCTTCAGTCAATAAGTGGTTCCGTCGAAGCGCCACGAGGTCTACCATGGTCTCCAAACCAAAATCGAGGAGAAGACCATGTCCGGTTCCCTGTCCGCGCTGTCGAGTGGTGGGTACCCCGCCGTCGGAACGATGTCGCTCAGCCGCCTCAGCCCGCGGCAGCGCGGCGTGGTGCTGGCGATGTCGATCGCCTTCGCCGCCATTCCGTTCCTCTTCATCACCACGTTCCAGGTCGGCGGATACAAGCTCAAGGATCTGCAGGGGACGGCGTTCTTCTTCTCCCTCGGCCTGCTGCCGGGGGCGATCGGCATCTGCTTCCACATCGTCGCCTCCGCCACGCGCCGCGGGAAAGGGCACGAGACCATCCAGTTGTATTACGCGTTCCGCGCCAACCGCGAGCGGGCGCGCAAGCAGGAGCGCGCCGCCGGCACGCTCGACCAGGCATCGTCCGATCCCCTCGGGGCGATCTCCGCGTCGCTCTTCCTGACCGGCATCTTTCTCCTGATCGCCATCTTCGCCGGCTTCGAAGCCGATCCGAAGCAGGGCATCGCCTACAACGGGGTCGAGGGAATGATGTACGCGGGGCTCGGCGCGTACGTGGCCGTCCTGTATTACATGGTGGCCCGCCTCTACGCGAACGCGCTGTCGTCGCGATTCCTGCTCACCAGCGCCCTGCGCTCGGCCTCGGCCGTGGTCATCGGCTGGGTCTTCGGCATCGTCGGCATCTCGGCCCTGGTCTCCGCCCCGCATACGGGACAGCAGACGAGCACGGGAGCGCTGGCGTCGAACGGAGTGCTTTTCCTCATCGGACTGTTTCACAACAGCGCCATCGACATGCTGCGCACCCGGGCCCTGAAGCTCTTCGGCAGGTCGGAGCAAGACGAGGACGAGATCGCGCTGACGGTGATCGAAGGGATCGACCTGACGACCGCGGATCTCTTGGCCGAATATGGCGTCGGATCGGTGCAGCATCTCGCCACCGCCGAGCCGGGCGAGTTGTCCGACCGCACCCTTCTGCCCCTCGACCGCATTCTCGACTGGATCGATCAGGCCATGCTGATCCGGTATCTGCGGAAGCACATCGCCGTGGCCCGTCCGATGGGCATCCGCGGCGCGATCAATCTGGCCCTGGTGCACATCCGCGCGGATGGTAAGCCGGAAGGCGACGATGCGAAGCTTCTGACCAGCCTCGCCGAGAAGGCCGGGATGCCCTTCGCGGCGATCGACAACATCGGCCGCGCGATGCGCAACGAGTACATGGTCGGCCTGATCTACGAGCTCCAGCAGGGAAGGCAGTTTCCGGACCCCGCCGCCGTCGCTGGAAACGGAAACGGCGATCAACACCCGTCGCCGATGGTTCCGATCACGCAGCCGGCCGCTGCGTCGCCGGTATTTTCGTCCGGCACGTAACGGCGACGGCCGAGGCCGCCGGAAGGCCTATCATCTCCCCAGGAGGTCCGTGATGGTTTCAATCACCGCCCTTTGGCTGCCGATCCTCGTGTCCGCCGTCGTCGTCTTCGTCGCCAGCAACGTTCTCTGGATGGCCCTCCCCTTCTGGCGCCGCGGCGACTACGGCCAGCTCCCCGACGAGAAGAGCGTCATCGACGCGCTCGTCCCGGCGGAGAGCGGGCAGTACATCGTCCCGTGCGTGAACTGGAACAAGCTCACGCCCGAGCAGAAGTCGGCCATGGAGGCCAAGCCGATGGCCTTCGTCCTGCTGCGCAATCCGGCGCAGTTCAACTTCGTCAAGGGGCTGACGCAGTGGTTCGTCTACGCCGTGGTCGTGGCCGTCTTCGTCGCCTACATCACCGGCCGTGCGCGCGGCGCCGGAACGCCCTACCTGGAGATCTTCCGCTTCGCCGGCACCGTCGGCTTTCTGCCCTTCGGCTTCCACAGCGTGAGCGATGCCGTCTGGTACGGGAAGCCGTGGATCGTCGTGGTCAAGGACGTCGTCGACGGTCTCATCTACGGACTGCTGATCGGTGGTGTCTTCGGCTGGCTCTGGCCGCACTGAGCCGGCACGGCCGGCGGCGTCGCTTGGTAAAGCCCGCCTCGTGACGGCTCCCTGTGGCTGCGTTTTGCCGCGCACACTCCGAGACGGTATCCTCGCTACGTGCAACTCGGTCCCTACAAGCTCCTCAACCGCATCGGACACGGCGGCATGGGCGAGGTGTGGAAGGCGGAAGACACCAACCTGCTCCGCACGGTCGCGGTCAAGCTGCTGAAAGACGAGATGGCCAGCAACGCGGAGTGGAAGGCGCGTTTTCTCCGCGAGGCCCGCACGGTGGCGCGCCTCAGCCATCCGAACATCGCCACGATCTACGCGGTCGACGAAGTCGACAACCGGATGTACATCGCCATGGAGCTGGTCGAAGGCGAGTCGCTGAAGGCGCTGATCGCGGCTCGCTCGCTGTCGATGCCCGACGCGGTGCGCATCATCAAGCGCTGCGCCGATGCGCTGGCCGAGGCGCACGGGCACGGAATCGTCCATCGCGACGTGAAGCCGGAGAACATCGTGGTGACGCGGCGCGGCGTGAAGATGCTCGACTTCGGCATCGCCAAGTTGATCGATGCGCCCGCCGAGGACGCCGGGAAGCTGACCTCGGACGGCACGGTCATCGGCACGCCCGACTACATGTCCCCACAGCAGGCCCTCGGCAAGGAGATCGACCACCGCTCCGACATCTTTTCGCTCGGCGTGGTGCTGTACGAGGCGCTCACCGGCCAGCATCCGTTCGCGCGCGCCTCGGTGACGGAGACGCTCGTCAACATCGTCACGCGCGAGGCCCCCGACCTCGCCAAGGCGCTGCCCGACGCGCCGCCGGCGCTCATCGACATCGTGCAGAAGGCGATCAAGAAGAAGCCGGACGAGCGCTTCGAGACCGCCAAGCAGATGGGATCGGCGCTGAACAAGATCTATCCGAGCACGTCGTCCGCGTACTTCCCCGTGGCGGGACGGGACACGCCGACGGTCCCGATCGCGCCGACGCCCGCACCCGTGGTGCCGGACGCGCCCGCCCCTCCCCCGCCGCCGAAGCGCGCCAGGAGCAGCGACCGCAACAAGGCCATCAATCCCGACTGGCGCGTGCTCGTCGCCGACGACGATCCCGAGGTGCGCAAGCAGCTCTGCAGCGTGCTGTCGCAGCATCGCCTGGCGTACGACGAGGCCGAGAACGGCTCCGAGGCCATCCGGCAGTTGAAGCAGCGCAAGTACGCGCTGGCGTTCATCGACCTGATGATGCCGCGCATCGACGGCTGGGCCGTGGTCGACTTCATCCGCAACCACAAGGAGCACCGCGGCACGAAGACGTACGTCGTGGCCGCGGGGGAGCAGCGGCTGAGCGCGGCCGACCAGGACGTCGTCAGCGGCGTGGTGTCGAAGCCGTTCGACCCGGCGAAGCTCGATTTGCTGCTGCGGAACTTCGTGCAAGACGCGCGGTGATGCACGTCGACCCTCCCTCGCCGCGGTCCTCGGTTGAGGAGACCACCGACGGCCTGGAGATTTCGATCCCGGCGAGAAGAAACGTTTTCTTGGTGATCTTCCTCGCGGCCTGGATCGTGCTCTGGTGCTATGGCGGCGGAACGACGATTGGAGGTCTGCTCGACCCGGAAAAGCGCGATCTTTTTGCGATGGTAGGGCTTGTCCCGTGGGCGCTCGGCCTCTGCTTAGCGCTCTACAGCGTCTTCTGGCAGACGGTCGGAATGGAGATCGTGACGCTCTCGCCGACGACGTTGAAAATCAAGAACGACATTGCCGGCCTCGGCAGGACACGCGAGTACGACGTCCAGTCGCTGCGAAACCTTCGCGTGTCGCCGCTCGGCTGGAGCGAACGGCGCCGGTCGATGAACCCCGGCATCATCGCTTTTGACTACGGCTCGGCGACTGTCCGCTTCGGCGGCGGTGTCGATGAAGCGGAAGCGGCGAGCATCGTTGCCCACCTCAAATCGCGCCACAACTTCGCCTAGCGATCGAGCTCCCGCACCGCCACGTCGAGCATCTCCTGCACGCGCCCTTCGTCCGGGCTCTCGCAGTAGATGCGGATGATCGGCTCGGTGCCCGACTTGCGGAAGAGGATCCACGAGCCATCTTCGAAGTTGACCTTTACGCCGTCGGTCTCTTCGCGCGTGGAGACGGCGCCGCCGAGGAGGGCGTCGAGCTCGCCCGAGCGCACGCGGTCGATGAGGCGCGCGCAGCGGTCCATCGGGCGATGAACGTCGCGGCGGTCGTAATGGAGGCGGCCGAATTCGTCCTCCATGTCCCTGACGATGGCGTGCAGCGGCTTCTTGAAATGGGCGACGCATTCGGCGACGAGAAGGCCGGAGAGGATGCCGTCGCGCTCCGGCAGGAAATGGCCGAAGCCGATGCCGCCGCTCTCCTCGCCGCCGATGAGGACGTTGCGCGCGAGCATGAGGTCGGCGACGTATTTGAAGCCGATGGCGGTCTCGTGAAAGCCGGCGCCGAGGGTGCGCGCGACTTTCTCGATGAGGCGGGTGGTGGAGAAGGTCTTGACGATGTCGCCGCTCATCTTTTTCTCGCGCACGAGGTAGAGCGCGAGGAGGGAGATGACTTTGTGCGGCGAGACGAAGTCGCCGCGCGCGTCGAGGATGCCGAGGCGGTCGGCGTCGCCGTCGTTGCAGATGGCGAGGTCGTAGTGGCCGGAGCGCATGGCGTCCCGCGCGGCGCCGAGGTTCTCCGGAATTGGCTCGGGATTGACGCCGCCGAAGCTCGGATTCACGTCGCCGCGAATCGTCGTGACGTTCTTGACGATGCGCTGCGGAATCCCGGCGGCGACGCCGTGGATGGGGTCGTGCAGGATGTTGAGCTCGAGGCGTTGCACGTGCGTCCGCAGCGCGGCGACGTAGTCGTCGAGCAGATCCTCCTCGCTGACGCTCCCCCCCTCCCGTTTTTCGCTCTGCCCCAGCGCGCCGGCGATGGACGCGTACGTCTCCGGCAGCGCCGAGCCGCCGTACCACGCCTTGAATTTCAGCCCGTTGTACTTGGCCGGGTTGTGGCTGGCCGTGACGACGACGCCGCCGAGGAGCTTGCGGTGATGCGCGGTGAAGGAGATGGTCTGCGACGGCACGGGCGCGTTCGAGAGCACGACGCGGTACCCGGCAATGCGCAGCGTCTCCGCCACGACTTGCGCGAGCTCGCGCGAGAGGAAGCGCCGGTCGAAGCCGACCACGAGGGCGTTGCGGTCGACGCCCGCCGGCGGTTCCAGCCCCCGCGCCGCAACAGCGATGGCCGCGCTGACGCGGCGGACGTTATCGAAGGTGAACCCGTCCGCAATGACCGCGCGCCAGCCATCGGTGCCGAAGGAGATGTCGGTCATTGGGGGCGATTGTATGTGGAGTGCGGCGGCCATGCCGCCGCTGTCGGAGCGGCGGCATGTATGTTAGAGTTAGTCCAGTCGACTTAGTCTACCCATCATGAAAACGGTGAACATCCACGAAGCCAAGACGCAACTCTCACGACTCGTCGATCGTGCAGCCAAGGGAGAGTCGTTCGTCATCGCCAAGGCTGGGAAGCCGTTGGTGAAAGTCACAGCCATCGACGCGCCGGCGAAACCGCGGCGGCTCGGATTTCTCAAAGGCGAAATCTCTGTTCCGGATGACTTCGACCGCATGGGCGAGCGCGAGATTTCCGAACTTTTCGGAATCAGCGAGTGAAACTTCTCCTCGATACGCAGCTTCTCCTTTGGGCTGCCGGCTATCCTGAACGACTCTCTTCGCGCGCGAGACGGCTTATCAATGATCCTGAAAACGAGCTGCTTTTCAGCGCCGCCAGTCTGTGGGAGATCACGATCAAAGCGGCGCTCGCGCGCGATGACTTTCGCGTGGAGCCGCGCGTCCTCAGGCGCGCACTTCTCGAGAACGGCTATGTCGAGCTCCCGATCACGAGCGAGCACGCGGTGAATGTTCAGACCCTTCCACCGCTCCACAAGGATCCGTTCGACCGTCTCCTCCTCTCGCAGGCGCTCGTCGAAAGCATCACCTTGCTGACCACCGACGCACAGCTCGCGAGTTACGAGGGTCCGGTGCGAACGTCTGACACTAGAGATGTGGAGTGCGGCGGCCATGCCGCCGCTGTCGACAGCG
>DATDFB010000309.1:0-29275 GCA_036522835.1 Thermoanaerobaculia bacterium | reverse complement strand
CCCTGCGGGTCCTCCTTCTTGATGGCGCCGACCGCGTTCCGCGCCATCAAGAAGGAGGACCCGCAGGGCAAGCTCTTCGCCCGATATGACCTGTCGCGTTTCCGCACGTTGTTTCTTGCGGGGGAGCGCGCCGATCCCGACACCATCGTGTGGGCCGAGAACCTGCTGCATCGCCCGGTGATCGATCACTGGTGGCAGACCGAGACCGGCTGGCCCATCGGCGCGAACTGCGTCGGCCTCGGCATGGATCCGGTCAAGCCCGGCTCGTGCACGAAGCCGGTGCCCGGCTACGACGTGCGCGTCCTCGACGACCGCGGCAACGAGTCGCCGCGCGGCACGATCGGCAACGTCGTCATCAAGCTGCCGCTCCCGCCGGGGTGCCTCCCGACGCTCTGGCAGAACGACGACGACTATTTGAAGTGGTATCTCAGCGTCTATCCCGGCTACTACAAAACCGCCGACGCCGGCTACATCGACGACGACGGCTATCTCTGGATCATGTCGCGCACCGACGACATCATCAACGTGGCCGGGCACCGGCTGTCGACCGGCGCGATGGAGGAGGTGCTGGCGTCGCACGCCGACGTCGCCGAGTGCGCGGTCGTCGGCGTGGCCGACCCGATCAAAGGCGAGGTTCCGGTGGGACTGGTCGTGCTGAAGGCGGGCGTCGCGCGCAGCGCGGCGGCGATCGCCGGCGAGCTCGTCTCGCTCGTGCGCGAGAAGATCGGCCCCGTCGCCGCGTTCAAGCAGGCCGTCGTCGTCAAGCGCCTGCCGAAGACGCGCAGCGGCAAGATCGTGCGCGGCACGATCAAGAAAATCGCCGAGGGGACGCCGTATGCGGTGCCGGCAACCATTGATGATCCGGCCACGCTCGAGGAGATCGGCGCCGATCTGCGCGCGATCGGCTACCCTCGCGCGGAATGATCCTCCTCGTCGACGACGACCCGGCCATCCGCGACTCGCTCTCCAACGAGCTGCGCGCCGCCGGCTATCCGACGACCGCGGCCATCGACGGCGCCGACGGCCTGCGCATCTTCGGTACGGTCCTGCCGGACATCGTCGTCACCGATCTGGCCATGCCGCGCTCCGACGGCTTCGAGCTGATCTCCGCGATCCGCGCCACCTCCGCGGTGCCGATCATCGTCCTCTCCGTCCGCGGCTCCGACAACGACAAGGTCCGCGCCCTCGACCTCGGCGCCGACGACTACGTCACGAAGCCGTTCTCCATCGCCGAGCTCCTGGCGCGCATCCGCGCGCAGTTGCGCCGCACGACCACGCCGCCGCCGTCGGTGCTCGACTTCCCCGACCTGACGATCGACATGGAGCGCCGCCGCGTGGTGCAGGGCGGGCGGGAGGTGCGCCTGACGCCGATCGAGCTGGCGCTCTTGGAGTTTCTCGCCGCGAACGCCGGGAAGCCGCTGTTCATCGCCCAGATCATCGCCAGAGTCTGGCCGGCCGCCCCCAGCACGTCGGCCGACACGGTGCGCGTGCACATGAGCTCTCTGCGGAAGAAGATCGAGCCGAACCCCTCCGAGCCGCGCTACATCGTGACCGAGCCGTGGGTCGGCTACCGCTTCATTGCCGAGCCGAAGGCTTGAGCCCGAGGTACCATGAGGGTATGGCGGATGTAACGCTTCACGATATCGATCCCGAATTGCTGGAGCGGCTGGACGCGAGAGCGAAGGCGTTCGGATGCTCTCTCGAAGAAGAAATGATCGAGATCATCAGGCGCAGTGTGCCACGTGTCCGGGACATCGAAGATCTTCGCCGCCTTTCGCGCGAGTCGCAGGAGTATTTCCGAGGGCGGATCTTTTCGGACAGCACCGATGACATCCGCGAAGATCGTGAACGATGAGTGTTTTCGTCGTTGACGCGAGCGTCGTCATCAAGTGGTTCATCGCCGAGCCGAATACTGACGCGGCGCGTCGCCTGCTCACGCCGCCGATGCATACATGATTGCCGTCACTCACGGGCGTACGGTTTATGACGCGATGTATCTGGCGCTCGCAATTCAGCGCAACACCCGCCTGATCACCGCCGACAACCGCCTTTACAACGCCTTGGCGAACGTTCCCGGCATCGCGCCGTACATCCAGTCACTTTAGCGGTTGCTCAGTGGTGCCGCGGTACCGGCGGTATCGGCGGAATCGGCGCCACCACCCCCTCCAACTCCGACGACGCTTTCTCCGCCTCCTCGGCGGTTCCCCGCGCCACCACGCCGCCGTGACTGACCGACTGTTTCACGGCGGCGTCGCCCCAATACAGGATGATGCCGCCCGATTCGACGCTCGCTTCGAGCGTCTTTCGCGGCGCGGTGAGAATGCGTCCCCCCGAGGAGACCGACGCCGCCACACGATCGGCGGCGAGGGAACGGACGTCGAGCGTGCCACCGTGCTCGACGTGGGCGTCGATCGACTTCTCATCCGGAAAGGCGTCGAGCGTCCGCAGGCTGCCGCCATTCGATACCGCGGCGGCAGACAGGTGGCGAACGATCACCTCGATCTGCACGCGTTCGCCGCGCCGGCAATCGTGGCCCGACTTGTCGATGACGAGCCGATCGCCGGCGCCGGACGAGACGGTCACGCAGCGAGGATCTCCGCGCAGGACCGAGACGCGCGGAACCGCGCCTTGCCGGACGAGGACGTGCGCTCCGTTGCGGGCTTCGAGCGTTTCGAATTGCCCGGAGGGGAGCGCGAGAACGGCGGCCGAGAATACGAGCAGTTGCAGCATCTAGTTCTCCCTCAGCGCGACCATCGGGTCGACGCGTGCCGCGCGCAGCGCGGGCCGTATGCACCCCATGAGAGCCGTCGCCAGGCACACCGCCACGGCCACGGCGATCGTGCGGGGATCGGTCGGCGGCACTCCGAACAGCAGCGCCGTCATGCCGCGGCCGGCCAGCAACGCCGCGACGACGCCGAGCGCAGCGCCGGCGGCGAACAGCCGGAGACCGTCGCGCAGCACCATGGCCATGATCCCGCCGGCTTGCGCGCCGAGCGCGCGCCGGATTCCCAGCTCCTTGGTGCGCTGCAGCACGGCGAAGCTCAGCAGACCGTGCACGCCGACGCCGGCGATCAAGAGCGCGATGGCCGACAGGATGGCCAGCACGCGAAGTTGCACGCGGCGGGAGGCCGTCTGATTGGCGACGATCTCCGCGACCGCGCGCACGTCCGAGACCGGCTGCTCCGGATCGGCCGCGGCGATGATCCGCCGCACCGCGGGCAGCCACTGCTCCGGAGGCAGCGTCGATCGGATCACCAGCTCCTGCGGGAGGTATCCGGTGATCGAGTTGTCCTGGACCTGGCCGGACGGCAGGTAGACCTGCGGCTCGCTCGTCTGCTCGAAGCCGCGCACGCGCACGTCGCCCACCACGCCGACCACCGTTCGCTCCGCCAGCGCGATCTTGAACTTGCGGCCGAGCGGGTCCTGTCCGGGCCAGGTGCGTTTGGCGAGCGACTCGCTGATCACCGTGACGTACGGCCGCTGCGCGGTATCGCCATCGGCGACGTCGCGTCCGCGCAGCAGCGGAATGCCGAGCGTCGCGAAATAGCCGGGCGTGACGTAGCGAAGGCTGGCGCCGTTGTTGTGCTCGCGCGGATTCATCCCGGGCGTCTCCACGCCCCAGATCCCGCCGGTCCGCGCCATCGGCAGCCCTGTTGTGTACGCCGCGCCGGCCACGCCGGGAAGTGCGCGCACGTCCTCGAGCACCCGTCCGTAGAATCGCTCCCGCGCCGCCACCGTCTCGTACTTCGGCAGCGGCAGCGCCGTCCGCAGCGCCGTCACGCCTTCCGCGCGGAACCCCGGCTCGAGAGCCTGGATGCGCAGGATGGCCTGCATCAGAAGCCCCGAGGAGATGAGCAGCACGACGCAGCCCGTGATCTCCACCACCACGAGCGCGTTGCGGACGCGCCGGCGCCGATCGTCCGCGCTCCGCAGCGCGGGCACGACTCCGAAGAGCAACCCGGTGACGACGATCATCGCCGCCGCCAAGCCCAGCATGCGCCAGTCGAGGCTCGGCACTTCCTCCACCGGAAGCGCCGTCGGCACCAGCCGGGCCAGAAGCGGAAGCCCGCCCCACGCCAGCAGCACCCCGAGCGTTCCGCCGATGCCCGCAAGCGTCACGCTCTCGGTGATCCACTGCCGCACGATCCGCTCGCGTCCCGCGCCGAGCGCGGTACGGATCGACAGCTCGCGCGCCCGGCTTACCCCGCGCGCCAAAAGAAGGCTGGCCAGATTCGCGCAGGCCAGGAGCAGGATGCACAGCGACGCGCCGCAGAGCGCGAGCACGAGCAGGCGCGAGCGCCGTCCCACCGAGTCGCGCAGCGCGTGCAGCCGGATGCCGTCGTCCGGATCGTCCTCCGGATGCTGCTTCTTGATCCGCGCCGCCACCGTGGCTAGCTCGGCGCGCGCGCGCTCGTAGGCCACGCCCGGCGCCAACCGCCCCACCACCTGGATATAGGTGTCGCTGCGGTCCTGGTAGTCCGGTCCGGTGAGCACCATCGACGTCCACATCTGGATGTCGCGGTTCGGGAAGTGATATCCGCGCGGCATCACTCCGATGATCGTGTGCGCTTTCCCGTCGAGGCGCACCGTCTGCCCGACCACGCCGCGGTCGCCGCCGAATTGCGCGACCCACAGATCGTGGCTCAGCACCGCCGTGGCGCCGTTCGCGCTGTTGGCCGGCGTGATCAGGCTTCCCATCCGCGCCGGCACGCCGATCAGCGGCATGAGCTCCGGCGTGACGCGGGCCACGGGCAAGCGCAGCGGAGCTCCATGGCCGACCAGGTTCGCCGCCGCCGGCTGAAAGGCCCCCATGCCGCGGAACGACGACGTGGCCATCGTTTTCCAGTCCCGGAACAGCGCCGGCGACGCTTCGTTCTGCACGTCGTCCCGGGCGTTCCACAACTGCACCAGCCGGTCGGCGTCCGGAAACGGCAGCGGACGCAGAAGAACGAAGTCGGCCAGCGAGAAGGCCGCGGTGTTGGCGCCGACGCCCAAGGCCACGATGAGGATGGCGGCCAGGGCGAACCCGGGAGCGCGCCGCAGCGTTCGCGCGGTGTAGCGGAGGTCCTGACGCAGGATGTCCCAATGGACGGCGATGGCGTTGGGCACCACGTCGGCCACCGCCGCGGTCATTGCCGCGGCGGGCGGGGAGTGCTGGAGCCGCTCCTCGAAGATCGCGCACAGCTCGCCGCCGTACTCGTGGCGGAAGCCGGCCGGATAGAGGCGCAACAGCGCGCGATAGAAGCGGATCATGCCGGCTCCGGAGAAAGGCCTCGCTCGCGGGCGAGGCGGATCAGCTCCATGAGACGGCGGATCTCGGCGCGCGCCGCGGAGATTCCGGACGGGGTGATGCGGTAGTAGCGGCGGCGCTGGTCGTCCAGCGCGCGCGCCGGGCGGCGGTTCGACTCCACGATCAGCCCCTGCTCCAGCATGCGCTGGATGGAGCGGTAGAGCGTGCCCGGACTGAGGCGCAGCTCGCCGTCGGTGCGCGCCTCCACGTCCTGGATGATCGCGTACCCGTGTCGCTCTCCGTCGGCGAGGGAAACGAGGATGTGGAACGTGGCGGCTGGAAGCGATGTGGACATCATGTTGGACAACTATATCGACTTCGGATATATTGTCAATGCATATAACCGCCGCGCATGGATCTCGCTCGCCCTTCACGACAAAAACAACGCACGCGACGGCGCATCGCCTACGCCGCCGGCGCCGCCGCCGTGCTGGCCCTCGTCACCCTCGGCCTCTCCCGTCTCAAGCCCGCCGCGCCGCCGGTCGACCGCTCGCTCGTCGTCATCGAGACCGTCCGGCGCGGCGCGCTGCTCCGCCAGGTCCGCGGTACCGGCAGCCTCGTGCCGGTCGAGGTCAACTGGATCGCCGCGGCCACCGACGCCCGCGTGGTGCGCGTAGTCACGCAGCCCGGCACGGCCGTCCGGCCCGAGACGCTGATCCTCGAGCTCTCCGACCCTGCGCAGGTGCAGCGGGCCGCCGACGCCCGCTATGTCCTGCAGGCCGGCGAAGCCGATCTCTCCAGCCTCCGCAACCGATTGCAGAGCGAGGAGCTGAACGAGCGGGCGGCGGCGGCGCGCCTGAAGGCGGAGATGGAACAGGCCCGGTTGCGCGCCGACGCCGATCAGGAAATGGCGCAGAAAGGCTTGCTGCCGGAGCTCACGCGCCGCCTCTCGAAGAACGCCGCGGACGAGCTCGACAACCGCTACAAGCTCGAGTCCGAGCGGCTGCGCGTCAACGCCGTGGCCGCCCGCAGCCAGATCGCCGCCCAGCGGGCCAAGCTCGCGCAGTTGCGCGCGCAGTGGCGCCTCCAGGAGCAGCAGCTCGCGTCGCTGCAGGTCCGCGCCGGCATCGACGGCGTTCTGCAGCAGGTCAACGTCGAGGTCGGGCAGCGCGTGACGCAGGGGGCCAGCCTGGCCAAAGTGGTCCGTCCCACCCAGCTCAAGGCCCAGCTTCGCATCCCCGAGACGCAAGCGCGCGACATCGCTCTCGGCCAGGGCGCCTCCATCGACACCCGCAACGGCGTCGTCAAAGGTCATGTGATCCGGATCGATCCCGCCTCGCAGAACGCCACCGTCGCCGTCGACGTCGGATTGGACGAGCCGCTGCCTCGTGGCGCGCGCCCGGACCTCACCGTCGACGGCACCATCGAATTGGAGAGGATGACGAATGTCCTCCACGTGGCCCGTCCGTCGCGGGCCCAGGAGCTGACCAGCGGAACGGTCTTCCGCCTCGACGACGCCGGCGGGGCCACGCAGGTGAAGGTGAGGTATGGCCGCGGCTCGGTCACGGACATCGAGATCGCCGAGGGGCTGCACGAAGGCGATCGCATCATCACCTCCGATACCTCGCAATGGGACGAATACGGGCGCGTTCGGCTGAACTGACGAAGGAGACCCGATGATCAAGCTGCACGACGTGAGCAAAGTCTTCTACACCGACGAAGTCGAGACGCACGCGCTGCACCACGTCAATCTGGAGATCGAGGAGGGGGAGTTCGTCTCCATCGCCGGCCCCTCGGGATGCGGCAAGTCGACCCTGCTCTCGATCCTAGGCCTGCTCGACGCGCCGACCGAGGGCTCCTACACCCTCGACGGCCAGCCGGTGGCCGCGCTCACGCCCGCCGAGCGCGCCCGCATCCGCAACCGCAAGGTCGGATTCATCTTCCAGGCCTTCAACCTGATCGGCGATCTCACGGTGTACGAGAACGTGGAGCTGCCGCTGACCTATCGGTCGATGCCGCCCGAGGAGCGGAGCGAGCGCGTGCACCGCGCTCTGGAGCGTGTGGGAATGGCGCACCGCACGAATCACTATCCGACCCAGCTCTCGGGCGGGCAGCAGCAGCGCGTGGCCGTGGCCCGCGCCCTGGTCGGCGATCCGCTGATTCTCCTCGCGGACGAGCCGACCGGAAACCTCGATTCGAAGAACAGCGACTCGGTGATGGAGCTGTTGCGGGAGCTCCACGGCGACGGCGCCACCGTTTGCATGGTGACGCACGATCCGCGATTCACCCGCTGCGCGCAGCGCACCGTGCACCTGTTCGACGGCAGCATCGTCGCCGCTTAGCAGCACGCCTCGAAGAATCGTGCTTAGATCAGCGCGTGAACGCGGTCTTCGTCACGACGGCAATCTGCCTGGCGGCCGCGGGCGCGGAAGCGCTCTTTGCCGGATCGAGGGTACGAGATCGTCTTCGGATGCTTCGGCAACCATCCGGCTCGCCGCCATTTGTGATTTGGGCATTCATCGGCGCCGCGTACTACGCAATCTTCTTCACGGTTTTGCTGCGTGCCTTGCGTAGCAACAATGGTGTTCGAGCGCTCATCATCGCGATTACGATCACCGTGCTGCTTCTGAACGCGGTGTGGAACTTTTTCTTCTTTCGCGCCAAGAAGCTCGCATCCGCGTTCGTCCTTTCCTGCGTTTACACGGTCGTCGTTCTCGCCCTGTTTGCCGCGCTGGTTCCGGCCGATCGCGTGTCGAGCGTTCTGGTCGGAGCGTACGCGGCGTACCTGGCGTATGCCGACATTTGGCAGTACCGGATCTGGCAGATGAATCGTTCCGTTTCCTAAAGAGTGGGCGCGCCTCGCGGCGCGCCCACCCTTTGCGTTACTACGGCACCGCGGTCACTCTTTCGTAGGCGGTGCCGGCGTTTCGGCGGGCGGAGTCGACGTTTGCGTTCCGGGCGCCGGAGCCGGCGAGGCCTTCGCCTTCCGGCCGCGGCGTCCGAGGGCGCGGTTCATCGCCTCGGCCAGCGGCGCCAGGTCGGCCGTTCCCGGCCGCTTGGCCAGGCGCTGCGTCAACGCGTACGTGTCGAGCGCATCGCTTCCCACCGTGTTCCTCGCCGCCGTCACGCTGTGGCGGACGAAGGAGGCCAGCGCCTCCAGCTCGTCGGCCAGCGGAGAGTAGGCGTCGGCGTACGACCCCAGGTCGCGGAGCACTTCGGGCTCCGGCCTTCCGCCGCGGACGAGGGCCACGTTGTTCTTCACCGCCACCGTAGTCAGCTCGATCAGCTCGGGCGGAACCGTGGCGGCGGCGGCCAAACGCTGCTGTTCGCCCTTCACCGTCGGAAAGATGAGATTCGGGATTTTCTGACGCAGGGCGCGGACCTCCTCGATCCGCGCCTGCGCGTCTTCATTATGAGTCGCCATAAACAATTTCCTTTCATGATTTGACTTGCGTGTGAACTAGAGCGGGCAAGCCGAAACGAAAGGAGGCGCGCGTCCGCGCGAGACGCGCCGCGGCGCGTCCGCGGACGTTGTACGCGCCGGACGGCGCCTGCGCTGTAAGAGAAGCCGAATGCGGTTGCTCGGTTGAGCGCGACAGTAGCGCAGGTACCAGCGCGCCGCCGCCGGCCGCGACGCGGCGATGACGGGACGGATATCGAAGCCGCCTTCCGCCGCCCACTGCAACACCTCGGAGAGGAGCAGCGCGAGCTGATCGTGCGTGGCGAGGAGCCGCGATGCCGCGGCCATCCACCGCTGCGCCGCCTCGCACACCACCTGCGGCACCGCGCCGCCCTCTTCCGGCGCACGGGCGAGCCTCGCCTGCGTCTCCTGAAGATGACATCCGGCGCGCTCGAGCTGATCCGTGGCGCGGTCGAGCCACTGACACGCGCGCAGCAAGCGCATGGTCGTGAACACCGGCCGCCGCACCACGATGAGGATCGCCTCGTCGATCACGGCGCAGGAACAGTTGATCCAGCGAAGACACGCCTCGGTCGCCCGCTGCATGCGGCGCAGCGGGTGAATCCATCCAGGCCGATGACGATGTCTCACGGACGTTTGGACGAGATAGGCTTGCCGAGGGTAACGGCGACGATTGAACATTTTCGCCGTCGATGACTTCGCGGAAGTCTTGATGACTTCGCGGAAGTCATTGATGACTTCGCGGAAGTCGTTGATGACTTCGCGGAAGTCGTTGATGACTTCCCGGAAGTCGTTGATGACTTCGCGGAAGTCGTTGATGACTTCCCGGAGTCGTTGATGACTTCGCGGAAGTCATCGATGACTTCCCGGAAGTCGTTGATGACTTCGCGGAAGTCGTTGATGACTTCCTCGAAGTCATCGATGACTCCAAGCGACTCACTGCTCCGGCGACGCGGCCCGGTCCACCATCCACCACGTCTCCACGCCGCGCGTCACCTGCGCGATCGGGAAGTCCGTGCCGGCGCGCACCTGTTCGAGAATTGGACGCTTCTTCTCCCCCGCCGCCAGGACGATCCGCAGCGTTGCGGCGCGCAGCACTGGCTTGGTCAGCGTCACCCGCCACATGTTCAGCGTCTCCACCCACACCTCGGTGGCGATGCGCCCCTCGACGTGCAGCGCCGCCGTGCCGGGAAACAGCGAGGCCGTGTGCCCGTCGTCGCCCATGCCGAGGATGGCCAGGTCGAGGTGCTCGATATCTTGTGCGCGCCACTCCTCTTCGAAGGCGCGCGCCGTCGCCGCCGGATCGCCGAGCTCCGTCCTGAACCGCAGCAGCCGCGCCGGGTGCAGCGCGGCCTCGATCATCGTCGCGTTCGACTGCGGATCGCCCATCGGCACGTAGCGCTCGTCGACGATCACCCAGGTGACATCGGCGAACGGTTGCGCGCCGAGGAGCTCGTACACCGGCTTCGGCGTCGAGCCGCCCGAGAGCGCGACCGTGCGCGCGCCGGCTTCGATCTTCTGCACGATCGTGCGCGCGGCGGCGCGCGCGAGGTCGTCGGCGGACTCGAAGACGCGCAGGTTCATGTGGAGTGCGCCGGCCATGCCGGCGCTGTCGAGATCGGGATCATCGCAGCCTCTTGGCCAATTTCGCCGCCATCGGCAGCGCGCGCACCAGCACCCGGTCGCCGCTGCTCTGCTTGAGCTGGCGCACGATCAGCGCGTCGGTCTGCTTCTCGATCGTGCGCGTGACCGACTCCGGCACCGACACGATGCCGTCGACGTTCATGGTCAGCACGCCGCGCTCGCGGTCGCGGGCGATGCTCGCGGACGAGCCGTCCTCGAAGACGATCTCCACGAACGCGATCTGCCCGACTGCCTCCGAGGTCATGCGTCGCTCGAAGCGGTAGTCGATGGCGTCGTCGGAGCCGTCGCCCGCCTGCGTCGTCAGCCAGGCCGCGAAGAGCAGCGACTCGATGGCGTCGCCGAAGAAATTCTCCTCCTTCGCCCCGGCCACGACGCGCACGCGGCGGATGGCCGCCAGCCGCCCGCGCATGTGCGGCGGATCGAACACCGAGGCCGTCGCGGCGCGCCACTCTTCCAGGCGGATCCAGTTCAAGTCGGCCGGAATCGTCGTCGTCTTCGCGGCCACGCGGCCGACGAGCTCGAGGTCTTGCGGCGAGTCGAAGCACGAGGAGTCGACGATCAGCCGGTCGGCCGGATCGAGCAGCGTCTCCACGTACTCCCCGTGCTCGTTCGGGAGGTCGCCCATCCACCACACCGCCACCGGCATGTCGGGCAGGAGCAGGGCATTGACCAGCGGCGGCACGCGATGGATGCGGTCGCCCCCCGCCACGATGGAGATCTCCTCGGAGCACATCTGCTTCCCGCCGCCGACGAGGTGGCAGTTCGCGCTGATCCAGGAGCTGATCGACGGCGGCGCCGCGGCGTCGGCGTGGATGACGATGGAGCGCTGCGGCACGGCCGCGCTGGCGCGGGAGAGCGCCTCCGTGGCCTGCGCCTGGTGCTCCGAGGTCGACGTGTGCGCGACCACGTTCCAGAGCGCGGCGCGGGTGACGGCGGCGTTGCCGTCCTGCTCGTTCCGCCACAGCTCCGCGAGCGAGCGCTCGATCTGGGCGACGTCGACGGGGCGCTCGGTGTCGAGGGCGTCGGTCATGGAGTCGAATGCAGAATGCAGAATGCAGAATGCGGAATTGGGAGCTGCGCCATTCTGCATTCTGCATTCGGCATTCTGCATTCCCCCCTCACGGCCGTCGCCATTTGCGCCCATCCTTCTCAATCAACGCATCCGCCTCCCCCGGCCCCCACGTCCCCGCCGGATACGGCTCCGGCGCGCGCCCGTCGCCCGCCCACGCGCGGAGCAGCGGATCGATCCATGCCCACGCGGTCTCCACCTCGTCGCGGCGCGCGAAGAGGGTCGAGTCGCCCAGCATCGTCTCCAGCAGCAGCCGCTCGTACGCCTCGGGCGGCTCCGCGCCGAACGACGTCGCGTAACGGAACTCCATCGTCACCGGCGCGGTGCGCACCGTCGGCCCCGGGACCTTCGAGTCGAACTTGAGCGAGATCCCTTCGTCCGGCTGGATGCGGATGGCCAGCACGTTCGACCCCATGCGCAGCGTCTGCATCTTGTTGAACAGCGGATACGGCGCGGCGCGGAAGTGGATGGAGATGTCGGTCACGCGCTTCGGCAGGCGCTTGCCGGCGCGGACGTAGAACGGCACGTCGGCCCAGCGCCAATTGTCGATGAAGAGCTTGATGGCCGAGTACGTCTCCACCTTCGACTCCGGGTTGACGTTCGGCTCCTTGCGGTACGCCGGCGCGGGCTCGCCGAGGACCGAGCCGTCCGTGTACTGGCCGCGCACGGCGTGCTCCTCTTCGCGGCCGCGCGGGAACTCGCGCAGCGCGCGCAGGACCTTGACCTTCTCGTCGCGCACGGCCTCGGGCTCGTACGCCACGGGCGGCTCCATGCCGATGAGCGACACGAGCTGCAGCATGTGGTTCTGGATGATGTCGCGGGCGATGCCGGCGGTCTCGAAGTAGTTGCCGCGCTTCTCCACGCCGACGGTCTCGGCCACGGTGAACTGCACGTGGTCGATGTACTGCCGGTTCCAGAACGGCTCGAAGATGCCGTTGGCGAAGCGCAGCACCAACAGGTTCTGCACCGTCTCCTTGCCGAGGTAGTGATCGATGCGGAAGACCTGCCGCTCGCGGAAGGTCGTGACGGCGACGCGGTTCAGCTCCTTGGCCGACGCCAGGTCGTGCCCGAAGGGCTTCTCGATGATGACGCGCGTGAACGGCCCGCCGCGCTCGGGGTCGTTGACCATCTTCTCCGCGCCGAGGAGCTCGGAGATGATGGGAAAGAAATTCGGCGGCACGGCCAGATAGTAGATGCGGCGCCCGCCCGTGCCGCGGGTGCGGTCGCACTCCTGGAGGCGCTGGTTGAGCCGCAGGTAGGCCTCGGGGTCGTTGAAGTCGCCGCGGACGTAGAAGATCCCCTTGGCGAAGTTCTCCCACACCGCGTCGTCGACGGGGCGCACGCGCGCGAATTTGTTGCACGCCTCGCGCATGGCCATGCGCCAGGCCTCGTCGGTGAACTCGGGGCGGGCGAAGCCGACGATGGTCTGCCCCGCCGGCAGCAGTCCGTCGTGCGCGAGCGAGTAGAGCGCCGGCATGAGCTTGCGCTGCGTGAGGTCCCCCGAGGCGCCGAAGATCACCAGGCAGGAGGCGTCCGGAACACGCTCCTGCTCGAGGCCCTCGCGCAAAGGATTCGCCTCAACGACGGGCGCCGTCAACGTCATGCTCGTTGCCTCCGTTTTGCGATTCTATCGAAATGCAGAATGCTGAATGCAGAATGCAGAATTAGAAGCACAGCCATTCTGCATTTTGCATTCTGCATTCTGCATTTATCCGGTGCTATCCTCGCCCGGTCATGTGGCAATACACCCCCAGAGTTGCGGTCATCAAAGGGTTGAGAACCCCCTTCGCCAAGTCCGGCACGCACTACGCGCAGCTCTCCGCCCTCGACCTCGGCAAGATGGTCGTCTCGGAGCTCATGCAGCGCTCCGGCATCGACCCGAAGTCGGTGCAGGAGGTCGTCTTCGGCAACGTCATACCCTCGGTCAAGGCGCCGAACATCGCCCGCGAGATCGTCCTAGGCACGGGGCTCCCGCGCTCCATTCCCGGCTACACCGTGAGCAAGGCCTGCGCGTCGTCGAATCAGGCCATCACCTCGGCCGCGGACCTCATCTTTCGCGGCTATGCCGACACCGTCGTCGCCGGCGGCGCGGAGTCGCTCTCGGACGTGCCGATCCTCTTTCAGAAGAAATTCGCCACCGCCCTCGTCAACGCCAGCAAGCAGAAGAGCGTCGGGAAGAAGCTCGGCTCGTTCTCCGGCGTGAAGCTCCACGACCTCGCGCCCGACGCGCCGGCCATCGCCGAGTCGACCACCGGCCTGACCATGGGCGAGTCGGCGGAGAAGATGGCCAAGGAGAACGGCATCACGCGCGAGGCGCAGGACAAGTTCGCGCTGCAGTCGCACCAGCGCGCGGCGCTGGCGACGGAGAACGGGCGGTTCAAAGAGGAAGTGATGACCGTCGTCGTCCCGCCGCTCTTCGACAACATCGTCGAGAAGGACAACCTGATCCGCGGCGACTCGACGCTCGAGGCGATGGCCAAGCTGCCGCCGGTGTTCGACCGCAAGTTCGGCACGATCACGGCCGCGAACTCCTCGCCGCTCACCGACGGCGCGGCGGCGGTGCTGCTGATGGCGGAGGAGAAGGCGAAGGAGCTCGGCATCAAGCCGATCGGCTTCCTCAAGAGCTACGCCTTCGCCGCGACCGATCCGTTCGACCAACTGCTGCAAGGCCCCGTCTTTGCGCTGCCGAAGGCGCTCGAGCGCGCGAAGGTGTCGCTCGCCGACATCGGCGTGATCGAGATGCACGAGGCCTTCGCCGCGCAGGTGCTGTCGAACATTCAGTGGATCGGCGCGAGAGGCATCGGCGAGATCGATCCCGAGAAGATCAACCGCACCGGCGGCTCGATCGCCCTCGGGCACCCGTTCGGTGCGACCGGCGCGCGCATCGTCACCACGGTCTGCAACGAGCTGCAGGCCACGGGCGAGCAGTACGGCCTCGTCACGGTGTGCGCGGCGGGAGGGATTGGCGTGGCAATGGTTCTCGAGCGCGAATGAGGAGCAGCGCGCTGCCGGCCGCGAGCCACAGCGCGACCGGCACGACGGAGGCGCGCGTCCCCTCGCCGAACATGCGCTCGCCGAGGTTGCGGGCCTCGCGCGGAAGGGCCACCTTGTCGACCTTCCGCGACGCGTACCACGGGAAGGCTTTCCGCGTCTCCTCGGGGATGCGGCCGCGCAGAAACGCCGGAAATTGATAGCGGACGATCGGATTGGGCAGCGCGTCCGAGGGCATGGCGTCGACGGCGGTGGCGACGAAGTTGATGGCGATGGAGACGAGCGCGGTTACGAGCCACAGGGCGCGCACGATTCGCGGGGCATTGCGTGCGGCGGCGAGCATGGCGACGCCGAGGATCGGGACGATCGGCGTGAGGTAGCGCGCGCCGAAGGCCCAGCCGCCGTTCCAGCCGTTGAAGCCGGCGGTGACGAGCAAAAAGATCGCGCTAATGCCGCCGACGATCGGTAGGGGCGCACGGCGTGCGCCCTTCACGAACAACGCAGCGACCCCGAAAAGGAGAAACGGCGAGGCGAAGAAGAGGCCGCGATACGGCGAGACCGTGATGCCGAGGAGCGCGTCGAGCCGCGGCAGCCGCAGCACACCGAACAGCAGCCCGCGCTCCGTCCACTGCGCGCTCGACTCGACGGCGGTGCGGAAGGGCGAGCCGAAGCAGGCCCAGTGGTAGAGGCCGAGTAGGATCGCGAAGGGGGCGCCGCCGGCGATGAAGCGTAATGTGGAGTGCGCCGGCCGTGCCGGCGCTCTGACAGCGGCGGCATGGCCGCCGCACTCCACAGCCAGCAGCAGCGCGGCCGCGCCGCAGACGTAGAAGCAGAGCGTGGCCACGCCCGCGGCGGCGCCGGCGGCGAACGGGCGTTCGTCGAGCCACACCACGGCCAGCAGCAGAAAGAGCGCCGCGGGGACGTGGACGAAGAGCATCGTCGAATAGGCGAAGATAATCGTCCCGAAGACGACGGCGAGCGCGATCCACACCGCGTCGCGCGGCCGCGCCCCGTAGCGCCGGCGGCCGTGGAGATAGAGGATCGGCGCGATGAGAGCGCCGCAAACACCGCACGTCGCCGCCGTGCAGAACCACTGGTTGCGCACAAAGACATACGGCACCGCGGCGAGAAACGACACGCCCGGCGCACGATTCACGTATTTGTGCCCGCCCACGCCGGCCGAGACGTCGCCGGTGTCCTCGTAACCGTCGATATACAGCGTGTGCCGCTCGACGAGCGCGCGCGTCAGATCGAACTGCGCGTCGTGGTTCCAACCGGCGCCGCCGTAAAACCATGAAAACGTTACCGCTGCGACGACGAACAGGCCGACGGCGATGTACTTGTCTGGCATCGATGCGGCAGGATTGTAGAATCGAACTCAGGACTCTCTCATGCTCCGCACCGCTGCCGTCGCCGTCGCCGTGTTCGCCGCTACCGCGGCGTCGGGTGCCGTCTACCACGTCACGAACCTCGACGACAGCGCCGTCGGCTCGCTGCGCTGGGCCGTCGACCAGGCCAACCACAGCGGCGGCGCCGACCAGATCGTCTTCGACGTCGCCGGCACGATCCACTCGCTCTCGCCGATCATGACCACCGAGCAGGTCTTCATCGACGCCGGCGACGCCGTCACCCTCGCGGCCACCGGCGCCTCGCCCGCGGCGCTCATTCTCAATGGCATCCTCGCGCACGTGCGCGGCCTCGCCGTCACGAACACCGGCGGCGCCGGCATCATCATGCGCGGCGACGCCGACTGGGTCGACGGCTGCCGCGTCGGCCCGAACAGCGGCGACGGCGTCCGCTTCGAAGGGACGAACGGCAGCGTCACGGCCACGACGATCACCGACTCGCAGAACGGCATCGCCATCGAGGACAGCTTCGGCTCCGCGATCTACGGCTCGACGATCCGCGGCAACCGCGCCGACGGCATCCACTTCGATGCCCAGAGCGACACGGTCTACCTCGGCGGGGTGCGCACGACGTGCACGAACAACTGCTCCGGCTTCGTCAAGCCGCAGAACATCGTCGCGCAGAACGGCGGCGCCGGGATCCGCATCGAGGGCTCCTCGGCGCACGTCCTCTGGAATCAGGTCGTCGACAACCATGGCGACGGCATCGTCCACGCCGCCACCGCGCGCGGCTCGGAGTACATCGACAACTGGCTGGCCCGCAACGGCGGCAACGGCCTGACGATTCTCGGCATCGTCGACAACGTGCTCGCCAACAGCGGCACGTGCAACAAGGGACTGCTCCTCGACTACGGCGGCAACGGCCCCTCCGAGCCCGACGCGGCGGAGCTGCAGGGCGCGCCGAACGCGCCGGTCCTCACGGAGGCGTTTCGCGATCCCGATTCGAT
Source organism: Thermoanaerobaculia bacterium (assembly GCA_036522835.1). Taxonomy (GTDB): domain Bacteria; phylum Acidobacteriota; class Thermoanaerobaculia; order Gp7-AA8; family Gp7-AA8; genus DATDFB01. Next base: position 12,567 of record DATDFB010000309.1, on the reverse strand, counting down.
GTCGGTGAGCGGGACGATCACGGCGGCGGCGTTCGGCACGTACGTCGTGGCCTTCCATCCGCAGCGCCTCGAGGAGTGCCCGCCCGAGGACCAGCCGTTCGACTGGAATCCGTTCACGATCACGGTGAAGACCGACGTCAACGGCCACGCGACGTTCACCGCCGTCATGCCGGTGAACAACGAGCCCGAGATCGTCGCCACGATCACGGCCGACGGCGGGAAGAAGATGTCGGAGCCGTCCGCGGCGATCGCCGTCATCGTCTCGGCGTTCCGCACCGTCGATGTCTCCGTGGCCACGACCGTCGTCGTGCAGAGCAGCGGCGGCAACAACGTGCTGACCTTCGTGACGACCGTGGCGAACCGCGGCGCGCAGGTGGCGCAGAACGTCGTCCTCGACTCCACGATCACTCCGGTGCTCGCCCCCGCCTCCCCCACCGACTCGACGACGGTCGGCAACATCGCGCCGGGCGTCTCGACGGTGTTCCGGCAGTCGTTCCTCTGGCCGGTCGGCACCGGTCCGGTGCACTACGAGGTCCACGTGACGCACGACGGCGGCAAGGACGCCGATCCGTCGAACGACACGAGCGCCGTCAGCTATCCGCCGCGGCGGCGGGCGACGCGGTAACCGAATGCAGAATGCCGAATGCAGAATGCAGAATTGGTAGCGGAGCCATTCTGCATTCTGCATTCCGCATTTTGCATTCCTCACGAGGGTACACTTGCTGCGCATGTCCCAACTCGTCCGCGGCGTCTGCCCGCACGACTGCCCTGACTCCTGCGCCTGGATCGTCACCGTCGAAGACGGCCGCGCCGTGCGCATGGCCGGCGATCCCGACCACCCGTTCACCAACGGCTTCCTCTGCACGAAAGTGGCGCGCTACGTCGAGCGCACCTATCACGCCGATCGCCTGCTCTTTCCGCAGATCCGCACGGGCGCGAAGGGCTCGGGCAAGTTCCGCCGCGCGAGCTGGGATGAGGCGCTCGCACTGATCGCGGAAACCCTGCAGCGCGTCATCGACACCGACGGCCCGCAGGCCATCCTCCCCTACTCCTACGCCGGCACGATGGGCCTGGTGCAGGGCGAAGGGATCGCCATGCGCTTCTTCAACCGCCTCGGCGCGTCGCAGCTCGACCGCACCATCTGCTCGTCGGCGGGCACCGAGGGGATTCAGTCGACGTATGGGCCGCGCATGGGCACCGACCCGGAGTCGATCGGCGCGGCGAAGCTGATCCTGCTGTGGGGAACGAACACCCTCACGGCCAATCCGCATCTCTGGCCGTTCATCCGCCAGGCGAAGGAGAACGGAGCGACGACGATCTGCATCGATCCGCTGCGGACGCGCACCGCCGCGGCGTGCGACGAGCACGTGGCCATCCGCCCCGGCGCCGACGCCGCGCTCGCCCTTGGCATGATGCACGTCATCTTCCGCGACGGCCTCGAAGACCGCGGCTATCTCGAAGCGATGACCACCGGGTGGGAGAAGCTGCGCGATCGCGTGCTCGCCGACTACGCGCCGCAGCGCGTGGCGGACATCTGTCGATTGCCGGTCGAGACGGTCGAGCGTCTCGGCCGCCGCTACGGCACGACGCGGCCGTCGTTCATCCGCCTCAACTACGGCCTGCAGCGCCACGGCGGCGGCGGCTCGGCGGTGCGAGCCATCGCGATCCTCCCCGCCGTCACCGGCACGTGGGACGACGTCGGCGGCGGCTGCCAGTTGTCGTCGTCGGGCACGTTCTCGTTCCTCCGTCCGCTGGATCGCAAGGAGCTGATCCCGCCCGGCACGCGCACGATCAACATGACCCGCCTCGGCGAAGCGCTGACGGAGACCGACGATCCGCCGGTGCGCGCGCTCGTGGTCTACAACTCGAACCCGGCCTCGATCGCGCCGGAGCGGGGAAAAGTCCTGGCCGGGTTGCGCCGCGAGGACCTCTTCACCGTCGTCCTCGAGCACTTCCAGACCGACACCGCCGACTACGCCGACGTGCTCCTGCCGGCCACGACGCAGCTCGAGCACGACGACATGCAGAAGGCCTACGGCCACCTCTACATGATGTACAACCGCCGCGCGATCGAGCCACTCGGGGAGTCGCTGCCGAACGCGGAGATCTTCCGCCGCCTCGCCGCGGCGATGAAGCTCGACTTCCCCGAGCTCCAAGCCACGGACGAGGAGCTGATGCGCGAGGCCCTCGGCGGCGGCCCTTGCGCGAGCGGCATCGACTTCGACGAATTGCGCGAGCGCGGCTGGATGCGGATCAACGTCCCGTCGCCGCACCTCCCCTACCATCGCGGCGCGCGCCTGGCCACGCCGAGCGGGAAGATCGAGATCGAGTCGTCGCGCCTCGCGGCGATGGGCTTCGATCCGCTGCCGACGTACATCGCACCGCACGAGTCGGAGGAGCGCAGCCCCGAGCTGGCCCGGCGGTACCCGCTGTCGCTGATCTGCCCCCCCGCGCACTCGTTCCTCAATTCGACGTTCGTGAACGTCACCTCGCTCCGCCGCGCCGCGGGCAAGCCGATCGTCGAGATCCACGCCGACGACGCCGCCCGCCGCGGCATCGCCGCCGGCGCGCGCGTGCGCGTCTGGAACGACCGCGGCGCCTTCACGGCCGAGGCGGTGATTAGCGTTAAGGTGCGGCCTGGCGTCGTGGCGGCGCCGTCGATCTGGTGGGGAAAGCTCACGGACGACGGCGCGAACGCCAACGAGACGACCTCGCAGGCCGTCACGGACCTGGGCGGCGGGGCGACGTTTTTTGACAACCGGGTGGAGGTGAGGCCGGAGTCTTAGGTCCTTCTCCCCGCGCAGCGGGGAGAAGGGGGCGCCATGACTTGATAACAATGGGCCGACAGGGCGGGCCCGCGACCTCCGGTGTGGCAGGCCGGAGGGCTAACCGACTGAACTACGACCCCGCGTCGAGTAATAGCGTTCCGGAAATTGGCAGAAGCCACTCTCCCTCAGCCCACGAATGCAAATCCCTTGCGCCGCCCTGCTTCACTGCAGCGAACGTCGAAGGGGAACGGTGAAGGGAGATCCTACGAGCTTGACAGTGAGGATCAAGCCGTTCCATCGTGATGGCGGTCCGTCTCCATGAATCCTGAGGCTCTCAGAGACAACGTCGACGCGTTCTGGCGAGCTTTCGTCGGCCATAGTCTCCCCGACTTCGTTTTCAGGATCGTCTTCGCGATCGTGGTAATCCACTACGCTATCAAATACGCAAGGGAGGTCCGCGAATGGCTTTCCCCTGCGGATGAGAAGCGACGCCGTCGCCGGCGACGGCGATTCGGGGAGCACATCGTCGCGGAGATCAACCGCATCGATGTCGCGGAAGACTGGAACGACAATCGGTTCAGCGAACTCGAGGCCGAGGTCGAGGTGGAGGGGCGCCGACGGAGGCGGATGGGATTTCGCCGCAATGGATCGCTCAGCCGCGAGCGGTCGCTGTCCGACGCGCTGAAGAAGAGTCGCGAGAGACTGATCCTGCTCGAGGGAGAGCCGGGCTCGGGCAAGAGTGTCGCGCTGCGGCATCTCGCAATCACGATGGCATCCGCGGCGAGGAAGTCCCGATCGCTGCACTCATTGATTCCGCTTTACATCAATCTCAAGTCGATTGATCGCGGGGACCGCGCTATCGACGCGAAGTTGATCCGCGAGCACGTCATGAAAACGCTGAACCGCGCGAACAGCCTCGACGTGGAAGAATTCCTGAGTGATGAGTTCAAGCGCGGGCTCGAAGAGGGAACGTGGCTGTTCCTGTTCGACTCGTTCGATGAGATCCCCGACGTCTTGAGTGCCACGAGCGCGGACACGGCCGTCAGCGAGTACGGCGACGCCATTGCGACATTCCTGACGTCGATGAATGAGTGCCGCGGCATCGTCGCATCGCGGTACTTCCGCGGTCCCGGCGGTCTGGGATGGCCGCGCTTCCGGATCCTCGCGCTCTCCGACGAGTACCGCCGCAAGCTGATCCACCAGGCGGACCTTCCGGTGCACCTTCGAAAACATCTGATTGGCCGCCTCGAGATCGCAGGCCCCGAGATCGCTCTCGCATCCCGCAATCCTATGTTCCTCGGTCTCCTCTGTCAGTACATGCGAAACGGCCATCCATTCCCCGACCACATGCACGTCGTGTTCGAGAGATACATCGCGACGCGGCTCGAGAACTACGAAAAAAGGAATCTTCTTCAGCGCTTCGGTATCAGCGCGGAGGAGCTTCGCGAAGCGGCCGAGCAGGCCGCGTTCTGCATGGCCGCGCATCCGACGCTCGGCCTCAGTCCCGCACGGGTAACACTCGCGGCGGCGATGGCTGAGCGCGGATACGGACGCAATGCAGAGGCGATGTTCAACACGCTGGAGTTCGTCAAGCTCGCACGCGTCGAAGGCACTTCGATTGACGCAACGTTCACCTTTTCGCATCGCCGGTTCCAGGAGTACTTCGCGACGGCCGTCGTCCTCGATGCGCCCGGTGTCGTTACGCCCGAACAACTGCTCACCGATGCGCGATGGCGCGAGACCGCCGTCGTGTTGCTGCAGACTCAGACGGACGAGCGACTCGCCGGGATACTCCCAACTGCCGAGGAGCTTCTCGAGCGCGAGTGCGCGGTCATCGATGCAGTGTTGCCGGAGTTCGCGGGCGCGGAGGAAGCGGCGAGCGGACCGCGATTCGTGCGGGAGTTTCCGTGGCCGCCGCTCGCACTGCATCTAATGTCGTTACTGCAGTCCGGATTTCAAGGGCGGCCGGCGGCGGCGCCGGAACGTCTTCGCGAGCTGGTCGGTCGGATCGTCGAAGCCGCGACGCGCACGGGAACGCTGCGCGACCGCAAGTGGGCGCTCGAGGTCGCGGGGATCTCGCGGGATCGTGTCCTCGTGCAGGTCATCGGGCGCGCCTTTACGAGCGGGAGCCGCTGGCTGGCCGAAGTGGCTTATCGACAGGCGGCACTGCTCGCGACGGTTACGCCGGAGATCGTCTCGGCGATTCGAGGCGAACTGATCGATCTGTTCGTGAGCGGTCGCCTAAGACGGGAAAGCGACGCGACCTTTGCACATTTGCGACGCCTTCCACGGAACCAGCATTTCGTGAGAGCGGCTCGCGTGCTGATGTGGATCGTGCCGGTCGATTTGATCCTGCACGCTCTGGTTTGCCTGAGCGTTGTCATCGCCAGGCCGGAACTCGTATTAGACGCGGTCTTCTTTCCGGCGTTTTCGCTCGCCGTGACGTACGTGAGGAGACGTCGAGTGTGGCGGCTGACCACGGAGCCGAAAGGGTTCTTCCACCTGTTTTGGGTGATTTCGTTTCGTCTGCTAACGATGGTGCTGATCATCTGGGTCAGTCCTCACCTTTTCGATCTTGCTCTGCTCACCGCGTTCTGGCCGATCCTCGCCGCATGGATGGCGTTCGTCGGAATCCTGCCGGTTTCACGCTTCATCGATCCGATTCGGGCCGTTCTGCGTCGCCTTCGCGAACTCTCATTCCGCCAGGACATCCTCCCGGTGATTGGTCGGTTGCTTGTGGTTGGTGCCATGTTCGCGTTTGTCGTATGGCTCGCTCCGCACATCGAGCGACAAAAACTCTTGCCGGTCGCACGAGAGGCGGCCGTCGACGAGGACGTCGTCTTGTGCATAATGATTACCGCGCTCTTTGCCATCTTCGCGATCACCCACTTTGACGACATTCACGATGCATTGATCTGGCGGTGGCGAATCAGGTCCCTGCGTCAGGTTTCCGATGCGCGTGATTTAGTCGACCTGATTCGTAGACTTAGAACGTCGGACGAACGGGCGGCGCTCATCGATTGTATGCTGCGCCAGTCCGCGATCGATCCGTCGCCCGGCAATGAGACCGCGATCCGAGAGCTCGCAGTCGAGTTCGAGAACTGGCCGGTCGAGATCGAGCAGCGCGTCTTCGAATTGAAAAAACGGCCCCTCAGGGAGTCGTGGCGAGACGTCCTCCGGTGGAGCGTGAGCTTGGACAAGGACCGGAATCCGCGTGTCGTCGACGGGTTGAACATCCTCGCCGAGCGGCTGCGCGCACGACGTGCGGTCTGATCGATCGGTCAGCTGTTCCTGCCGTTATCCCTCCACGTCTGCTGGACGCCGGGCGTCGATCCGGGCTCTCACACTCGACAAGCAAGAACGTGAACAAGGGTACGCCGGTAGAGATCGCCGACTGGCTCGCGGCGAAGTGTCTATCTCGGCATCAAAGCAGAAAGCCCGGTCGCCTTGGTCGTCCGCAAGCGCACGTCGTATCGCACTTTTTCCGTGGAACGTCCCGAAATTGGCCAGTCATATTCCGCGGCCGGATCGTCATTGGAAGGGCCGTGCGTTCACGAAAAAACGCAAAGCTTGCGAGTTACCTTGTGAGTCTCCAATTCTCTTAGAGCGGCGCACAGAAACATGAAGGCCGCCAAATGGCCGCTGGTAAGCAACTTAGATTGGCGGGGGCGACGGGGCTCGAACCCGCGACATCCGGCGTGACAGGCCGGAGGGCGCGGGTTATGTGGAGATAATTCGCTCGGCTACCTGTGTGTTAGCCAACTCATAACAAACAACTTAGTGCCACAAACACGAACCTGTGAGGAACGTTGTGACGATTTCGGCCCTCCCAAGCACCACATGGCGACCTCCGTGGAACATTTGGTTTTCGCATGAGATCGGAGTCGTTGTATTCGCCGATACCGACGAAGATCGATTTGCCCCGGCCCGAACGCCGGACTGCGCCATGATGTTCGTTAGACATGCCGCGCTCGCGCACGCGGTCGCCCGACCATCTCGTGTAGTGCACCGCGGTTGTGTGGTCGTCGATGAGAGACATGCCGAGAAGACTGCGAGCCACCCGGGCTGGCGAAGTGTTCGTGCGCGTGCGGCCACCGCAGCCGGCGCGATCGTCTTACAATTCATCACGTGAACGCGCCGACGCTCTCGGAAAAGGAGGAATGGATCGCTGAATTCGAAGCGGCAGCACGCCGGCCGTTGCCGCTGCGAATGCGATACGCATTCATTCGCACGTACAAGCCCGTCCTCGATGACGTTCCGTTCCGGGCCTTCGACACGATGGCCGATTACCGTGTCTGGTGCGAAGAGAATCTCCCGTCGTGGCTCGGCTACGGTAGGTGAATGGCTGGAGCATTCGAGTATCGGCAGGCCGAAGAGATCCGTGACGTTTTCGCCGCGCACGGCGTCCGCTACCTCTTCATCGGCAAGTCGGGAGCGATTCTGCTCGGCTTTCCCGACACGACACAGGACGCCGACCTCTTCGTCGAAAAGTCATCGGCAAACTGCGCGGCGCTCGTTGCTGCTCTGCAGGCTCTCGGGTTCACTTTGACGGAGACTCAGGCTGCCGAAATCCTTCGCGGGAAAGACTTCGTACAGTTGAAAAACGGCCCCTTCGACCTCGACCTCGTGTTCGCGCCTGACGGCATCGAGCACTTCGAGGGCGCGTGGCGGCGGCGCATCGACGTCGAGGGCTTTCCGGTCTGCCATCCTGATGACATCATCGGGAGCAAGCGCGCCGCGAATCGTGTCAAGGATCGCGAGTCCCTGCCACGACTCCAGGCATTTCGCGACTATTGGTTGAGCCGCCGCAACTAATGGCCCCGGACATTCCCCCGCACCCTCTCCCCGCTTCGCGTGGAGAGGGATATAAACTGCGCTCGGCTCGATGACGCACTACCTCCTCCCGCTCCTCTTCATCGCCCTCGTCTATGTGGCGATGATCGCGCTCAACGAGCGCTACCGGCTCTTTGCCTGCGACCGGTTTCCCTCCGAGGGGGCGAAATTCGCGGCGTACGCGTGGCTCGGGCTGCTCATGTTCGGGCTGGCCATCCTCGTCATCGGCTCGGCCATGCACGTGCCGACGGCGAGCGAGCTGGCGAAGATTCCGTTCTATTCGCTCTTTCTGCTGCACGGCGTCCTGATCGTCTTCCTGGCCGGCTGGTGGCTGCTCACCGGGCGGCCGCCGCTGCGCGAGTTCCTCACCCTGCGCCGCGGCGACAGCGGCGAGATGGTCATGACCGGGCTCGCCGTCGGCGTCGGCGGGTGGATCTTCACCATCATCGCCGCGCTCTTGATCGCGCTGATCCTGAGCGCGGCCGGGCTCATGCCGAAGCCGCAGCAGCCGCCGCCGATGATCGCCTGGATGGCCGCGCTGCCGCTGTGGAAGAAAGGGCTCGTCGTCCTCTCAGCCATGACCGTCGAGGAGGCCTTCTTCCGCGGCTTCCTCCAGAAGCGTATCGGCCTCATCGCCTCGACGATTCTCTTCGCCCTCGCGCACTCCGGCTTCGGCCAGCCGCTGCTTCTCGTCGGCGTAGCCGTGATCTCGCTGATCATCGGCGTCACGTTCTACCGGACGAAAAATCTCCTTCCCGGCGTCATCGCCCACGGCGTCTTCGACGCCGTGCAGCTCTTCGTCATCATCCCCATCGTCTTCCGCATGATGGGGCTGGGCGCGTGAGCGCGCGGCGCGCCGACCTTCTCTCGCTCGCGCTCCTCCTCGCCCTCGCCGCCCTCCTCTTCGCCGACGTTCTCTTCCTAGGCAGCAACTTCGCCGGGCGCGACCTCTTCATCTATCACTTCCCGATGAAGCGCGTCGTGCACGACCTCGTCGCGCGCGGCGAGTTCCCGTGGTGGAACCCGTTCATCGCCGGCGGGCAGCCGATGGCGGCGAATCCGGCGTACGAGGTCTTCTACCCGCCGCAGTATTTAATCTTCCTCGGCTCCTACGAATTCGGCTTCGCCCTGCACATCGTCGTTCACGTCTGGCTGGCGCTGGCCGGGACGTTTCTCTTCCTGCGCGCGCTGCCGCTGAGCCGCGCCGCCGCGATCGTCGGCGCCCTCTCCTTCGGCCTCGGCGGCTTTTTTTTAGGCAGCGCCACGACGCTGCCGACCTTCTTCGTCTGGAGCTGGGCGGGATTGGTGGCGTGGGCGCTCTTGCGCTGGCTGCGCGGCGGCAGCTTCGCGCTCGCCGCGATCATCGCGGCGATGCCGATGCTCGTCGGCGAGCCGATGGCGCTCGCGCAGCTCTGGATTTTGATCCTTGCCGGCGCCTGGAGGGAGTGGCGGCGGATCGCCATGCTCGCCGTGACGGCGGCGGGCATCGCGGCGGTGCAGCTTCTGCCGATGATCGACCACGTCGGCGACTCCGCCCGCGCGCGCGGCCTGCCGTACGCGAACGTCGTCGCCTTCAGCATGGCCCCCGACCGTCCGCTCGAGCTGATCGCGCCGCACGCGTTCGGCCGCATCGATCCCGAGCGCCCGCAGTGGCGTGGCGGCCTCCCCTACCTCCTGAGTATCTACTGCGGCCTCGGCGTGGTGATCTTCGCCGTCGCCGGATTCGCCGCGCGCGCGCCGGGCGCGCTGCGGACGGCGGCGGTGCTGGTCGTTTCGTACGTGCTGGCCATCGGCGGGCACACGCCGCTGTTCCGCTGGCTCTACGCGATCGGCATCCGTTCGCTCCGCTATCCCGAGAAATTCATGATGATGGGCCTCGTCGCGCTGGTCGTCTTCGCCGCCGTCGCGTTCGACCACGTCGACGGCATCGTCGCCCGCCGGTTCGACACCCGCGTCTGGCGCCTCGTCGTCGTGGCGCTCGTCGCCGTCGACGTCGCCGCCTTTGCCAACCAGCCGATCCCGCGCATGCCGCGCGCCTTCTTCACCCCGCCGCCCGCCGTCGCCGCGTTCGATCCCGCGCGCAACGACTACGCCGTCTTCCACCGCGGCGAGTGGACCGGCCGCCCGCTGGCCGAAAACCCGCTCTGGCTCGCCCGCAACGCCCTCCGCCCGTTCACCCCCGCGGCCTGGGGCCTGCGCGGCGCGCTCGAGGCGGACATCGACGAAACGCAGCTCCTGCCGACGCACGATCTTCTCGACTCGATGAAACGCCTGGCCAGCTCAGGCTACGCCCACTGGGCCGAGCCGTACGCGCTGATGGCGAACGTCCGCTACGTCGTCGACTACGGCGGCGATCCGATCCGCGTCACGCGCATCCCCAACCAGGGCCGCTACTGGTTCGCCCGCGAGCTCTCGCGCCACTTGGTGCGGGCCGGCAGCGCGCTGGTGCGAAAGCCGTTCGTCCCGGCGCCGGCGCGGATTGTCACCCTGCGCGAGACCAGCAGCAGCGCGACTATCGACGTCGAGGCAAACGGGCCGGCGTTCCTCGTGATCACCATCACGCGGCACAAGTATTGGCGGGCGACGATCGACGGCCGCGCGGCGCCGCTCATCCCCGCAAACATCGCCTATCAGGGATTGATCGTGCCGGCGGGGCGCCACCGCGTCGAGCTGCGTTACCGCAATCCGCTCGTTTTGTGGGGCGGCGGCGTGAGCGGCGTCACACTCGTGGCGGCAGTTATTGCTCCGATACGACGACGCCGTCGCCCTCAAACCGTATCTTAAATCCCGCCCTGTCCCCGCTCTCGATCATCACGTTGTCGACCGAGCGGTCGTCCATCACCGCGGCGATCAGGTTGCCGGTCCAGGCCACCAGTGCGTTCGAGGAGATCGACAGCGGGTACTCCTTCGTCACGCGCAGCGTCAGCGGCTCGATCGACGTCGAGATGGCCAGCGACCCTTTGCCGAAGATCTTCACCGTATCGATCTTGCGCTGGTAGGCGCTGTCGTAAATCGGCTCGACGCGGTACGTCAGCGTGTCCTCGAGCGCCAGGAGATTGCTCCCCTCGACGTAGATGAACTCCTCGTTGAGGTCGAGCAGAAACGTCTTGCGCCCCTTCTCATAGAGGAAGAGCTTCCCCTGCCCGGCCGCCTTCACCATCGTCTGCGCCGTCGTGCCGAGGAGGCCCGATTCGGCGGCGAACTTCAGGTTGCCCGAGTAGCTCGACACCGTGCCGCGCTTCACGTAGGCGCTGTTGGCGAAGTTGATCTCCAGGAAGCCGTTCTCGTGCAGCGTGAACGTGCGCGAGGCCCCTTCGATCTTGCGGCCGAGGTCGAGCCGCTTCTCCTCGACGACCTGCGGATCGTCGACGGCGTCCTGCAGCTTGCGCGCGGCAGTGACGGCGGCGATGTCGACCGGGGGCGCCGGGACGGGCGTCGTCTGCGGATTCGTGTCGGGCTTGCGCACCTTGCCCGGCTGCGTCAGGAGATTCGGATCGATCGGGACGATCTTCTGCGTCGTCATGCCGCGCTTCGGATCCGGCGGCGGAGGGGGCGTGTCGCGGACCGCCGGCGTCGGCCGCGTCTGCGAGCTGGCGATCTGTTGCATCTCCCCCTCGACCTCGCGCACGAGCTTGTCGGCGCCGGCGAAGCGGAGGTGCTCCAGAGCCAGGCCGAATTTCTTGCGCTGGCGATACAACAGACCGAGGTAGAGGTGCGACTTGGCGTAATTCGGACGGAGCTCGACGGCGCGCAGGAGGTACTGCTCGGCCTCGTCGAGCTTTCCCTGCTTGAAGAGGATCAGCCCGAGGTTCGAGTGGAGGATGAAGACGTTGGCGTTCTCGCCCACGAGGCGCCGGTAAATGACCTCGGCCTCGGGGAATGCATTCGTTTTGAAGTAGACCAGGCCGAGGAGGTTCAGAACGTCGGCGTCGTCGGGACGCAGGCGTTGGGCCTGCTCCAGCTCCCGCCGCGCCTCGGCGTAGCGCCCTTCCTGGAAGGCCTCACGCCCGCGGTTGTAGTGAAGGAGGAAGACACCCTGGTCGAACGGAGGAGCGACGGCGGGACGAGTATCGGGCATGCCGCCGGGATTGTAGGCTAGTTGGAGCCGAGATAACGCATTCCGGGCAACACTGCCGCGGCCATCGGCGCCATGAAGCCGCCCTTGAGCTTCGGCTCTTTGCCGGCGGCGAACGACGTAGCCTGCCCGTAGGGCGTCCCGTAGTACACGCTCATGGCGCGCTTCACGTACGTCATCGTCTCCGAGTACGGCGGGATGCCGGCGTACTTGAGCACTGCCCCCTGCCCGGCGTTGTACGCGGCAAGGGCGCGCGGAAGATCGTCGTGGAACATCTCCAGGAGCTCGGCGAGCTCGCGCACGCCGCCGCGGATGTTCTCCTCGGGATCGAAGATGTTGCGGATGCCGTAGCGCTTCGCCGTCTCGGGCATGAGCTGCATCAGGCCGCGCGCGCCTTTGTTCGAGACGCACTGCGGATTGAAGTTGGATTCGACCTGGATCACGGCGCGCACGAGCACGGGATCGACGCCGTAGGCCAGCGCGTGGCGGTCGATGATGGCGTCATACGGCGAGCTGCGGTTGCGCTGCTTGGCCCACCAACGCAGGTCGGTCGACTTGCCGCCGGCGAAGCCGCCGCCGAAGTTCGAGATCGTTTTCTTGCCATCGGCGCCGACGATCACCTGCACTTGCGCCGAGGCGCTGGACGCGCCGATCGCTGCGGTGAGGAGAACAGCAAGCGATAAACGCATTGCTGAGGATGGTAGCACACGGCAAAATCGCGTCATGAGCTTCGCGCCGATTCAAGAAGAGGTTGACCGTTACATAAACCAATTCAAGGAAGGTTACTTCCCTCCGCTGTCGATGCTGGCACGGCTGACGGAGGAGCTCGGCGAGCTCGCCCGCGCACTGAGCCATCACGCCGGCTTCAAGAAGCCGAAGCCGGGGGAAGAT
>DATDFB010000308.1:0-8363 GCA_036522835.1 Thermoanaerobaculia bacterium | reverse complement strand
CAAACGCTACGAGTACGGCGACACCCTGAACCTCGACGTCAACGCGACGCTCTCGCACGCCCTGAAGCGCGAAGGCCTCGGCGTCCCGATCAATTTGGAGTACGACGACCTGATGGTGCATCAGGCCGAGTATCGCTCGTCATCGGCGACGGTGTTGATGCTCGACTGTTCGCACTCGATGATTCTGTACGGCGAGGATCGCTTCACGCCGGCGAAGAAAGTGGCGCTCGCGCTGACGCATTTGATTCGGACGCAATTCCCGGGCGATACGCTGCGCGTCGTGCTGTTCCACGACACGGCGGAAGAGATTCCGATCGGCCAGCTCGCGCACGCGCAGGTGGGACCGTATCACACGAACACGACGGAGGGGCTGAAGCTCGCGCGCCGGATCCTGATGGGGCAGCGCAAGGACATGCGTCAGATCATCATGATCACCGACGGCAAACCGTCGGCGCTGACGCAGCCCGACGGCAGGATCTACGTGAACTCGATGGGCCTGGACCCGCACATTTTGCAGGCCACCTATCGCGAGGTCGCGCTGTGCCGGCGCTCGGGGATCCTGATCAACACCTTCATGCTCGCGCGCGACCGCAGCCTGGTCGAGTTCGTGAAGAAGGTGTCCGCGATCTGCCGCGGCAAGGCCTACTTCACGAACACGATGACGCTCGGCCAGTTCATTCTCATGGATTTCATGAGAAGGAAGACGCGCCGGGTGTCGTAGGGAATATCCCACAGCGTTCTGTTGCCTCCGTCTCACTCCATCCGCATTCTTTGACGCATGAAGCCTGAAGACCGGGCGCGCGTCGACATCGACCGACAGCTCACGCAAGCTGGATGGGTGGTGCAGGACGCCGATAAAGCCGACCTGCACACGAGCCGCGGCGTCGCGATCCGTGAGTTCCCTCTCGCCCGCGGGCACGGTAAGGCGGACTATCTCCTCTACGTCGATCGCAGGGCTGTGGGCGCGGTCGAGGCGAAGAAGCAGGGGACGACCTTAACTGCGGTCGAAGTCCAAAGCGCGAAGTACAGCGAGGGCCTGCCGGCCAACCTGCCGGCTGTGTTGCGACCGTTGCCGTTCCTGTACGAAGGCACCGGAATCGAGACACACTTCACGAATTTGCTGGATCCCGACCCGCGCAGCCGCTTGGTCTTTCATTATCATCAGCCCGCGACGATCGCCGAATGGCTCTCGGCCGAGCCGTTGTGGCTGCCGGCGCCGCACGGGCGCGACGGCAAACCAGCCAGCCTGCGCCTACGTCTGCGCAACATGCCCGCGATCGAGGAGAGTGGGCTCTGGCCGGCGCAGCTCACGGCAGTGCGCAATCTCGAGAAATCGCTCGCCGAGAACCGGCCGCGCGCGCTGATTCAGATGGCCACGGGGAGCGGCAAGACGTTCACCGCCGTCACGTCCATCTACCGCCTCATCAAACACGGCGGCGCCCAGCGCGTGCTCTTTCTCGTCGACCGCGCGAACCTCGGCCGGCAGGCGCTCAAGGAGTTTCAGACGTATGCGACGCCCGACGACGGCCGCAAGTTCACCGAGCTGTACAACGTGCAGCGGCTCACCTCCAACCGCATTGACCCAGTCGCGCGCGTGTGCATCAGCACGATCCAGCGGCTGTACGCGATGCTCCAGGGCAAGGAGCTCGCCGAGGAGGACGAGGAGCCGTCGCTCGCGTCCCTGGAGAGCCTGCACAAGGAGCCGCTGCCTCTCGTGTACAACCCGGCGATCCCGATCGAGACGTTCGACGTGGTGTTTGTGGACGAATGTCATCGCTCGATCTACACGCTGTGGCGCCAGGTGCTCGAGTATTTTGATGCCTTCCAGATCGGGCTGACGGCGACGCCGTCCATGCAGACATTCGGCTACTTCAATCGCAACCTCGTGATGGAGTACGGTCACGAACAGGCGGTCGCCGACGGCGTGAACGTCGATTTCGACTTCTATCGAATCCGCACGAAGATCACGGAGAGCGGTTCCAAGGTCGACGCAGGATTCTACGTCGACCGGCGCGATCGCGAAACCCGGAAGAAGCGGTGGGAGCAGCTCGATCAGGACTTCGTCTATACAGCGAGCGAGCTCGATCGTGACGTGGTCGCGCCCGATCAAATCCGCACGGTCATCCGAACGTTCCGAGACCGCCTTCCGGAAATCTTTCCCGGCCGCAAGGATGTGCCCAAGACGCTGATCTACGCGAAGGACGACGCGCATGCCGAGGACATCGTCCAGGTCGTACGGGAAGAGTTCGCGAAGGGAAACGACTTCGCGCAGAAGATCACGTACCGCGCCGGCACCGCGCGCGTGATGGAAGGCGGCGCGATGAAGTGGAAGTCCACCGGCGTGAAGCCTGAGGACCTGCTCTCCTCATTCCGGAATTCCTACAATCCGCGCATCGCCGTCACGGTGGACATGATCGCGACCGGGACGGACATCAAGCCGCTCGAGGTGGTGATGTTCCTGCGTCAGGTGCGCAGCCGCAACCTATTCGAGCAGATGAAGGGTCGCGGTGTGCGCGTGATCGGCGATACCGATTTCCAGGTGGTGACGCCGGGCGGTGGCTCGAAAACGCGCTTCGTGATCGTCGATGCGGTCGGCGTGACGGAGCAAGAGCTATCTGATACGCATCCCCTCGAGCGCCGTCCCACCGTGCCGCTCGAGAAGCTGTTTCAAGCGATTTCATTTGGGACGACGGACGCCGACGTCATCTCCACGGTCGCGGGTCGTTTGGCTCGACTCGATCGCCAGCTCAGCGACGCGGAGCGGGCCGGCGTCGCCAAGACGACCGGTCGGCCGCTGGCCGCGATTGTCTCCGCGTTAGTGACCGCCGCCGATCCCGACGCCCGCGCGGCAGTCAAGAATCTCGACGACTTTGTGGCCGAGGCAGTGCGGCCGCTCACGCCTGCTTTCCGGCAGCAGCTGCTCGATCTCAAGAGGTCCAAGGAGCAGATCATCGATACGGTCAGCGCCGACGAAGTGCTGGACGCCGGCTTCTCGACCGCGGCAAAGGAGCGCGCCGAGTCGCTCGTGAAGTCGTTCGAGCAGTACATCGAGGAGCACAAGGACGAGATCACGGCGCTGCAGGTGCTCTACTCGAAGCCGCATGGACGGCGGCTGACGTATGAGGACATCAAGGCTCTCGCCGAGACTATCGAAGCGCCGCCGCGGCAGTGGACGCCGGAGCGGCTGTGGCAGGCGTATGAGACGATGTTCGCATCACGGGTGCGGGGCGCACCAGCGCGCGTGCTGACGAATCTCGTGTCGTTGGTAAGGTTCGCGATGACGCACGATGAGCTCGTGCCCTTCCCCGACATTGTGGATCAGCGCTTCGATGCGTGGGTGGCGCAGCAGGAGCAGAAGGGGCGGCGGTTCACGGCGGAGCAGCGGCAGTGGCTCGAAGCGATTCGGGATCACGTGGCGGCAAATCTCGAAGTGCGCGCTGAAGACTTTGAATACGCCCCGTTCGCACAGCGTGGTGGACTCGGCGCTGCGCATCGTGTGTTTGGGACGCAACTCAAGCCATTGCTTGAAGAGTTGACTGGAGTCCTGGCGGCGTGAACTGGGCGATTCCACCTTGTTGGGCATGGACGACCTTCGGCGAAATCAGCGAAGTCGTCGGGGGCGGTACTCCCAAGACAGCTGAGTCACGTTACTGGGAAGGCGGGACGATCCCGTGGATAACCCCCGCCGATCTGTCGGGCTACACGCATAAACAAATCGCGCATGGTGCTCGCTTCATAACCCAAGCGGGCCTTGAGTCTTCGAGTGCGCGGCTCATGCCAGCGGGCACAGTCCTCATGTCATCACGAGCCCCCGTGGGCTACGCGGTGATCGCGTCCCAACCTTTGGCAACGAATCAAGGGTTCAAGAGCTTCGTGCTAAAGGGCGATCTCGTCCCTGAGTACTTCTACTACTTCTTGCTCGGCAATAAGGATTTGCTTCTCAAACACGCAAGCGGTACGACCTTTCTCGAGGTGTCGGGCAAGAACGCTGCTCGCATCCCGGTACCAGTGGCGCCCGCTCCAGAACAGCGCCGGATCGTCTTAGCAATCGAGGAGCACCTCTCGCGCCTCGACGCCGCTGTAGCCGCGCTCGAGCGCGTACGCGCCTCGTTGCCGCGTTATCGCGCGACGATGCTGAAGGCGGCGTGCCAGGGGAGGCTGCTGGAGGCCGACCGACACGCTGACCAAGCCGCTGATGTGCCAAATGGCTGGACCATCGCGTCCTTGGCCGGACTCAAGAAGCGCTCACTGTATGGGCCGCGCTTCTCGAGTGACCTCTACTCAGACGAAGGACCGCTTGTTCTGCGGACAACGGACATCAGTGACGGTGGAAAGGTGAACCTCCAGACCGCGCCAAGAATTCGGATCGACGCGGATGGCCTTGAGCGGTACCGAGTTCGTCGTGGCGATCTCCTCTTTACGAGGACGGGCAGTCTAGGCACTGTCGCCCTGTTTGACGACAACGTCGCCGCCATTCCAGGGGCCTACCTCATCCAATACAGCATTGCGGCACCCTTGACCACAGCGCGATACATCCTTCGTTTCTTCCAATCCCCGTTTGGTCAACGCGAGCTCGTGAAGGGTGGCGCTGGAGTAGGCCGCCCTAACCTGAACGCGCCAGCAATCGAAGCGATTCCGATCCCCATTCCCCCTCTCGATGAGCAAGAGCGCATTTTAGCAGAGATCGACCGCCGTCTCTCCCTTGTCGACGCCGCTGAGCGCGCGGTCTCGGCCGGCTTGGCCAAGGCCAAGCGACTGCGCCAGGCTATTCTCAAGCGCGCGTTCGAAGGCAAGCTCGTGCCGCAGGACCCCAACGATGAACCGGCGAGTGTGCTACTGGAGGGGATTACCAAGTCGCGGGCTTCCAAATGATCGCCCCGGAGGGAGCCTTCAGAGGATTGGCCAGCTGATACGATTGATAGCGTCTCGCTTTCATCTTGAGATGCCCGTGACAAATGGCCTTCAATTCCGCATTGTGCCGCGCGAATGGAAACAACGCCCAGATTCG
Organism: Thermoanaerobaculia bacterium; assembly: GCA_036522835.1. Taxonomy (GTDB): domain Bacteria; phylum Acidobacteriota; class Thermoanaerobaculia; order Gp7-AA8; family Gp7-AA8; genus DATDFB01. The sequence continues at coordinate 3,355 of DATDFB010000308.1, read as the reverse complement.
TTTCGCCGGCCATAAGCTCTTGGCGGCGCGCACGGCAGGCGCGAGATCAGTGTCGCCGCTGACGATCACGACCGTGTCACACGCATTCAGATGCAACAACTCCATCAGTTTCACCGCGATCGCTACGTCCGTCTCTTTCTCCTCATGATGCGTATGGAGCTGCTGGCAGGTCTTGCACCAAACCTCTTTCTCCTTGAATCGGCCGAGCTGAACCTCCACACCCGTGGCGCGAAGGGCGTCGACAAACGTCTGGTGCCGCGCCATCTTCGCCGGAAGCCAGTCCATGAAGGCCGAGAAGTAGAACACCTTTTCGAGCGTCGCCCCGTTACCGATGCTCGCAAGGTAGGACGAACAGAGCGCCTGGATATCGAGCCACTTTAGGGACGCGCCCTTGATCACGCCTTGCGCGGCACAAACGGAGTGATAGACGTTGAATCCATCGACGAGGAAGCACACGCGATTCGGCACGTTTCCCTCCGAAAGCAAAAACCCCCAGGCCGCAGCCCGGGGGGACCCTAACAGGCTCGCGCCTGCTTCGGGGATGAGTGGCAACATTGTATACGGGAGACGGTCCTAAGTCAAGTCGCGAGTTCAACATGCGTTCAACGGCTACGCCCCAAAAGTGATATCGTACCGCCCATGACAGCGCCTTCCGGGGCAATCGTCCAGAAGCTCTGGAGCTACTGCAATGTCCTGCTCGACGCAGGCCTGACGTATCTCGACTATACCGAGCAGCTGACCTACCTGCTGTTCCTGAAGATGGCGTACGAACGGACGCAGGATCCGTGGAATCAGCCCTCGGCAATTCCTGACGAGTTCTCGTGGCCTGCCCTGGTCAGCAACGATGGAGACGCGCTCGAAGCGCATTACCGCCACACGCTCGAGGAGCTCGGCAAGAAGCCAGGCATGCTGGGCGTCATCTTCCGGAAAGCGCAGAACAAGATTCAAGACCCCGCTATTCTGCGTCGCCTGGTGGTCGATCTCATTGGCAAAGAAACGTGGAGTGCTCTCGACGCCGACGTGAAGGGTGACGCGTACGAAGGGCTGCTCGAACGCACCGCCCAGGAGGGCGCGCGCGGCGCCGGTCAATACTTCACACCTCGGCCGCTCATCCGGGCCATCGTGGATGTGATGCGACCGGCACCTGGCCAGACGATCGCCGACCCCGCGTGCGGCACCGGCGGCTTTTTGCTCATCGCGCACGACTACGTCGCGAACAATTACCCCAACAAGTCGCGCGACGAGCTTAAGCACTTGAAGCTCCACGCTCTCCGCGGCGTCGAGATCACCGAAAGCGTCGCCCGGCTGTGTGCCATGAACCTGATGCTGCACGGCATCGGGCCAACCGACGGCGAAGTTGAACCGCCAATCGCGATCGCCGACAGTCTAAAAGCAGATCCAGGCACACGCTTCGATCTGGTGCTCACGAATCCGCCGTTCGGCAAGAAGTCCAGCATTCGTGTCGTGAACGAGGAAGGACAGGAGGAGCGCGAAGCACTGACGGTGGAGCGGCAGGATTTCTGGGCGTCCACGTCAAACAAGCAGCTCAATTTTCTGCAGCACGTCCGCACGCTCCTCAAGATCAATGGCCGAGCGGCAATCGTCGTCCCGGACAACGTCTTGTTCGAGGGCGGCGCGGGCGAAACGATTCGGCGGAAGTTGTTGGCGGAATGCGACGTGCACACGCTCCTGCGTTTACCAACGGGCGTCTTTTATGCGCAAGGCGTAAAGGCGAATGTGCTGTTCTTTGACAAGAAGCCCGGCGCTGAGACACCGTGGACCAAAGAGGTGTGGATCTATGACCTGCGCACCAACAAGCATTTCACGCTGAAGACGAACCCTCTCAAGCGTTCGGATCTGGATGATTTTGTGGCGTGCTACAAAATGGACAATCGGAATGCGCGCGCCGCGACGGAGCGGTTCCGCCCGTTCAGCTATGATGAGATCATAGCGCGTGACAAGGCCAGTCTCGACGTCTTTTGGCTCAAGGATGAGAATCTGGAGGATCTCGACTCATTGCCAGAACCCGAGGTCTTGGCGGAAGAGATTGCGGAAGACCTGCGTGCAGCTCTGGAGCAGTTCAATGCGCTCACGGAAAGTCTCGAACAGCCAGGCGACAAAAGGGATGGCACGTGAGGCCGGGCCGAACTCGCGATGACATTTTCCCCGACGCAATCGATTCTGGCCCCGACGCAATCGATCTAGTCCCGATCACAGTCGATTGTAGCCCCTACGCAGTCGATCGGGCCACGTTCGGAGTTGATCCGTTCCCAATCGCAGTCGATCCGTTCCCGATCGCAGTCGATCGATTCCCGATCGCAGTCGATTGGTGCGCCACGCAGTCGATCTGGCGCCAACGCAGTCGATCGTCGCCCGATCGCAGTCGATTGTAGCCCAACGCTGTCGATTGTCGCCCCAAAACTGCCGATTCTCTCCCAAAATCTGTCGATTGTCGCCCGGACGCAGTCGATCGCAGCCGGACCCGATCGACTTCAGCTCGAACGCAGTCGATTGTCTCTGTAAAACTGTCGTCTGAATCGGCGAATCAGTCGATTGGGGGACAATTTCTAGCGTTTCGCGACCGCGCCATGAGAACTAATCGTGAACGCCGGACTTCTCGCGACGTTCTGGCTCCTCGCTCTCCGACACAATCACGCTCTGCGCGATCCCGCCTCCGCCGAGCGCCGAGTCCCCCGCGAAATACGCCTCCTCACCGTGCTCGCTGAGATCGAGGCCTTCCATCTCATCCGCGATCCGCACGCGCGCGCCGAACACCGCCCGCACGATTGTCAGAATGACGATGGTACCCACCACGGCGATGACGATCGCCGCAACGACCGCGTAAACCTGCACGAGGAGCTGTCCGGGGTTTCCGGCGAGCACGCCGTCGTTGCCCGCAGGATTCGCGAGCTTCGACGCGAACACGCCCGTCAGCAGCGCGCCCGCGATCCCCGCGAGACCGTGACACGAGAACACGTCCAGGGAATCGTCCAGGCGGCTGCGCGAGCGCCGCTGGATCGCGAAATAGCTGACGAACGCGCACAGCACGCCGATCGCGATCGCCGCGGACGGCGTGACGAAGCCGGCGGCCGGGGTGATGCCGACGAGTCCGACGACCGCACCCGTTGCTGCGCCGACGGCCGTCATCTTGCCCGTGCGCGCGGAGTCGAGTAACGCCCAGGTGAGCAACGCGGCGGCCGCGGCGGTGTTCGTGTTGACGAACGCGAGGCCCGCGAGCGCGTTCGCCGCGAGCGCCGAGCCGGCGTTGAAGCCGAACCAGCCGAACCACAGCAGCCCAGCCCCGATCAGCACGACCGGCACGTTATGCGGCGACAGCGGAATGCGGCGGAAGTCG
>DATDFB010000307.1:0-14898 GCA_036522835.1 Thermoanaerobaculia bacterium | reverse complement strand
GATGCTCGACAACACCGGCGTGATCACGGTGAACGTGCCGTAGTTGTCCCACACCCCGCCCTGCTGCACCTGCGCAGTGCCGGTCACCGCGCCCGAGGCCACGGTCGCAACGATCTGCGTATCGCTCCAGCTCACGATGCTCCCGGCGAGCTTGCTGCCGAGCCACACCTGGCCGCTCCCCTGCGTCGCGCCGAAATTCGTGCCGGTGATCGTGATCGAGTCGCCCGCCCGCGCCGTCGTCGGCGAGACGCCGGTGATGTGCGGTGTGAGAATCGTGATCGCCACCTGATTGCCCCACACGCCGCTCTGCTTGACCTGCGCATTGCCGCTCGTCGCGCCGGAGGCGACGGTGGCGACGATCTGCGTGTTGCTCCAACTGACGATGCTCCCCGCGAGCTTGCTGCCCAGCCACACCTGGCCCGTTCCCTGCGTGGCGCCGAAGTTCGTGCCGGTGATGGTGATCGAGTCGCCCGCCCGCGCCGTCGACGGCGAGATACCGCTGATGCTCGGCGAGGTCACCGTGAACGCGATCTGGTTGCCCCACACGCCGCTCTGCTGCACCTGCGCGTTGCCGGAGGTCGAGTTTGGCGCGACCGTGGCCACGATCTGCGTGTTGCTCCAACTGACGATACTCCCCGCATACGTGCTGCCGAGCCAGACCTGACCCGAGCCCTGCGTCGCGCCGAAGTTCGTCCCATTGATCGTCACCTGCGTGCCCGGCACGCCCGACGACGGCGAGATGCTGCTGATCGTCGGCGTGATGATCGTGAAGGCGATCGAATTCGACCATGTGCCGGCCTGCTGCACCGAGGCGCTTCCGGTGGCGACGTTCGTCGCCACCGTGGCCACGACCTGCGTGTCGCTCCAGCTCACGATACTTCCCGCGAGCTTGTTGCCGAGCCACACGCTGCCCGTTCCCTGCACCGCACCGAAGCCGCTGCCGCTCAGCGTGACCTGCGTGCCCGGAACGCCGCTGGTCGGATTGATGCTGCTGAGCGACGGCGAGGCGCTGTTCCCGATCTTCACCACGAATGCGTCGAAGCTGCCGCCGCCGTACGTCGGCTGGATCGCGCTGCCGCTCGTGCCGGGGAAGGGGTTGCTGGCGGTGAATCCGGTGACGAAGTAGTTGCCCGCGCTGTCGAGCGCGCCGCCGTAGCTCTGGTCGACGTCGTTTCCGCCGAGATACGTCGACCAGACGATGGCCGTGCCGGCGGCATTGATCTTCGCGGCCACCACATCGTCGTCGCCGCCGCCGAACGTCGATTGGATGGCGTTCGACACCGGGAAGTCGGTGGAGCCGGTCGAGCCGTTGAGGTAGACGTTGCCCGAGCCGTCGACGTCGAGCTTCATGGCCTCGTCCCAGCTGCTGCCGCCGAGGAACGTCGCCCATGTAATCGACGTGGCGCCCGAGCCCAGCTTCGCCACCCAGGCATCGTAGCTGCCGCCGTTCGAGGGCTGGATCGAGCTGCCGGTCACGCCGGGGAAGCTGGTGGAATCGGTATAGCCGGCCGCGTAGATGTTGCCCGAGCCGTCGAGCACGAGGCCGGTGAGATAGTCGTAGCCGCTGCCGCCGAGAAAGGTGGCGTAGCTGATGGCGGTTCCGGCGGCGTTGATCTCGGTCAGCGCGACGTCGTTGCTGCCGGCGTTGGACGACTGGAGCGAGCCGCCGCCGACGCCGGGCCACGACGTCGACGAGGTCGAGCCGCCGATCCAGGCGTTGCCCGAGCCGTCGATGCGGATCCCTTCGACGTAGTCGTCTCCGCTGCCGCCGAGGTACGTCGACCACACCTTCGCGCCGGACGTGTCGATCTTGATGACGAAGGCGTCGTAGTAACCGCCGGCGTAGGTCGACTGGATGGCACCGGCGCCGATCCACGGAATGGATCCCTCGGTCATGCCGGCGACGTAGGTGTTTCCGGAGCTGTCGACGGTGATGGCGTCGGCGATGTCGTCGCCGGCGCCGCCGAGGTACGTGGCCCAGACGATGGCATTTCCGGCGGCGTTGATCTTCACCGCGAAGGCGTCGCGGTTGCTCCCGCTCCCGCCGAACGACGGCTGGATCGAGCCGGCGGTGACGCCGGGGAAGTCGGTGGCGTTGGTACCGCCGGTGACGTAGGCGTTGCCCGACGAATCGACGGCGATGCCGGTGCCGTATTCGTTCCAGCCGTTCGCGCTGAGGTAGGTCGAGTAGACCACGGCGGTGCCGGCGGCGTTGATCTTCGCCACGAAGACGTCCCAGTCATAGCCTTTCGTGCCGTAGATGGGATTGACGGTCGGGAAGTCGGCGGAGCCGGCGGTACCGGTGACGTAGACGTTGCCCGAGCCGTCGACCGCCAGGGCGAAGGCGTAGTCCTCGATGCTGCCGCCGAGGTAGGTGGACCAGGCCAGCACGGGATCGATGACCAGCGGCTTGCCGCGGTCGTAGCTGCCGAGGGCGAAGCCGACGGACTTGCCGCTGACGCGGTAGCGCGCGTCGACGATGCGGCGGCGGCCGCCGATCTCCTGATAGGCGAGCGGAGGCGATTGCACGAGCTGCCCGTGCGGAGTGCGCAGGACGAGCGCGCCGTCGTTGCCGACGGTCATCGAATCGACGCCGTCGAAGGCGAAGCGAATCTGCTTCGGATTCGCGTTCGGCGCGAGCGTGAAGTCGTACTCGACCTGCCGCTGGTTGCCGCGGAAGACGAGGTCGACGCCGGGATAGACGCGCTCGTAGCGCACCTGCGCGAAGTTCTCGACGTCGGTGCGCCAGTTCCGCCGGTCGTTGCCGCGGAAGTAGTTCGTGCGCGTCTCCAGCGGTTGCTCGCCGCGAATCCGCGGAGCGGAGCTCGCGCCGCTAAGGTGCCAGCGGACGACGTCGTTCTGCGCGCCGGCGTCGCGCAGCCGGAGGACGGTCTCGGTGGGGGTGAGGAACATGGTGTAGCGCGGGCTCCGGCTGATGAAGCGGACGGCCGCGTCGGTCTGGCCCTGATTGGCCTCGAACGTAATCGGCAATTTGCCGAGGGCATCGGCCGAGACGTTCGGATGCGCCGCGAACAGAGAGGAAACCGCGAGCAGAATACCGACTACGAACATAGACAGAGATCGACTGGACATACGCCCTCCTGATGCAGAACCGGTTTGGGGTGGAATTCAGCGGACGAGAAAGAAATCTCTCGGCCGATCATTCCAAGCGGAGAGAAGTCGGCGCCCGATACCAATCCTCATATTTGTCCGTCAATTGTGACTTGCCTCTTTGCGCCGGCCAGCGGAACATCAGCAATGGTGATCCCGGCTCCTCGGCGATTGTGGCAGTTGTTCCTCCTGGCCCTCCTGATCGCCGCCGTCTGGACGTTCCTCGGCGTCTTCTTCGCCTCGCAGGAGCACGCCATCGCGGCCGCGCGCGGGCAATCGGAGCCCGAAGAGCTGACGAGGCACACCGTGGCCTCGTGTCTGGTGTGGGCGTTGTTGACGCCGCTCGTCATCGGCATCGCCGATGCGTTGCCGCTGCGCGGCGCGCGGCGCGGACGCAACATCCTTCTACTGTGCGGGGCGGGCGTGGCGGTGGCGGCCGCGCGCGCCGCGATCGATGCCGCGACGCCTGCCCTTTGGGGCGACGCGCTCGCGCGGCAGCAGTTCGCGGCCACGGCGGTGGCGGTCGTCCATCTGCACTTCCTCTTCTTCGCCGTCATCGCCGGCGTGACGAACTTCGTCCGCGCGCGGGCGGAGGCCGACGAGCGGGCGCGGCGGGAAGCGCTGACCGACGCGGCGCTGGCGCAGGCGCAACTGCGGCGTCTGCGCGGCGACCTCCAGCCGCACTTCCTCTTCAACACCTTGAACGCCGTCACGGCGCTGGTGCACACCGACCCGCGCGCCGCGCGCGAGACGATCGTCCGGTTGATCGAGCTGCTGCGCGCGTCGATCGAAGCGGCGGAGCGCGCCGAGGTGCCGCTGGCCGAGGAGCTCGACTTCGTGAAGCGATACCTCGAGCTGCAGAAGGTGCGCTTCGGCGACCGGCTGCGATCGGAGGTCAGCGTGGCCGATCCCGAGCTGTTGCGCGCGCGCGTGCCGCCGCTGGTCCTGCAGCCGCTGGTCGAGAACTCCGTCGTGCACGGCATCCGCAAACACCCCGGCGGCGGGCGCATCGCCGTGCGCGCGTTCCGCGACGACGGCACGCTGCGGCTGGAGGTGCGCGACTCCGGCCCCGGCTGCGCGCCGGGCGTGCCGTTCCACCGCGGGAGCATCGGCGTGCCGGCCACGCGCGCGCGGCTCGACTACCTCTATCGCGATCCCGAGGCGCTCTCCTTCCGCCGCGACGGCGAGGAATTCGTCGCCGGCATCCGTATCCCACTGAGACTGGCATGACCTGGAGACACTTCGCGCGGCTCTTCGGCATGGCCATGGCCGTCATCGGCGTCTGGATGGTCGCGGGCCTCTTCACCGCCAGCGAGTTCTACCGCCGCACGCTGGCCTTGAGCGGCGCGACCGAGCACGTCGAGTACATCCTTCTCTTCCAGATGGTGCAGAGCCTCAACTGGGCATGGTTCACGCCGATCGTCGTGTTCCTCGCCGAGCGCCTGCCGCTGCGCAAGCCGCACCTCGCGCGCAACGCCCTCATCGTCATCGCCCTGCTGCCGGTCCTGGCGCTCATCCGCGCCGTCGCCGGCGGCGCCATCCTCGAGCTCGGCGAAGGCGGCTGGCCGACGCGGCACATGATGGAGCTCTCCATCTCCATCCGCCTGCACCGCAACATCGCCATCGAGGCGATGATCATCGTCTTCACGAACCTGCTGCTGGCCCAGCGCGAGGCGGCCCAGCGCGGGCAGCGCGAGCTCGACGCGCAGACGCTCCTGGCGCGGGCGGAGCTCGACGGACTACGCGCGCAGTTGCAGCCGCACTTCGTCTTCACCACGCTGCAGAACATCGCCGGCACGATCGAGAAAGACGCCGCGGCGGCCGACCGGATGATCGTCACCCTCGCCGAGCTGCTGCGCCACAGCCTGTCCGCCGGCGGCGAGGCCGTGCCGCTGGCCGAGGAGCTGGAGCTCGTCGACCGCGGCGCCACGCTCTGCAGCGGGCGCTCGATCCGCTTCGACGCCGACGACGAAACCTTGGGCGCGCGCGTTCCGCCGCTGTTCGTCCAGCAGCTCGTCGACCGCGCCGGCGACGCCGGCGACGTCGACGTGCGGGCCTGGCGCGACGGCGCGCGGCTCCGCTTCGAAGTCCGCGGCGGCGCGGCGCCGTTGGAGGCATCGATTCCATGGGAGGGAGTGTCGTGATCCGCGCATTGATCGTCGACGACGAGCCGCTGGCGCGCAGCCGCGTGCGCATGCTCCTGGGGTCGCATCCGGACGTCGAAGTCGTGGCCGAGTGCGGCAGCAGCCGCGAAGCGGCGGAGGTGATGGCCAGCGAGACCGCGAGCGTGCTGTTCCTCGACGTCGAGCTCTCCGACGCCGACGGCTTCGCCCTCGCCTCGGCCACGGACTCCGGCGTCAAGCCGACCGTCGTCTTCGTCACCGCGCACGAGCAGTACGCGTTGCGCGCGTTCGAGGCCAACGCCGCCGATTACCTGGTCAAGCCCTTCTCGCAGGAGCGCTTCGACCGGGCCATGGACCGCGTGCGCCGCTTCCTCGAGGCCCCGGCGCCGCGTCCGGCGGCGCGGCCGCGGCGGTGGCGCGAGCGCTTCGCCATCCGCGGGCGCGATCAGGTGCTCTTCGTCAAGACGGCGTCGATCGACTGGATCGCCGCGGAGGGGAACTACGCGCGGCTGCACACGGACGAGAAGTCGTACCTCATCCGCGAGTCGCTGCAGAACCTCGAAGGGGAGCTCGACCCGGAGCTCTTCGTGCGCGTGCACCGCAGCGCCATGGTGAACATCGAGCGCGTGCGCAAGCTCATGGTCGGCGCCGAGGGGGCGTTCTCGATCGTCCTGCGCAACGACGCCACCGTGCCGCTGGGGCCCTCGTATCGCGAGAAACTCGAACAGATCCTGATGAATCGGTAGGGGCGCACAGCGTGCGCCCGCGTGCCATAAGGGCGCACGCCGTGCGCCCCTACCGCGGCAAGCCGAAGACCAGGCCGGTCTCGACGTCCGTCTCGCCCGGCTGGAAGCGCCACGTCCGCACGGCGTCGATGATGGCCGCCGACTGCTCCGGAAAGGCGCTGAGGAGATGGACGTGCTTCACGCTGCCGTCCTTGCCGACGATCACGCGCACCGGAATGGTGTTGTAGCGCTGCGGGAAGGCCGGATCGGTGCGGGCCACGAGGTGATCGCGCGCGTAGTCGCGGACGCAGCGCGGCCCCTCGCCGCGGATCGTCAGGCCGTCCAGCGCCGTCTCCGCGGCGTCGAGCGCGGCCACGTCGGTCCCGCTGAAGGTGAACGTCAGCGTGTGGCAGCGCACCTCGGTCGACAGCATGCGCCAGCGCAGCGGCGTGTGCCGCCCCTTGTACGCGAGGCGCTGGAACGCGCGGCCGCCGATGCGCACGACGTCATCTCCGGGCTCGATGTCGTACGTCTCGGCGATGCGTTGCCGCGTGACGCTCCTCGTCTCGAAGAAGAGATCCTGCGCGGTGATCTGCACGTGCGCCTTGACGCGCGCATTCTCGATCAGCGCGAGCTCGCGCAGGACGTACGCGCCGCTGTCCGACGGCGGCGGCCCCGCCGGCTGGTCCGTCCAGCCGGCGGGGATCGGATAGGAGAGCCCGAAGTAGCGGTTGCGGTAGCGGCCGTCCGCGACCGTTCCGTCTTCGGGCACGGGCGTGGAGGAGTCGCTCGCGCCCGGTGTGGCGCCCTTGACGAGGATCACGCCTTTCGGCAGCACGGTGGTCGTTGCCGAGAGCCACAGCACGAGCAGGAGCGTCATAGCGATCTCAGGAAGTTCAGCACGTCCTGCTTGTCGCTCGTCGATAGTGCGTTGAAGTTGAGGATCACCGAGCTCGCCTCCGAGCCGGCCGACTGATGATCGGCGATCGCGTCGAGCAGGTTGGTCCGATGGCCGTCGTGAAGGAAGAAGAGCCGCTGGCCGAGCCCCCACAGCGGCGCTGTGCGGAACTGATCGCCGCCGGCGTTCCCCTGCTGGATGTTGTCGGCGAGCGTCGTGCCCATGTGATGGAGCTCGAGATCGCTGTAGAGGTTCGCGGTCTTGTTGCCGAGGTCGGGGGTGATGGCCGAGGGCGAGGTGGTGAAGCTCTGGCGATGGCAGGCGGCGCAGCCGATGTCCGTGAATACCGTCTGCCCGTGCAGGACGGAGATCTGCTGAAGGCCGGTGTAGGTCGCCGGCTGCGGCGGCGCCAGAAGACGCATGAACATGGCGAAGGAGACGGTGTCGCTGATGGTCCCCACCGCGGTGGTGTTGAAGTTCGTGTGGTCCTCGGGCGTCGCGTTGATCTTGCACTGGCTCGGCAGGCCCGTCGCTTTCTCTTCCTCCGGCGTCGGGCGCTCCTGCGTGAAGAGCTCGTTCGAGACGCCCTGCTCCACGTTGTAGGCCTCGCCGGCGAAGATCTCCAGCGACTTGTTCTGGGCCTTCCATCCGAAGCGGGTGATCGTGCCGTCGTTCGGATTGCGGTTGAGCGTGCCGGCGATGCCGAACGGATTGCCGCCCACGGCCTGCAGCAGCGTGGTCTCTTCAATGTTCTCGATCAGACCGCTGCCGAAGACGGGCGTGGGGATGCGGAAGATGACGTTGTTGTGCGACTGCGCGGAGGCGAAGTTCGGCTGGGAGATGACCGACGTCGTGCACGAGCCCGCGTCCGGCCGCCCGGCGATGATGAAGAGCGGCTCGACGGCGCCGTTGGGCTGGCTGGTGATCGGATTGCCCGCGGCGTCGGTGAAGTAGACGAAGCGCGCCTCGCGGACCGGGCCGCCGATGGTGATGAATGACGGCAGCGTGTTCGAGGCGCCGTGCGCGATGGCGTCCTCGAACTGCGGATTGAGGCTCGGACTCGAGCCGCCGACGGCGGGCTGGGCGTGGCAGCGCGCGCAGGAGCGCGAGTTGTAGCGCGGCCCGAGGCCGCCGCCCTCGCCGGCGAAGAATCCGTCGACGACGGAGTCGATCTCCTGGAAGCGCGTCTTCCCGTCGTTGAAGAAGTTGAGGATGGTGGTGGGATTGTTCGCTAAAACCGAGGCCAGCGCGCCCCCCGCCCCAGGCGCGCCGCCGCGCGGCCCCGGATCGGTTTGCGCCAACGCCCCCGCCGCGAAGAGCAGCAGAACGATGGAGACGACAGAGAGAGAGTGCCCCTTCACAAGACCTCCTTTTCCGTTCAAAGACGCCGTCAACGTAGTGCGCAAACGGAAGGGGCGGGTGTTACGTGGGACGAAGGGGGGGAATTCTGGTGCGAAGGTCGGGAGGGCGGGGGTGGAGCGCGGCGCGCACGATCTCTCGCGCGCCGCGCTCCAGTCGCTCTACATTTTCGTGAAGGTCAGCCGCGCCACCGGCGGCTTCGTCCCGTTGACGACGAAGTGCGGCGTGGTTGCCGCCGTCGTCGACTTCTTCGGATTGTTGTCCTTGTCCGGCGCCTTGTACGTGGTGCCGTCGTCGCCGCCCGAATCGTAGGCGAAGAGCTCCACCGTCTTCGACGGGACCCACTGCCCGTTCTCCATGAGATTGACGTCGGCGACGCCGGCGAACCAGTCGGGGCTGGGAGCGATCATGGCCACGGCCGAGACCATCGGGAACTTGCTGCTGGCGGTGAACGTCACCGTCTCGGTCTTGGCCGCGTCGCGGATCGGACCGGTCTCGAAGAGCGCGCCGGCCTTGCCCGCCGCGATGGCGTCCTTGATCTCCTGGTCGAGCGGCGAGTGTTTTCCTTCCTCGGAGAGCTTCTCCAGCCCCGCGGTCGGAAGCGATCCTTCCTTGTAAATCCGGTAGTCGCCGCCGTGCGTGGCGCCGATCAAGCCGGACAGGTGGGGACCGGTGAGCACGCCCGCCTCCGGGTACTCGAAGGGGTGGGTCTTCTCGGTCCAGAGCCGCGTGAAGACGACGCTGTACTGCGCGGTGTCCGCCATCGCCGGCGCGCCGGCGGCCGGCGCGGCCGTCGCCGTTGCGGCCGTGTCGGAGGCGGTCGTCGAGGTCTCGTTCTTCTGACAGGCCGAAAGAGCAATGAAGAGGGTGACGAGGACGATGAAACGTCGATGCATGATGACTCTCCTATCGTGAAATTTCGTCGAGGGAAAAACGGAGGAGCCCTCGGCTTCCCGCGGCGACGACGACGTCGTGCGGACCGATGGCCACTCCCGTGGGACGGCTTCCTTCGGGAAGGGGAATGGAGCGGACGATGCGCGGCGCGGCCGGCTTCGCGACATCGACGAGAACCAGGAGCGGCTTCGGCGACGAGCCGACGACGGCCGCGAGATGATGGCGAACGTCGACGTTGACCGCCCGGACGCCGGCGTCGCAACGGGCGATGACCTTCGGCTCGTCGCCGGCGATGACCGTCAGTCCGTCGGCGTCGGCGGCGAAGAGGGCGTCGCCGTCCAATGCCAGCGCGAGCGGAAAGTTGGCCGGCTTCGCGCCGCCGGCGGTGAAGCCGTACGTGTCGAGCTTCACCGCTCCGGTCTTCACCAGATACGGCGGCGCAGCGGAGACGCGCACCGCGGTCACGCCGAAATACGGTCCCCAACGATGCGTCGACACGAACGCGCGGCTGCCGTCGGCGCTGAGCAGAGCATCCGGTTGCCCGCGGCCGCAGTCGAGCGTGGCCAGCAGCGGCCCGAGACGGCCGCGCGCGTCGTAGGCGCGGAGCGTGAGGAGCGACGTTCCGCCGGAGACGATGACGCGGCCGCCGCCGGCGGCGACGCCGGAGAACGGCCCGACCGGAACCTCGACGGGCGCCGAGACGAGCGTGAGCCGCGGCGCATGCTCGAGCGAGTACACGCAGAGGTGCCCGGGCGGGCGGGCGTCGAGCGCGAAGAGAAAGCCGCCGGCGGCCGCGAGGTCATCGATGCTCTCGCTTCCGGGCGGCGGCGGAAACGTGCCGAGCACCGCGCCGGTGGCCGCGTCGGCGATCTCCACGCCACGCTCGCCGAGCGCGGCGAAGGCCATCGAGCCGGCGACGACGACGTTGGCGGCGTCGCCGGACGGCGTGACCGGATACGTCGCGGCGCCCCACGCCAGCGCCAGCCAGCGCCACCCCGCGGCGATCGCGAGCAACGCCACGACGAGGAAAACGATCCTTCGGACACTCATGCGTTGTGAGTTGGATGCCGGCCCGGCGCAACGGTTTCACGCCAGGGCGCAGCGCGGCCATCCCGCGTACCAGTGGGGCTACGCCGCGCCGCATGGGTACACGTCTCACGTACCAATGCGTCTATGCCGCGGCGCATGGGTACACATCCCATGGACCAATGCATCCATACGACGCCGCATTGGTACACACTCCATGTACCAACGCATCCATGCGACGCCGCATTGGTACACACTCCATGTACCAACGCGTCCATGCCGCGCCGCATTGGTACACACCCTATGTACCAACGCGTCTACGCCGCGCCGCATCGGTACCTGCTCCGTGTATCCGTGCGGCGACGCCACGCCGCGTTGGTCCATCGTCGCGGCTCGACGGAACCTCCCGGCGGGCCCATACGTACCTTTGACATGACACCCGAAGACGTCATCGCGCAGTTGCGCGCCATGGGCTCGAAGATCGACGACCTCACGCCGTTGACGCAGGAACAGCGCACTCTGTTGAAGCAGCGGCTCCGGCGGCACCCGGCGTTCGTCGTCGAGGCATCGATCAACGTCATCGGCGTGAGCAACCTATCGCAGGTCATCGGGCAGCCGCTCGACGACGTCCGGCGGATGCAGGACGACACGCTGCGCTGGGACGCGGCGATCGACGAAGCTCGCGCGTTCCTGCGCGGCCTCGAGGGGGCCAACCTCATTCGCCGCCAGCAGCTCGCGCTCATCGGCATGCGGGCATATTCGATCGGGACACAGCTCGCCAAGGACCCGGCGAAGTCGGTGCTGGTGCCGCACATGGAGGAAGTCAAGCGGCTGAAAGGTGCCGCGCGTCGCAAGAAGAAAGCGCAAGCCCTCGAGACGCCGCCGGTCACCCCCCACTCAACGCCGGCAGAATGAAAATCTCGGCGCCGTCGCGCACGGGCGTGCCGAGGCCGCCCGTGTCGCGCACGTTCTCCCCGTCGACGAACACGTTGATGTGCTGCCGCACCTCGCCGCGCTCGGTGAGCACGCGGTCGCGCACGGCCGGGCACTCCGCCCACAGCATCGACAGCGCCTCGGAGAGCACGCGCGGCGCGCCGGCGACGCGCACTTCGTCGCGGTCGCCGGCGAGATTCCGCAGCGGGCCGGGGATGCGGAAGACCACGTCCATCACAGCGCCACGCGCGCGGTCTTGACGCAGACGACGGGCGGCAGGCCGTCGGCGACCGCAGTCCAGCTCTTCCCCTCGTTCGCCGAGGCGAAGACTTTTCCGCTCCGCGTACCGAAGTAGACGCCGGCGGGATCGTGCGCGTCGGCGGCCATGGCGTCGCGCAGCACCGTCTCGTACGCGTCGCTCTGCGGCAGTCCCTTCGCCATCGCCTCCCACGACTTCCCGCCGTCGCGCGTGCGATACACCCGCAGCTTCCCCTCGGGCGTGCAGCGGAACCCGTCGGACTCCAGCGGCACGATCCACGCCGTGTCGGCGTCGGACGGATGGATGGCCATGGCGAAGCCGAAATCCGAGGGCACGCCGTTGGCGATGTCCTTCCACGACTCGCCGCCGTCGTTGCTGCGGTAGAGGCCCCAGTGATTCTGCAGGTACATGCGCTGCGGCTTCTTCTTCGACTGCACGACCTTGTGCACGCACTGGCCGAACTCCGGGTACTTGTCGGGGAGGAACTCGGCGCGCACGCCTTTGTTCGACGGCCGCCACGTCGCGCCGCCGTCGTCGGTCACGTACATCCCCGCCGTGGAGATGGCGATGCGCATCCTCTGCGGATCTTTCGGATGGAGCAGGATCGTGTGCAGGCAAAGGCCGCCGCCGCCGGGCATCCACTTCGCGCGCTGCGGATGGTTCCAGAGCCCTTCGTTGAGGCGCCACGTGTCGCCGCCGTCGGTCGAGGTGAAGACCGCGGCCGGCTCGACGCCGCAATAGAGCGTGTCGGGCTCGGAGTCGCGTCCCGGCGCGATCTGCCAGACGCGCTCGAGCGCCGCCCCCGCGCTCTCCGGAAACTTCACGTTCGCCGCCTCGGGGTTCGTCCAGTTCTTGCCGAAGTCGTCGCTCGAGCGCAAGAGCGCGCCCCAGTGCATGCTCTGCGGCCCGGCCCAGATGCGGTGCCGTCCGGCGCGGCCGTCGTAGGCCATGGCGTAGACGGCGCTGCCGGGAAAGTACGGGCCGCCCCGCTCCCACTTCTTGCGCGCGGCGCTCGCGCGGAAAATGAATGCGCCTTTCATCGTGCCGACGAGAAGAAGCTGATCGCCGTCGCGCGGCGAGACGTGTCGTGTTTCTGGCATATGCGGATTCTATCGTCGCCGCTGCCGCAACAGCCACGGCATCAGCTCCGGCTCGGCATAGGCGCGGTCCCACGAGTTGTGCTTGACGCCGGCGTACTCGGTGTAGCGCACGTCGGCGCCGCCGGCGGCGCGCAGCGCGCGCACCATGGCCCGCGACGTCTGCACGGGGATGATGTCGTCGGCGTCGCCGTGAAAAACCCACTGCGGCAGCGGCGCCAGGCGCTGCGCCGCCTGCGGGAAGCTGAGAGCGCTCGACGTCCGATCGAGTCCGCCGCACACCGGCACCGCGGCGGCGAAGCGCTCCGGCTGCTGAAGCGCGGCGAGCCACGTGCCGTAGCCGCCCATCGAAATGCCGGTGACGTAGACGCGGCCGCGGTCGACGCTGTAGCGCTCTTCGACGTCGTCGAGCGCCGCCACGGCGGCGGCGAGGTTGAAGCCGCGCCAGCCGTAGCCGCGCGACGCCTGCGGGAAGACGACGAGCGCCGGAAAGCGCTCCGGATGCGCGTCGATGGCCGGGCCGATGCCGACGGTGGTCGGACGCTCGTCGTCGGTGCCGCTCTCGCCGGCGCCGTGCAGAAAGAGAATCAGCGGCATCCGCTCGGACGCAGACGGCTCGAAGACGCGGTACGCCGTGACGACGTCGTCGACCAGGACCTCACACCGACGGGTAGCACATCGCATAGAGACGCAATTGAAACATCGACATCCACGTCGCGCCGAAGCACGCCATGGCCACGAACACGCCGCGCCGCTGCACGAGCTCCTCGGCGACGGCCGGCACGAGCGCGAAGAGCGCGAAGATCAGCGGCGTCGCCAGCAGCACGTCGTAAAGATACGGATGGAGCGCCACGGCCTGGCTGAAGACGGCGGCGTAGGCGACCCACGCGCCGAGGAGCGCCAGGAGGATGACGGCGGCCAGGCGTGGGAGACGGTCCCGCAGATACGCGCCGAGCGCGAGGAGCGCCGCGGCCGTGCCGGCGAAGAAGAGCGTTGGCCAGTGAAACAGATATTGATGTTGGGCGGGGCGGAGGTGGCGGACGATCTCGCGCCCGTACGCGATGTCGAGGTGTGTCCCGTAGAGCTCCGCGTCGCCGTCCATGCCCGTGCGGTAGAGGAAGCCGGAGGCGAGAACCTTGATGCCCGGCTCGCGCTTCGCGCCTTGCCACTGCAACTGATACAGCGAGAACGCCGCGAGCCACGGCACGATCAGCATCGCGGCCAGGCGGCGCAGCGGGGGGCGCTCATCGCGCAGGAGCAGCACCGCCGCGGCGTACGCGGCCAGGAACATCGTCGAGTAGATGAACTCGATGTAGGTCATGGCGAAGACGGCGATGAGCTGCGGGATCCGGCGCCCGGCCTCCTCCGCGAGAAAGAAAAAAAGCGCGAACATCAGCCACCACACCTGCGACTGGTTCTCCCAATAGAGCGCCAGGTTGTCGGGAAACGTGAACTGCACCATCTGCGCGCCGATGGCGAGCGCCAGCGCGTGCAGCGGCTCCGCGCCGAGGCGCCGCAGGATGCGAAAGGATAGGACGGCGAAAAGCGCCGAGGCGACGAGCGCGACGCCGACGTTGTGCAGCGCGATGAGGCGCCAACTGTACTTGCCGGCGATGCCGATCCAGATCTTCTGCAGCACGAACGAGCTGAGGAAGTAGACGCCCGAGGACCAGCGGTAGACGATCGGCTCGTTCGGCACCGGCGCGAGCATGCCGTACGAGGCGAAGTAGCCGTGCGTCATCCAGCGCGTGATGACCGCGCGCGTGGCGATCGCGCCGGGATCCGCGGAGAGCTTCACCGCCGCGTCGTGGTAGACGGTTTTCTGCAAGTACGCGAAGGCGAGCAGGCCGGTGCCCAGGAAGAAGGCCAAGAGGAGGAGGAAGCGCGGACGCTCGGACACGCCGACAGCTTATGTGTCGGCGGAGCGCCGTCAAGCGCGGGTGACGGACTCGCGAAATCCCGGAAACGCCTCCGCCGCATTCTCTTGGATGTGTTAGTGTTCGCGGCCTCGGCGCAGGATTGGCATCAACTCTGAACTGAACATGAGCACGCCATGTTTGACGATGTACTGATTGAGTCGGCCGGCAAAGACAAGAAAAAAGGCGGCTGGGTCACAGCGCTGATCTCCGGTGTGCTTCACATCGGCATCATCGGCGCCGTCGTCGCAGCCGGCTACTACGTCAAACAGAACCCCGAGGTCGTCGAGAAACCGATCCGGGCGTTCGTGGTGGCCAGTCCGCCGCCGCCTCCCCCACCCCCGCCGCCGCCCCCCGCGGCGACGCACGCCTCGACGCCGCACGTCCAGCAGCAGACGCCGCGCGAGGTGCCGCAGTTCCACCAGCCCACCGAGATCCCGCACGAAGTGCCGCAAGTCACGCAGGAGACCACCGACACGGCCGGCCAAGAGGGCGGCGTGGTGGGCGGGCAGGTTGGCGGCGTGGTCGGCGGCGTGGTGGGCGGCGTGGTGGGCGGC
>DATDFB010000306.1:0-37977 GCA_036522835.1 Thermoanaerobaculia bacterium | reverse complement strand
AGAACGGGCAATTGACGCTCGCCCGCGAACGCCAGCGCCTCGCGCACGTCGTCGACCGACTCCGCGCGGATGAAAAACTTCGCCGGGCCTCCGATACCAAGAGTTGTCAGCGGCGCCAGCGGAACGGCCTGTTCGAACATGCGAAATGCAGCATAATCGCGAGCCATGACGGAAGCGCAGGGACAGAAGCAACTGCTCGGCCATCCCATCGGGCTCTTCGTTTGCTTTTTCACCGAGATGTGGGAGCGCGCCAGCTACTACGGCATGCGCGCGCTGCTGGTGCTCTACATGACCGGCTCCGTCATGCAGCCCGGTCTCGGCTTTCCCGACGCGAAGGCGACGAAGATCTACGGCCTCTACACGATGCTGGTCTACCTGATGGGGATCCCGGGCGGCTTCGTCGCCGACAAGCTCATCGGCCACCGGCGCGCAGTGCTCATCGGAGGCATCATCATTGCCTTCGGTCACTTCAGCATGGCCGTTCCCGGCCTGCCGTTCTTCTATCTCGGATTGTTGCTAATCATCATCGGCACCGGCCTTCTGAAGCCGAACGTCAGCACGATCGTCGGCACGCTCTACACGCGCGACGACCCGCGCCGCGACGCCGGCTTCTCCATCTTCTACATGGGCATCAACACCGGCGCGTTCTTCGCGCCGCTCGTCACCGGCTGGCTCGGACAGAAAATCAACTGGCACATCGGCTTCGCCGCTGCCGGCGTCGGGATGGTCTTCGGGCTCATTCAGTACGTGTTGGGGCAGAAGCACCTCGCGCCCGTCGCGGAGGAGCCGACGCCGCAGACCGCCGCGGTCGAATCGACGAAGACCCCCGCAGAGAGCAGCGGCTTCACGAGCCAGGAGTGGGGCCGCATCGCCGCCGCGTGCATCCTCACGTTCTTCGCGCTGATCTTCTGGGCCGGCTTCGAGCAGGCGGGATCGAGCCTGACGCTCTTTGCCGACCGCGCCACGCGGCTCAAAATCCTCAACTTCGTCTATCCGTCGAGCTGGTTCCAGTCAGTCGAGCCGCTCTTCATCATCATCTTCTCCCCGATTTTCGCGGCAATCTGGATGGGTCTCGGACGCCGCGAGCCATCGAGCCCCGCAAAGTTCACCCTCGGCCTCTTCTTCCTCAGCCTCTCCTTCCTCCTCGTCGTCCCGGCGGCGAAGTACTTCCAGCAGAGCGGCCAGCGCGTCAGCCCGTGGTGGCTGATCGGCCTCTACTTCCTGCAGGCCGTCGGAGAGCTCTGTCTCAGTCCGGTCGGCCTGAGCATGGTCACGAAGCTCTCGCCGGCGCGCATCGTGGGACTGATGATGGGCATCTGGTTCTTCGCCACGGCGATGGGGAACTACGTCGCCGGGTGGGTGGCCGGGCTGGTCGGGCAGCGCAGCTTCTCCGAGGTCTTCATGATCGCGTTCGTCACCGCCGCGGTCGTCACGCTGATCCTGACCGTTCTGATCCCGGTCATCAAGCGCCTCATGGCCGGCGTGCATTAAAATGGGGGCGTGCGTCCTCTCCCATTGCTCCTCGTCCTCGCCCTCGCTCCCTCGTTCGCGCACGCCGCGTGCGTGAACAAATTCGTCCGCCGCACGGAAGGCGGCACCCGCCAGGTCATGACGCTCCTCACCGGCAAGCTCACCTTCGCCGAGGCGGAGGCGCTGTCGAAGGCGATCGCGGAGCACCAGTCGCCGCCGATCGAGTGGGTCGACGACAAAGGAAAGTCGATCGCCAGCCAGCTCGGGCCGATGAAGGCCGTCCGTCCGATGCCGGTGGCGTGCGACAACCGCACCTCCGGCTCGGTGATCATGGTCATCTTCCAATCGGCGCTGCCGCCGGCGAAGAAGATGCGGGTGAAGCTGGACGCGAACACGGTCGTCGATTTCGAAGAACAGTGACGACAGCGGCGGCATGGCCGCCGCACTCCACATAGAATGGCGCCATGAAGCGCGCCATCGTCATCGTCTGCGACTCCCTCGGCGTCGGTGAGCTCCCCGACGCGGCCGACTTCGGCGACGAGGGCTCCAACACCCTCGGCCACATCCTGGAGGCGCACCATCCCATTCTGCCGACCCTGACGCGCCTTGGCCTGCTGCACACGCTGCCGCAGCCGGCCTCGAGTGACGCGCCGGCGTCGGCCTACGGCCGCATGCGCGAGATCAGCAACGGCAAGGACACGATCACCGGGCATTGGGAGATGATGGGCCTCGTCGTCGCCGATCCCTTCCGCACCTATCCGAACGGCTTTCCGCCCGAGGTCATCGGCGAGTACGAGCGCCGCATCGGCCGCAAAACCCTGGGCAACAAGCCCGCCTCCGGCACCGTCATCCTCGACGAGCTCGGCGAAGAGCATCTACGCACCGGCTTCCCGATCGTCTACACCTCGGCCGACTCCGTCTTTCAGGTTGCGGCGCACGAGGACGTCATCCCGCCGCCGGAGCTGTGGCGTATCTGCGAGATCGCGCGCGAGCTGATGCGCGGCGAGCACAACGTCGGGCGCATCATCGCCCGGCCGTTCGTCGGGCCGGGCAAGGGACAGTTCAAGCGCACCGCGAACCGCAAGGACTTCTCGGTCAAACCGACCGGCGAGACCGTCGTCGAGCGCGCCCACAACGCCGGCAAGCGCGTCATCGGCCTCGGCAAGATCGCCGACATCTTCGACCGCGTCGGCATCGACCAGGAGATCCGCACCGAGTCGAACTCCGACGGCATGCGCAAGACGATCGATCTCGTGCGCGAATCCGACGCGTCGATGATCTTCACCAACCTCGTCGACTTCGATTCGAAGTACGGCCACCGCAATGACGCCGCCGGCTACGCGAAGGCGCTGGTGACGTTCGATGCGGAGCTCGACGAGCTCCTGCGTCAGCTCGAGAGCGACGACCTCCTCTTCATCACCGCCGATCACGGCTGCGACCCGTGCGACGTCTCCACCGACCACACGCGCGAGTACGTGCCGTTCCTCGTCGCCGGGCCGAGCATCACGCGCCATCCCCTAGGCACGCGCGATACGTTCGCCGACCTCGGCGCGACGATCGCCGACTACCTCGGGCTGCCGCTGCGCGGACCGGGAACGAGCGCTCTGCCGGAGCTGCGCTCATGATCGCGGCGCTGCTCTTCGCCGCCGCCGCGGCAACGACGGATGTGCCGGCCGCACAGATCGCGCTCGACGCGCGCGTCGTCGACCGCGTGGCCGAGGTCAGCAAGCGCGATCTGCCGCGCGACCTGCTGCGGCGGATGATCACGGACGACATCGAGCTCCTGCGCGGCAAGCGCCCCGACGGCACGTATGCCTACGCCATGTACGACCGCATGGAGGCGTCGCGCAAGGAAGAGTCGTACTCGATCGAAGACGCGAAGAAGTCGTCGCGCCTGGAGCTGCGCGGCGCGTGGATCTACCGGCTCATCATCAGCTCTCCGGCGCGCAAGCTGCTGCTCTCGCACAACCGGCACGTCTTCATCGAACGGGTCGAGATCGAGTACCTCCCGGCGGGAAGCACGTCGAGCAAAGTGAAGACGCTCGACGTCAACGGCTGGATCGAGCCGGGGACGTCGCGCAACGTCGATCTCGACGAGGTCGCGCGCCAGGCCACGGCACGCGTCTACGTGCACGCGGACCCCGAGGGCTACGGCAACATTGACCTCGCGCTGCTCGAGGCGAAGATCTTCGACAACACGGACAGTCCGTACGCCGACGCCGTTTCGAGCGCGAAGGCGATTCTGCGCGGCATCGACAACAACGACATTCCGTCGATCCGGGCGATGGCGCAGCGGATGGCCAATGGGCTGCAGCCGAGCGCACCCGCGGTGGCCGCGGTCGATGTCATTGCGCCGCGCCCGGAGCCCGCGGCGGCTGCTCCGGCGCCCGAGATCGCCGCGGAGCTGCAGTCGATCGAAGATCTCCTCACCGGGACGGAAGCGGAGCGGCGCCAAGGACTTGACAAACTCCACCAGCTTCTGCGCCGGCTGCGGCGCTGAGTCCGTCGCGCTCAGGTTTGACGGTTCCGGGTCGCTCGGTTAGAATGCCGCTCCCTCTTGGCAGTTGCCTACGTTTCCGAAAGGAGCCTCACTTGTCGTCAATGAAACTAGGGTTCAAGGTCGGGGAAAAACTCGTTTATCCGAACCACGGTGTAACCGTTGTCGAGCAGATCGGCGAGTCGCCGATCATGGACGCGGGCGAGTCCTACTATCACCTTCGGCTGCTGGCGAACAACTCGCGGCTGATGGTGCCGATCCGGAACACAGACCGCGTCGGTCTCCGCCGGCTCTACCAGCCGAAAGAGATCAAAGGCCTCATCAGCCTGCTGGAACAGAAAGGCCCGAAGAGCCACACCGACTGGAAGGGCCGTTACCGCGAGAACCTCGAGAAGATGAAAACCGGCCGTCTCGAGGACGTCGCCGAGGTTCTGAAGAACCTCAACGAAGTGCAGAAGCGGAAGAGCCTCTCGTTCCGCGAGAAGAAGATGTACGACCGGGCCAAGTACCTGCTCGTCTCCGAAGTCGCCATCGTCAAGGGCATCCCGGAGATCGAAGCGGAGAAGCTCATCCAGAAGTCGCTGGATAAGAGCCTCGCGCCCGGGCACTGATGCTACCCTTGCGTGCGGCGGCTCCGGCCGCCGCACCGCCATGCAACACCTCCCACCCTGGATCCGCGAGAAGAAGCTCAACCTCCGCTCCCTGCACGAGGTGAAGTCGCTGCTGCGCGCTCGCTCGCTGCACTCGGTGTGCGAGTCGCTGGCGTGTCCGAACCGCACGGAGTGCTTCTCCCGCGGCACGGCCACGTTCATGATCCTGGGCGACGTCTGCACGCGCTCGTGCGGCTTCTGCAACGTGACGACCGGGCGTCCGTACGCGCCGTCGCCTGAGGAGCCGCGCGCGGTGGCGGAGACGGCGCGGCAGATGGGCCTGCGGCACGTGGTCGTCACGTGCGTGACCCGCGACGATCTGCACGACGGCGGCGCGCAACAGTTCGCCAAGACGATCGGCGAGCTGCGCGCGGCCATTCCGAACGTCATCGTGGAGGTGCTGACGTCCGACTTCCACGGCAACTTCGACGCGGTGCGCACTGTGGTCGAAGCGAAGCCCGACTACTTCAACCACAACGTCGAGACCGTGCCGCGGCTCTACGACTACGTCCGCCCCGGCTCGCGCTTCACTCGGTCCATCGCTGTGCTGGCCGAGGCGAAGCGGGTCGACCCCTCGATCACGACAAAATCCGGCCTGATGCTCGGCCTCGGCGAGCGCCGCGAGGAAGTGCTCGACGTGCTTTCGCAATTGCGCGCGGCCGGAGTGGAGATCGTGACGATCGGCCAGTACCTCCAACCGAAGCGCGAGAAGCTCGACGTGGTCGAATACATCCACCCGGCGGTGTTCGACGACTACCGCGAGGCCGGCGAGGAGCTCGGATTCAAGGCTGTCTTCTCCGGCCCGTTCGTGCGAAGCTCGTACATGGCGGACCTGGTGGCCCATGAAGCGAAAGCCGCGAGCGATCGATCCTGAGGCGCGCGAGAGCGGCGCGTACTTTCTCACCTGGCTGCCGATCTTTCTCGATTACCTCAGCGTCGAGAAAGGGCTGGCCCGCAACTCTCTCGCTGCGTACCGCACCGACCTCCGCCACTTCGGGCACTGGCTGGACGAGCAGTCGATCGATCTGGAAAAGGTGGAGCGGCTCCACATCGTCCGCTACTTCCAGGCCCTGCGCACGGCGGGGATCTCGGCGCGCTCCGTGGCCCGCGCCCTGGCGGCGCTGCGCGGGATGTTCCGCTTTCTGGTCGGCGAAAAACATCTGAAGCACGACCCGACGGAGAACATCGAGAACCCGAAGCTCTGGACGACGCTGCCAAAGTCGCTGCAGCCGTCCGAGGTCGAGGCGCTGCTGGGCGCGCCCGACCGCTCGACGCCCGACGGCCTGCGCGACGCGGCCATGCTGGAGCTGCTCTACGCCACGGGCTTACGCGTCAGCGAGCTGATTCGCGTGAAGCTCGAGGACATGGTGATGGACGCGGGGTTCCTGCGCACGATCGGGAAGGGCTCGAAAGAGCGGATCGTGCCGTTCGGCGACGCCGCGCGCGACGCGGTCGTGACCTACGTCGAGCGCGGGCGGCCGCACTTCGTGAAGCGTCCCGACCCGCATCTGTTCCTGTCGAATCGCGGCCGCCCGATGTCGCGCCAAGCGTTCTGGATGAAGATCGTCCGCTACGCGCGCGTGGCGGACATCAAGGCGCACATCTCGCCGCACGTGCTGCGGCATTCGTTCGCCACGCACCTGCTCGAGAACGGCGCCGACCTGCGCAGCGTGCAGCTCATGCTCGGCCATTCCGACATCTCCACGACGCAGATCTACACGCACGTCACGCGGGCGCGGCTGCAGCGGATTTACGAGCAGTTTCATCCGAGGGCGTGATGTGGAGTGCGCCGGCCATGCCGGCGCTCTAACAGCGGCGGCATGGTCGCCGCACTCCAGAACCGGACGGGCATAAGATTCGTCCCAGCAGAGTTAGGTCGGACACGTGAAAAAACTCCTCCCGCTCATGCTTCTGTTCGCCGCCCTGCCGGCGAGCGCGAGCATTGCGCTCTTCAGCGACGGCCGGACGATGAAGATCGACTCGTACAAGGTGTTGAGCGAGAACGACATCGAGCTGAAGCTCAAGAGCGGGGGGGCGATGACGATCCCGCTCGTGCGCATCGACCGCATCGTCGACGACGAGGTCGCGCCGCCCGCGGTCATCGCCGAGGTGAAGAAGATCGTCGAGGAGGAAGGGGGCATCTTCCCCAAGCGCTCCTGGCGCTACGACGAGAAGCGCGGACCCATCTTCCGTTCGAAGTACGACAAGCTCATCGTCGAGGCGGCGAAGAAGTTCGACGTCGACGCCGCGCTCGTCTCGGCCGTCATCAAGGCCGAGTCCGATTTCAATCCGCGCGAGTACTCGAACAAAGGCGCGCAGGGGCTCATGCAGCTCATGCCCGGCACCGCCGTCCGCTTCGGCGTGACAAATGCGTGGGACCCGGCTGCGAACGTCTACGGCGGCGTCCGCTACCTCCGCTGGCTCCTGCAGACGTTCGACGGCAACGCCGACCTTGCCGTGGCCGCGTACAACGCCGGCGAAGGGAACGTCTGGAAGTACAACGGCGTGCCGCCGTTCCGCGAGACGATCAACTACGTGAACAAGATCGCGCGGCACATTCGCCAGCGAGCCGCTGGCGGCAACCAGGCGGCAGCGGTTGCCGCCGCGGTCTCAAGCGACCGCTAGCGCTTCGTCGGGCGCCGGCGCCACGCTGCTGCGCAAATTCTCGAAGCGCAACACCATCACCGTCCGATCGTCGTCCGCCGGCCGGCTCCCCGAGTGCCGCGCCACCGCCGCCAGGATCGTGTCGCGGATCGCGCTCGGCGAGCGGTCCGTGGCCGCGCCGAGCAGCGCCTCGAGCTTGTCGAAGCCGAAGGGCTCGCCGTCTTCATCCTGCGCTTCGACGATGCCGTCGGAAAGGTAGACCACGGCGTCGCCTTCCTGCAGGTCCACCTCTTCGGTGTGCGTGCGGATGTCGCTGCGGACGCCCAAGGGAAGCGAGGGAACTTCGATGGCGATCGGCGCGGCGCCGCCGTCGCCGCGGAGCAGGTACGGATAGAGATGGCCGGCATTCGTATGGCGGATGCGGCCGTGCTCGAGGTCGAAGATCGTGAAGGCCAGCGTCATGAAGGCGCGCCGCTCCGTCGAGCGGTAGACGAGGTCGTTCAAGCGATGGAAGAGCGACGTCTCGTCGGCGCCCTCCTCGACCAGCGTCGTGATCGCCGCCTTCACCATCGCCATCACCAGGCCCGTGGAGAGTCCATGGCCGGAGACGTCGCCGATGGCCACCGCGAGGTGGCTCTTGTCGAGGTTGAAGACGTCGTAGTAGTCGCCGCCGATCGACGCCGTCGGCTCGAAGTGCGCGGAGAACGAGACGCCGCGGAAGTGCGGCCCCTCCTTCGGCAGGAGATTGCGCTGGATCGACGCCGCGATCTCGATCTCGCTCTGCAGGCGCTCTTTCTCGGCGACGTTGGTGAGCAGAGTGCCGATCGACTCCGTCATCCGGTCGAACGAGCGCGCCATCTCGCCGAGCTGATTGCGCGGCTTCATGCCGATGCGGTAGCTGAAGTCGCCGCGCTCCACCGCCTTCGTCCCCTTCTCGATGCGGTTGACGGCGCGCGTGATGGAGAAGATCAGCGCCGCCGCAAAGAGTGCCGCCACCATGTACAGCAGCAGCAGGGCCACGGTCACGCCCATGATGAAGCGGACGAGATAGCCGACGTAGCGGTCGGCCGAGGCGCCGAAGTAGTAGTGGAAGAGGTTCTGGGGCGGATTGACGATCACAGTCACGAGCTCGTGCGACGAATCCTCGACGCCGCTCTCCCAGCGCGGGATCGTGGTCGTGTCGAACCAGACGATCTTCCGGCCGATCGACTGGAAAAGCAGATCGTCGGTGTCCTTCTCGTTGTCGACGTCGATGCTGACGCTCGCGCCGCCGGACCTCGTCCGCCGATGCTTCACGCTCTTGCCGACGCGCACGCTCATGCCGCTGTGGTCTTCGAGCTGGGCGATCCACTCGTCGTCCATCGGCTGGACGAAGGCCACGGTGCGCGCCGTGTTGCCCGGGCGCGTGACCTGCCGCGAGGCGATGAGCAGCGGCACGTCCTCGCGCCAGGCCATGCCGCTGAACGTCGTCGACTTCAGCCAGGCCGGCAGCGTGTCGCCGCTCTCGACCGCGGTGTCGTAGATCTCCAGCGACTTCAGCGAGCCGGCCGGGCGGCGGCCGGTCATGCCGTACTCGCGCGATGCCGCTTCCAACTGGCCGAGGAAGGCCTGGCGCTCGCTGCGCAACGCCGCGTGCGTCATCACCCCGCCGATCATGTAGGCGATCGTCAGGAGGAGGATGGCGAAGAGAAAGAACGGGAAGACGCCGAGCATCACGTAGCTCAGGAAAAGCCGGCGCCCCACGCGCCAGAAGAGCTTCCGCAGCATCCAGCGCACCGTCACGGCGAAGCCGTACATGCAGAGGCCGGCAAAGACGAGCGCGGAGAAGAAGGTGACGAGGACGAGGAGGAGCGACGGAACGCCGGCGTGGCGGAGCGGTTCGGCGAACTCGTTGGCCAGCGCGAGGACGATCAGCGCGCCAAGCCAGATCAGCCAGAGCAGCCCGGCGTGGCCGCGTTTGGGCGGCGGCTCGGGGGCTTGTTCGATCGCGAGGCGTGGGCGCGTCAGTGGCACGACGGGAGTTATACGCGATTTGAGGGGCGGAGTTCAGACCTCGCGCAGCGCTTTCGTGATCGGCATCCTCGCCGCCGAGATCGCCGGCAGCAGTCCTCCGGCCACGCCCGCCACCACGGCGATGACGATTCCGGTCAGCGCCACCGCCCCATCGACCCGGAAATTGAAGGCGATCTCCGAGAACGTGCGGAAGTTCGTCGTGCCGGTGGAGATGGCATTGACCGGGAGCGCCAGAAGGACGCCGGCCAGACCGCCGAGGAGCGAGACGAGAGCGCTCTCGATCACCACCGACAGCAGAATCGCGCGGCGCTTGAAGCCGAGCGCGCGCATCGTGCCGAGCTCGCGCGTGCGGCCGGCGATGGCCGAGAACATCGTGTTCATCGTGCCGAGGACCGCGGCGATGACCATGAAGACCGTCACCAGGCCGACCAGGATGATGATGCCGAAGAGACCCGTGGTCTGCTCTTCGTAGTACTTCCGCTCCGTCTTCACCAGCAATTTCAGGCGATTGTCGTTGCGGATGGTGTCGATGACGGCCTTCGACGCGGCCGCGTCGACCGGCCGCACCAGCACCGACGAGTACGCGGTACGCTTGCGCGACTGGCCGAGGAAGCTCTCGTCGGCCCAGATCTCCGAGTCGAAGGCCGTGCCGCCGGCGTCGAAGACGCCGACGACGCGGTAGTCGGTGGCGCCGAAGCGGAACGTGTCGCCGACGCTCGTGTTTGCGAAGCGGTCGCGGATGCGCTTCGCCACGACGACCTCGCTCGTGCCGGGGTTGAACATCCGCCCCTCGACGAGCTTCACCGCGCGCATCTCCACGCCGACCGGCGTGAGGCCGCGCACCGTCACATTCGAGCCTTTGCCGCTGTCGCGCCGCGGGAGCTTGAAGAGGATCACGAGCTCCGGCGAGACCAGGGGGCGCTCCGTCGCGTCCCTGGCGATGCCCGGAATCGTGCGCATGATCTCCGAAGCCTCGCGCGTGACCCAGCTGGAGAGCTCCGTCTCGGCGCTCTCGCGCAGGACAATCAGGTCCGTCGGCGAGCCGCTGGCCACGGTCGTCGTCTTCACGCCGTGCCACAGCGCCAGCATCGAGAGCATGACCGCGTTGATCACGCCGATGCCGAGGATCGTCAGCAGCATCGAAACGCGCCGCGCGCCGAGATTTCCGGTGTTGTACTTGAGCGGAATGGCCATCGTCACACCACCTTCCGCAGGCCGTCGACGACGCGGAGGTTGGCCGACTTCATCGACGGCAGGCCGCCCGCGACGAGGCCGACGACGATGGCGGCGGCGCCGCAGATCGCCGCGGTCGAGCCGGCGACATGCAGCCGCGGCAGGAAGCCCATCGTGACCTTGGCCATGTCGACGGAGCCGAAGATGAGCGCGGCGAAGCCGACGCCGGCCGCCCAGCCGACGAGCGTCGTAATCACGAACTCCGTGAGCATCAATCCCAGGATCAACCGCCTCCCGAACCCGATTGCCTTCAGCACCGCCACCTCGGTCACGCGCTCGCGCGCGGCCATGCTCATCGTGATCGCCGCCAGCAGCACGGTCATGAAGATCGAGCAGAGCGAGATCGTGCCGAAGAGCACCTTGACGTTCCCCATCATGTTCACGAACTGCCGGTTGAACTCTTTCTCGGTGAACGTTTCAGTCGGGTCTTCGCTGTTCTTGAACATGGCATCGACCTGCTGGCTGATGGCCGGCATCTCGTTGCGGTCGCGCACTTTCAGCCAGAACGTGCCGACGCGGTTCCACTTCAGCGCCTCGTTGAAGTAGTCCTGATGCAGGTAGAGCACGCTGGCCAGGACGTTGTTGTGGACGACGCCGCGGACGGTCAGCTCGGGATCGAACGGGAAGATCTCGCGATGCAGGGTGATGCGCTCGCCGAGCTTCCAGTGGAAGCGCTCCATGAGGTCCTGGCCGACGAGCGCGCCCCGGCGGTCGCGGACGAATTCGGTCATCTCGTCCGGGTTGACGTTCATCTCCGGGAAGAGCGCGCTCACTTTGTCGGCGTCGAGGGTGAGGATGGCGAAGGTGTTGCGCCGTTCTTTGTAGTAGCCGCCCAGCCACTGGCTCTTGGCTACGCCGACGACGCCTGGGATCTGCTGCAGCTTCTGCTCGTGCGCGTACGGCAGCATCTGGGCGAGCGAGAACGCCGACTGCACGACCAGGCGGTCTCCGGCGCCGCCGGTGTCGAAGTTGTCGAAGGCGTCGAGGATCTGGATGAGCGCGGCGATGAGGAAGAAGATCGCGCCCATCAGCACGATCATCAGGAACGAGCGGAGCTTGTTCCGAAAGAGGTTCCGGCGGATCAGCTTCGCGTACTTCATGCCTCGGCCGTCTGCTCCTCGACGCTCTCCACGAGCAGCCCCTTCTCGAGGTGCAGCGTGCGCTTGGCGTGCTGCGCGGCCTTCGGATCGTGCGTGACCATGACGATGGTCTTCTCGAATTCCGCGTTGAGCTGCCGGAGGAGGTCGAGCGTCTCCTGAGCGTTCTTGGCGTCGAGGTCTCCGGTCGGCTCGTCGGCAACGATGATGGTCGGATCGGTGACGACGGCGCGGGCGATGGCCACGCGCTGTTCCTGACCGCCGGAGAGCTGCCGCGGGTAATGGAACATCCGGTCGCCGAGGCCGACGATCTCGAGCGCGGCCTCGACGTGCTGGCGGCGCTGCTTCTTGGAGAGTTTGGTCAGCAGCAGCGGCAGCTCGACATTCTCGAAGGCATTCAACACGGGGATGAGGTTGTAGAGCTGAAAGATGAAGCCGACGTGGCGCGCGCGCCAGCTCGCCAGCGCCGACTCGTTGAAGCGCGAGACCTCCCGGCCGTCGACGGTGATGCTTCCCCCGGTCGGCCGGTCGATGCCGGCGATGAGATTGAGGAGCGTGGTCTTCCCCGAGCCCGACGGCCCCATGAGCGCGAGGAAATCTCCGCGCGGAACGTCCAACGTAATGCCGTTCAGCACGGGAACTTCGAAGGCGTCTCTCCGATACACCTTGCGAACGTTGCTGATTTGTACGAGTGCTTCCATGCGGCCTCCTGTGGAGTGCGGCGGCCATGCCGCCGCTGTCAGAGCGCCGGCATGGCCGGCGCACTCCACATCATTCTCCTGTCCGTACCAGTTCCCCATCCTTCAACTGCTCGACCCCATCGGTGACGATCCGCTCCCCTTCGCGCAATCCGCTGCGGACTTCGATCAGCGATTCGCGCGTGTCCCCCATCTGCACCGCGCGCAGCCGCACGCGGTTGTCCGCGCCGATCACCGCCACCTTCCCCTCCGCGATCGCCCGCTTCGGCACCCATAGCTTCGCCGGCTCGTGCAGCTCGGCGTCCGTGCGCTCGGTGTTGAGGAAGTTCGCCGTCGCGCTCATCTCCGGCAACAACCGCTCGCCGGGGTCGAGAATCTTGACCTTGACCTTCACCGTGGCCTTGGCGCGGTCCGCGGTCGGGATGATCTGCCGCAGCACGCCGCGCCACTTCTTTCCCGGAAAGGCGTCGACCGTCACCTCGGCCGGCTGTCCTTCGTGCAGTTGGCCGATGCTCCCCTCGTTCACGTCGGCCTCGACCTCGAGCGTGTTGAGATCGACGATCGTGCAGATCGCGCCGGCCGGCAGCGTCCCGGCGACCTGGCCCATCATCACCGAGGAGATGACCTCGCCGACTTCGGTCGACTTCGTGGCGATCGTGCCGTCGAACGGCGCGCGCACGACCATGTCGCGCATGTTGATGTCGATCTGGTCGACGCGCGCCCGCGCCGCCTTCACCTGCGCCTCTGCAGCGTCGTAGCCGGCGCGGCTTGCCACGCCCTGCTTCCACAGGGTCGACTGCCGCGCGTACTCGCGCTCCGCTTCGTTGAGCGACGCCTGGGCCTCGTCGCGCATCGCCCTGAGGTTCGTGCTCTCGAGCACCGCCAGCACGTCGCCGGCGCGCACTTTGTCGCCGACGTCGAAGTTCAGCTTCACCACTTTGCCGGAGATCTTCGGCGTGATCTTCGACTGCTTGTTCGCGACGAGGTACCCGGTCGCGCTGAGAAGCGCCGGGTTGGCGACGTTGATCGACGGCTTGACCACGGCCGATTCGACCGCCGGCGCGCGCCGCGGCACGACCACGCGCGTATAAACCGCCCAGCCGATCGCCCCCAGGATTGCGAGCGCAAGAGCCCATCCGGCAATCCTGACAAGGGGGAAGCGCGATTCGTCTTCGTCGTCGCGAGAGATGCGCAGCGCGGAGAGGTCGGGACGCGTGGTCATGGAAGGGACCGGCTGACGCTGGAATGATAGCGGTAAACTATGGCCCCGTGAGTCGAAAGGCCGTGCTCGGAATCGTCGTGCTGGCGATGTTGCTGCAGCCGCTCTTCGTCTGCGCGGCCATCGTCGCGGCCGGCGATGAGGACGCGCTCGACCTCGTCTTCGCCGGCGATCCGGTGGTGATGACCCGCGCCATCGTCCTGCCGCACCTCGAGCCGCGCGCCGCCGTCGCCGAGCACGTCCCCGCGCCGGTCCCGCTCCGCGTCGCCGACGCCGCCGATCACCCTCCGCGTCTCGCCTGATCGCCCGCTCGCGATCACGCACGACGTTCCGGAGGGATCAATGAGCACCATTTACGCGCCCGCGATTCACGATTTGTTTCGAGGGTCAGTTGCCGCGCTGTCGCCGGAGGTCTCCGACATCGACCGCCCGCGGCTCATGCGGGCGATGCGCGGCAGCGACGGCTACCGCGAGTCGAGAATCGTGCAGTACGTGCATCGGATGTTCGACACGAGGTGGACGTACGGCGAGCGCGACGACGACGCGCGCGAATGCCTGGCCGTCTGCCCGAGCGGCGAAGCGCCGCTGGTGGCGCGGCACGCGGTCGCCGCCCTCGACGGGCCGGTCGAGCTCTTTCCGCTGACGCGCACGAATCTCTCGGACGAGGCGATGGATTTCGTCCGCGGCCGCGGCATCGCCGAGTCGGAGCTGTTCCACCATGCCATCGCCGTTCTCGCCGCGCGGCGCGACGGGCGCATTCCGCTGCCCGAGGAGAAGAAGGCGATTCAGGACTCGGCGCTGCTCGGGTACCGCTTAGCGTCGCTCTTTACCGATCACGATCCGCTCGTGGCCATCTCGCCGATGGAGCAGGCGCTGCGCGTGTTCGGCGTACCGTCGCGGATCGGGAAGGAAGCGCGGATGCTGCGCGGCGCGGTGCTGCGCGTCGACGACCGCGAGCACGCGGTCACGCGCGTGTATCGCGGAGACGAGATCGTCGCCTTCGCCGACCTTGGCGGCGACGAAGCGCTCGCGCTCCTCGGCGACCGCACCTGCGACGTTTACTT
Source organism: Thermoanaerobaculia bacterium (assembly GCA_036522835.1). Taxonomy (GTDB): domain Bacteria; phylum Acidobacteriota; class Thermoanaerobaculia; order Gp7-AA8; family Gp7-AA8; genus DATDFB01. The sequence continues at coordinate 23,432 of DATDFB010000306.1, read as the reverse complement.
GAATGAGAAGGCGCTCTGGCGAAACGTGCCGTCCGAGGTCTGGAACTTCACGCACCGCGGCGTGCCGCTGCTGCGCGCCTGGCTCAGCGACCGGCGCGCCGAGACGCTCGGCCGCGGCCTGCTGCGCGACGAGGTCACGCAGTTCTCGACGACCGTGCGGCGGATCGCGCAGTTGTTGTTGTTGCAGCCGGCGCTGGCGAAGAACGCTGAGATGTGAAGCTTGCGCCCCTCACCCTGGCGCTGCGCGCCTGTCCCTCTCCCCGCCAGCGGGGAGAGGGTGCTCTGAGCGAAGCGAAGAGCGGGTGAGGGGCGCCACTCGGCTAGAACTCGCGAAACATCCCCACCGCATCTTCCGCGGCGGCGACGTGCATGCGGCTCACGTTGCCGTCGCAGTACGCCCAGTCGTGGCTGATGCCGGTGACCATGAGGGAGTCGTCGGGACAGAGCTCGCCCAAGGCGCGGCCGAGGGTCTGCACGTCGGTGCGGTCGTCGGACTGCACGACGAACGTCGACTCGAACGGCAGCTCGACCACGACGCCGAGGCGTTGAATGGCGTCGTGGAGCTCGCCGTAGTCGGCGCCCGATGTGAGGCTGTGCCGCACCAGCAGGAAGTCGCGCGCAGTGGTGAACTGCATCGCTCCGACGAGCATCCGCGCTTCGCCGCCGAGCTGCGTCCGCAGCCAGCGCACCAACGGCGCCGCGTGCCGCCCCTCGGGCAGCCACACCTGCCAGCTCTGATCGAAATTCGGCTCGGCGCCGAGGCGCCGCATCGCGTGCGAGACTCCGACCGTCAGGTCGCCTTCGTAGCAAATCTGAAAGAGCCTGATCTCACCCATCACACCCTCCCGCAGCGGTTCTTGTGCAGTGTGATGATTATTGCATGAAGCGGGCGGCCGTCGACTATTACCGCAAGGTCGCGCGCTGGATCCTGCCCCACCTGAAGGACCGTCCCGTCTCGATCAAGCGCTTCCCCGGACCGGTCGGCGGCCTCGCCTTTTGGGAGAAAGACGCCCCGGCGTTCACGCCGAAATGGGTGCGCACCGTCGACGTGCCGCGGCGCAGCGACGGCACGACCATCCACTACATCGTCGTCGACGACGTGAAGACGCTGACGTGGATCGCCTCCGTCGGCGGGATCGAGATCCATCCGTTTCTCCACCGCGCGCCGCGGCTCGGCGAGGCGACGGCGGTCGTGTTCGATCTCGACCCCGGAGAAGGGGCGACGTTCGCGCAGTGCTGCGACGTCGCCTTGATCCTCCGGCACGCGCTCTCGTCGCTGAAGCTGAAGGCATTCGCGAAAGTGTCAGGCTCGAAAGGCTTGCAGGTCTACGTGCCGCTCAACAGCGGCGCGACGCACGCGACGACGGAGGCGTTCGCGCGCATCGTAGCCGAGGAGCTGGCGCGCGCGCATCCGTCGCTCATCGTGGCGGAGATGGCCAAGGCGCTGCGCAAGAAAAAGGTGTTCATCGACTGGAGCCAGAACGCCGACTACAAGACGACGGTGGCGGTGTACTCGCTGCGTGCGACCGGAAGGGTGTCGATGCCGGTGACGTGGGAGGAAGTGGAGCTTCGCGAGAGGCTCGACTTTACAACGAGCGAGGCCTTGGCGCGGGTGCGGAAGCTCGGGGATTTGTTCGAGCCGGTGTTGACGCTGAAGCAGCAGCTCATGTGGAGTGCGCCGGCCATGCCGGCGCTCTCACAGCGGCGGCATGGCCGCCGCACTCCAGAACGCAGCCAATCCGGCCGCCACCGCTTCGTCAAAACGAAGACCGAGCTGCGCCTCGAAGCCGGCGGCATCTTCCCGATCCGCGACAAGCTCGAAGACCGCGGCACCTACGAGATCATCGCGTACGACGACTCCGGCTACGACCTCTGGTTCAGCGGCGCGGCGATGCAGGGGCGCTGGCTGCTGCGGAAGTCCGGCCGTTCGTGGTCGCTAGCCCCCACTGCGTGAGCATGTACGCGTAGTCGAAGGCCGTGTCCTTCAGCGCGTCGTAACGCCCCGACGCGCCGCCGTGCCCCGCCCCCATGTTCACCTTCAGAAGGATCGGCTTCGACGACATCGTGTGCGCGCGCAGCTTGGCCACCCACTTCACCCCTTCCCAGTAGCCGACCTGCGAGTCGTTGAGCGACGTCCGCACCAGCATGTTTGGATAGGCCTTCTTCGTCACGTTCGAGTACGGGTCGTAGCTCTTCATGTAGGCGTACGCGGCCTTGTCGTTCGGATTGCCCCACTCGATGTACTCCTGCGTCGTGAGCGGCAAGGTCGGGTCGAGCATGGTGTTGATCACGTCGACGAACGGCACGTAGGCGACCACGGCATGGAAAAGGTCGGGCCGCATGTTCGTGACCGCGCCCATGAGCAGACCGCCGGCGCTGCCGCCGCTGATCACGAGCTTCGCGGGCGTCGTGTACTTCTCCTTCACCAGGTGCTCGGCGGCGACGATGAAGTCGGTGAAGGTGTTCTTCTTCGTCATCATCCGCCCCGCCTCGTGCCACTCCTTCCCCATCTCCCCGCCGCCGCGGATGTGCGCGAGCGCGTAGACGACGCCGCGGTCGAGGAGCGCCAGGCGCGCCGCGGAGAACGTCGCATTCGACGATGAGCCGTACGAGCCGTACGCCGTCAGCCAGAGCGGGTTCTTGCCGCTGTGCGGGTCGACGCTCTTCTTGTAGACGATGGAGATCGGCACCTTCACGCCGTCGCCGGCCGTCGCCCAGATCCGCTCCGACACGTACTGCGACTTGTCGAAGCCCGGCACCTCGGTCTGCTTGAGGAGCGTCGACGTGCGCGCGTCCATGTCGTAGTCGTACGTCGACTGCGGGGTGACGAAGGAGTTGTAGGCGTAGCGGTAGACGTTCGTGTCGAACTCGCGATTCTGCGACCCGAAGATCGCGTACGTCGGCTCGGGGAAGCTGACGCGGTGCGACTTGCCGGTGCGGAGGTCGACGATCTCGAGCTGTCCCAATCCGCCTTCGCGCTCGCGGGCCACGAGGTGGTTGGCGAAGAGGTCGATCGACTCGATGCGCACCGGCTTGCGGTAGGCAACGACCTCGACCCAGTTCTTCTGCTGCGGATCGGCGATCGGCGCGCTGACGACGCGGTAGTTGATCCCGGCGTCGTTGGTCAGGAAGTAGAAGCGGTCGCCGCGATGGTCGCCGTAGTACTTGTGCCCTTCCTTGCGGGCGATGAGGAGGCGCGGCGCGGCCGTCGGATCGTTGGCCGGGATGACGCGCTCCTCGGTCGTGGTCTTGCTGTCGGAGTGGATCCAGATCCAGTCGCCGCTGCGCGTGCGCTCGGCGTCGAGGTCGAACAGCTCGTCCGCTTCTTCGTAGACGAGGGCGTCGTCCTTGCCGCCGAGCGTGTGGCGATAGAGACGCCACTGCCGCTTGGCCGGGTTCTCGACGGTGTAAAAAATGGTCTTGTTGTCGGCGGCCCACAGCACGGAGCCGACTTTCTGCGCGATCGTCTCGAGGTCCGCTCCGGTGCGGAGGTCGCGCACTTTCAGCGTGTATTGGCGGTAGCCGTTGTTGTCCGTGGAGTACGCGAGAAGATTGCCGTCGTCGCTCGGAACATACGCACCGAGGGACATGAACTTCTCCCCCTCGGCGAGCTTGTTCACGTCGAGCGTGATCTCTTCCGCTCCGTCGAGCGCTTTCTTTCGCGCCAGGATCGGATACTGCTTCCCCTGCTCCGTGCGCGAGTAGTAGTACCAGCCGTGCTCGCGATACGGCACCTGCACGTCGGTCTGCTTGATGTGCGAGAGCATCTCGTCGTAGAGCGACTTCTGCAGCGATGCGGTGGAGGCCATGAAGGCGTCGGCGTACGCGTTCTCCGCCTGCAGGTGCGCGATGACCTCGGGGTTGCTCTTGTCGCGGATCCACGCGTAGTCGTCGACGCGCGTGTCGCCGTGGATCGTGGACGACTTCGGTACCTTTTTTGCCATCGGCGGTTGAGGAGCGTCGGCAGCCAACATCGGGAGAGCGAGCAAGAGTGATGCAACCAGCGCTTTTTTCACGCGTCGTAGTCTACATGCGAAGACTTTTGGTCGTCTTGGCCCTCGTCAGTGTTGCAGCGTTTTCACAAACACCGCCAGGAAGGCGCCCGCCGGGACCGCGGCCGTATTTCCCCGGCGCCGAGAGCGCGGAGAGCATGGTGAAGCAGTCGATGGAGCGGTTGGCCAACGAGCGGAAGTTGTACGAGCGCGACGCGGCCGTGCTCGGCCATCTGCGCGCCGCGGACGACGCGCTCGTCGACAACATGCAGCCGTCGAACGCGATCCAGAAGGCGTACGAAGAAGTGATCGAGGCAAAGCGCCTCAATCCCGACTTCACCGTGATGCAGGGCGTGATCGCGGCGGAGCGCGAGCTCGAAGGCGCGCGGCGCAGCCCGATCGGCGCCGACTTCGGCCACCTCCGCACCGTCGTGCGCAACGAGGCCTTGGGACCGGCCACCCGCGCCGTCATCCGCAACGCCCAACGCCTGCAGGAGGAGACGGTGGCGTGGATGAAGGTGCAGGAGCTGATCGCGGCGCACGTGCGGACGCTCTCCGACATCGCCAGCCAGAGCTTGCAGGCGTCGCAGAAGTGACCCCTCAGCGATTGAACGGGGTCTCGTTGATCCAGTGGAAGCCGCGCGACGTCAGGCGAAACGACGGCATCGGCATCCGACGCAGGCGCGCCTGCAGCCGCTTGCCGTCGAGCTGGCCGTCGAGCGTCATGACGTCGGCGGCGACGGTGTAGCCGATCGTGAAGTTCTTCAGCGGCTCTTCGATGGGCCGGAGCGTCAAGGTCCGCTTCGATTCGTCCAACGTCAGACGGAAGCGCTGCCGCGCGTCGGTCATGAGCTGCACGCCGAGCGAATGCGGGTAGTCGAAGACGACGCGGCGCCAGCGCGGTGCGCCTTCGAGGGCGAATTCCTCGACGTTCCAGACGCCGCGGAACGGCGACCGCTTTTGGTAGATCTGCTCGTTCTCGCGCGCCTGCTGCAACGACAACGCGATGAGCGCCAGCACGAAGAGCGTGCGCGCCGCCGGGGCCCACCGCCGCCACCGCTCGCCGAGCTGCGGCCGCAGCTCCACCGCTTCGGCCGGACGGTTGAGCACCAGCACGTTCGCCAGACGACGCAGATCGGGCAGCAGGAGGAAGACCGCCATCGCCAGCAAGTGCATGGAGAACAGCTTCACCGGGACGTCGTACGCGAAGTTCAGCATGGTCACGTTCGACATGACCGCGACGATGACGAGCGCCCCTAGGTGGTCGTGCGCCGTGTGGTCACGAGAAGGCCGCCCAGCATCTCCCCCGCGCCGGTGAAGACGTTGTAGGCGGCCGACGCGCCCATGAAGGTCCAGAGGAGTCCCATCGGCGAGGCGTCGCCGAAGGGCTGAATCAGGCGCTCGAGCGACGGCGCCGGGAACTGCGACTGGATGACCTTCGCCGCGCCGTAGCCGAGCATCGCCGTGGCCAGGTAGAAGCGGACGTAGACGCGCAGCCAGTGGTGCAGCGCACCGTAATCCGGCGTGCGGCGGTCGAGCAGAGTCCAGACAATCGTCGCCAGCGCAGCGATGACGACGCCGCAGAAGAGCTGGACGTAGTTGAACGTCGTGTCGCCGCTGCCGGCGGGCAGGACGGTGATGGTCACGCCGAAGACGTGCAACCCCGTCCACTTGACGAGCACCTCCCACGCCCCGTCCCACCAGGCGAAGAGCTTGTCGACGCCGGGAACGACGTTGAACGGGAAGGGGAAAAGATAGAGGAACAGGTAGACGGCCGCAAAGCGGAACGCCACCCGCCGCGCGGGGGACCAGTCGGATGGGGGCATGCGCCGATTTTAGCTTGCGATCCTGTTGTAGAAGAACGTCTGCGTCGTGCCGCACTCGCGGCAGAGGAAGTGCAGCGTGTCCCGCCGGGCCCACGGATTCGGCGCATCGCAGACCGTGCAGAGGGTCTCCTGCGGCGGGAAGGGCCGCTCACAGTGATCGCACGCCACCGGCATCCCGGCAGCGCTCGCGTCGTCCTCGCAGCTCACTTCGTTGCAGAGCGGGCAGCGCCAGCAAACGGCCATGGTTAATTGGGGGTGATAATAGCATACGAAAAAGGTTCTTAGGTTGTTAGGTTCTTAAGTTGTTAGGTTTTAAGAAACCTAAGAACCTAAGTCTCACGTATCAGGACATCGTGCACGGTGGCATGTATCAGGACATCGTGCACACGGCAGGATTTGATCGTAGCAGTTTCGTTCGATTCCATCGGACGGAAGCTCGCTTCCGTCCGATAGATGCACACCAGCCGTAGCGGAGCCGACTGCACCCGCAGGGCCGGAGCGAAGCGGAGGAGGCGCCGAATGGCGCCTTGCGGTCGGCGTGAGCGGAGGCTACTTCGGAGCGGCGTAGTGGAAGGTCTCGATCAACTGCTGATCGATTCGGATGTCGAGTCGTTGCGTCTCGACATCGACCGTTGCTTGCACGTACTCGTGGGCTGCTTCCGCTGGAAGAGCGAATTTCTCACCGAACAGGTCGAGCAAACGATCGCTGCGAATGAAGCGAATGAAGTGGTAGCGGCCACGCTTGGGCCGTGGCAGCGGCAAGGATGGGGGAGCGATCTGCGGCGGCATCTGCGGTGAGATGCGACCGGCGCGGAGGGCCTCATTCGGCGTCTTGCCGCCGATCTTGCGGTACCGCCATCGCGAGTTATGCCGCTCGTCAAAGGCACGTGAGCGGTCTTGCGCTTCTGCCAACGTCGACATTGGTTGAGTGAGGAACTTCTGCTGCCAGTGATCGTTGAACTTCTCGATCACTCCGTTGCGCCACGGCTCAGATGGCGGAATGAACAGCGGCGCCACATCGTGGAGCAGGCATAGGCGAAGCACCTGGCTCAACCCGCGTGGATACAAGCGGCTTCCGAAGAACACCAGCTCGTTGTCGAGTTGCTGGATACGTGGAATGCCCAGGCGCAGCCACGTTTCCCACAGCGCTGGTACCACCGCCTCGGTGGAGCGGTTTGGAATCGGAACGGTCGCGCAACGGGCCGGGGCCACGTCCACCGTGTTCAACGAGTAGAACCGTACCGGTCCTCGCAGAAAACGAGGACCAACGAAGTCGCTCTGATGAACGCCGGCATGCACGGCTTCAGGGGCCGGATACCTCTTGCCCTTACTCACAGGCCGGCGTCCCGCTGACTCGATTAGCCCGTGTCGTTTGAGCACGCGATTGATCGTTGCGATCGACGGCACCGCGATGGCCGCATTCTCCAGCTCCCATGCAATCATCTGTGCCCCCTCGAAGCCACCTTCGCTCACCAGTCGACGTCGAGCTTCGACGATCAGTCGCTCGACCTCTGGCGAGCTCCGGTTACCGGTTCGGTGTGGTTTGCGGGAGTGCTCGGTCCACCACTCACCGCCCTCGGCCGATCGCTCAATCCATTTGTAGACCCATCGCACCGATCGACCAATCGAGGCACTGATCGCAGATGCACTCTCACCTCGACTGTACCGCTCCACTGCACGCACTCGCTCCATCTCAACCTTACCCATGAACGTCTCCTCAACACCCGAAACGCTCCTGCCGGTTGAATTTGTGCACGATGTCCTGATACTTCCCGCCGTGCACGATGTGCTGAGACACGTCAACTAAGAACTAAGAACCTAAGAACCCCTTCTTCGTCTCCTTCAGCGTCACCGTCCGATTGAACACCATCGCGTCACTGCCGGAGTCCGGATCGACGCAGAAGTACCCCAATCTCTCGAACTGATATTTCGTCATCGGCGCGGCGCCGCGCACGGACGGCTCCAGCTTTGCGTGCGGGATGACCTGGAGCGACTCGGGATTGAGGTCGGCCAAAAAGTCGCCGCTCTCCTCGGGGTTTTCGCTCTTGAAGAGGCGATCGTAGAGGCGCACCTCGCCGTCGATGGCGTGCTGCGCGCTCACCCAGTGCAGCGTCGCCTTAGGCTTTCGGCCGTCGGGCGCATCGCCGCCGCGCGTGGCGGGATCGATCGTGGCGCGGAGCTCCACGACCTCGCCGGCGTCGTTCTTCACCACGCCGGTGCACGTCAGGAAGTACGCGGAGCGGAGGCGCACCTCGCGGCCCGGCGACAACCGGAAGAACTTCTTCGGCGGCTCCTCCATGAAGTCGTCGCGCTCGATGTAGAGCTCGCGCGAGAACGGCACGCGCCGCGTTCCCATCGACGCATCCTCGGGATTGTTCGGCGTGTCGAACCACTCCGTCTCCCCTTCGGCGAAGTTCTCGATCACCACGCTTAGCGGGTGCAGCACGCCCATCACGCGCGGCGCGGTGCGATTGAGATCGTCGCGCACGCAGTGCTCGAGCAGCGCCACGTCGATCATGTTCTCGCGCTTGGCCACGCCGACGCGGTCAGCGAAGTCGCGGATCGCCGCCGGCGTCATGCCCCGCCGCCGCAGCCCCGCGATCGTCGGCATGCGCGGGTCATCCCAGCCGCGCACGTGCCCTTCCTCGACGAGGCGCAGCAGCTTCCGCTTCGACATCACCGTGTAGCTCAAGTTCAGCCGCGCGAACTCGTACTGGTGCGGCCGCGCCGGCACCGGGCAGTTCTCCACGAGCCAGTCGTAGAGCGGGCGGTGGTCCGCATACTCCAGCGTGCAGAGCGAGTGCGTGATCCCCTCGATGGCGTCGGAGAGCGGATGCGCGTAGTCGTACATCGGATAGATCGGCCAGGCGTCGCCGGTGCGGTGGTGCGCGCCGTGGCGGATGCGGTAGAGCACCGGGTCGCGCATGTTGATGTTCGGCGAGGCCATGTCGATCTTGGCCCGCAGCACCTGCGCGCCGTCCGGGAACTCCCCCGCGCGCATGCGCCGAAAAAGATCGAGGTTCTCCTCGACCGAGCGGTTGCGGTGCGGCGACTCCTGCCCAGGCTCGGTCAGCGTGCCACGCATCTCCCGGATCTCGTCGGCGTTGCAGGAGTCGACGAAGGCCAGGCCGCGCTCGATCAGCGACTCGCCCCATTGATAGAGCTGCTCGAAGTAGTCGGAGGCGTGGTACTCGCGGTCATCCCAATCGAAACCGAGCCAGCGAACGTCGTTCTCGATCGCGCGCGTGTACTCAATGTCTTCCTTGACCGGGTTGGTGTCGTCGAAGCGGAGGTTGCAGCGGCCTCCGTACTCGAGAGCGATGCCGAAGTCGAGGCAAATGGCCTTGGCGTGGCCGATGTGGAGGTAGCCGTTCGGCTCGGGCGGGAAGCGGGTGATGACGGCGGCGACGCGGCCGCTGCGAAGGTCGTCCTCGACGATCTCGCGAATGAAGTCCAAAGCCATGGCGGGAGAGCATACACTCGCCGCATGGCGCGACTCATGGCCCTCCTCGCTCTCCTTTCCGCGCTGCCGCTGGCGGCGCAAACGGAAGTCGGCGTCAGCATCGCCCGCGCGCGCGCCGATTCCACCGACGCGTCCGGAACGATGCTCGCCTTCGACCGCGGCCGCGGCTTCGGCACGAGCGTTTCGTTCGCCTCGTTCGAGCTGGCCGCAACGTCGTTGCGCTACGACGGCGCGCTCCGCCTCGGCGGCTCCTCGGCCAGTCTCGGCACGCTGCGCCTCGTGCCGATCACGCTCACGCGGCAATGGCATTTCGGCCCCGCCTACATCGGCGCCGGCGCCGCGTACGTGAAGGCCAGCAATCTCTCCAGCGCCGACCTCGACGCCACCGGCATCGGCACGATCGACGTCGAGAGCAAGGCCTGCTGGGTCGCGGATGCCGGCGTCGTCTACGGCCGGCTTTTCGTCGACGCGAAATACCTCGACTATCGCCCGGAGAGCAGCGCCGCGGGCAACCGCGTCCGCCTCGATCTGAAGCCGGTCGTGATCTCGTTCGGGTTGCGCTTTAAGCTTTGACATGCTTTCCGAGACGCGGCTCCGTCTCGACGCCATCCACTTCGTGCGCGCGCTGCGCGAGCGCTGGGTGGCCGTGCCTGCCGCGGAGCTGCGCCGCTTCCGCATTCATCTGAAAGGGCAGCAGGGAATCTTCAAGCCCGCCGAGCTCTCCGATCCGCTCTCGATGGCGACGACGATCTCCTCGGCGTACACGCACGACACGATCGAAGGGAGCTGCGTCTACTACGACTTCGTGCCGCGCTCGCGCGAGCACGAGAACGAGGGACTGAAGCGGTGCGCCGAGGCGGCGCTGCCGCTGATCTATTTCCTGCAGGTCAAGGCCCGGCCGGCCGAGCACGTCGTCTTCGCGCCCGTCTACGTCATCGGCTGGGACGACGAGGAGCGCCGCTTCCTCGTCGACCTTTCCGAACAGCGGCCCGACGAATTCGTCACACCGGTGCCGGCCATCAAGCAACTGCACCTGCCGCAGATCCGCACGCCGGAGAGCCCGGGCGAGATCCGCGAGCTGACGAAGAGCTACACGATCACGACCGTGCAACGCCGCCTGCAGCAGGCCCGCTTCCGCGACGCCGTGCTGCGCGCCTGGCGCGAGCGCTGCGCGGTGTGCGACCTGCGTTTGCGTCCGCTGCTCGACGCGGCGATGCTCGACGCCGAGCGCGGCATCGCGCTCTGCGCCACGCACCACCGCGCCCTCGACATCGGCGTGATCACGATCGATGACGCGTTCGTCGTGCGCGTGAAGGTCGGCGCGGCCGGCGAGGGAGAGCAGGCGATGTTGCTGGCGTACGACGGAAAGAAACTCGCCGTGCCGGCATCGTATATCTATGGCGATGCGCCGCCTGCTGCTCGCCGTCCTCGTTCTTAGCTGTGCGCAGCGGACCGCGCCGCGGCACGACGGCGTCTTCCGCGTCGCCATCGTCGGCGACTCGGTGGCGCACGGAGCGGGCGACGAATCAGGCCGCGGCATCGCCGGCAATCTCGATGCGCTCCTGGCCGGCGCGCACGCCGTGCAAAACCTCGGCATCAACGGCGCGCGGACGTGGGACGTGCTGCGATTGCTGCAGAAGCCGATCGTCGCGGACGCGATCGTCATCTCGATCGGCGGCAACGATCTCTACGGCGACTCCCTCGCGCGATTGGCAACGCTCCTCGCGCCGTCGCTGGCGATGGAGCGGACGCTCAACCGCGTCGCCGCGATCGTGGCCGCGATTCACCGCGCGAATCCAACGGCGCGCGTTTTCCTCCTCGGCCTCTACGACCCCTACCAGTTGCCGTTCCTCGACGAGCAGGTCGCGCATTGGGACGCACGGCTCATCGAGCGCTTCGCGCGCGACCGCGCCGTCGACGTCGTGCGCATCGCCGACGTCGTCACCGTCAGCACGCTCGATCGCTTCCACCCGTCCGCCGCCGGCTACGCCGCGATCGCCGGCCGCGTAGCGCCAGCGTTACAGCGTCGGCCGAAATGACGGCTTCCGGCGCGCCTTCGTGGCCTGCTCGAACGCGTACGCGAACTTGATCAGCGTCGCCTCGCTGTTCTTGCCGGCGAAGAACGAGAGACCGACGGGCAACCCGAACGCCATCCCCGCCGGCACCGTCACGTGCGGATATCCGGCCACGGCCGACGCCGTCGAGTAGCCGCCGCTGAAGTGATCGCCGTTCACGAGATCCGTCACCCACACCGGGCCGCCGGTCGGCGCGATGGCGGCGTCGAGCTTGTGCGCCTTCAGCAGCGCATCGATCCCCTCCGTGCGCGACATGCGCACGCACTTGGCCCGCGCCTTCTTGTACTTCGGGTCCGTCAGCGGCCCCTTCCCCTCGGCGCGCGTGAAGAGCTCCTGGCCGAAGTACGGCATCTCCTGGTCGCGGTGCTCCTCGTTGAACTTGATGAGGTCCGCGAGCGTGCGCGGGCGGACGTTCGGCGCCAGCCCGGCCAGGTACTGGTTGATGCCGGCCTTGAACTCGAAGAGCAGCACCTCGAGCTCGTCGTCGTCGTACTTGCCGGTCGTGGCCATGTCGGCGGGATCGACGATCGTCGCGCCGCAGCGCTTGATCGCGTCGATGGCCTCCTTCATCAGCCGGTCGACGTGGTCATTGAAGCCGAAGAACTTCCGGGCCACGCCGATGCGCGCGCCGCGCAGGCCGTTCTTGTCGAGTGAGCCGGCGTAATCCTTGCCGGCGAGCACGCCGAGGAGGAGCGCGGCGTCGGTGACCGTGCGGCACATCGGACCGGCCGTGTCCTGGCTGCGGGCGATCGGGATGATGCCGCTGCCGCCGAGGAGGCCCAGCGTCGGCTTGATCCCGACCAGGCCGCTCGCGGATGACGGGCAGACGACGGAGCCGTCCGTCTCCGTGCCGACGCCGACGGCGGCGAGGCTTGCCGCGATGGCCACGCCGGTGCCGGTGCTCGAGCCGCAGCCGTTGCGGTCGAGGATGTACGGATTCTTCGTCAGGCCGCCGCGGCCACTCCAGCCGCTCGTCGAATGATTGGAGCGGAAGTTCGCCCACTCGCTGAGATTCGTCTTGCCGAGGATGACAGCGCCGGCGTCGCGCAGCCGCGTCACCACCGCGGCATCGCGCGGCGCGATCGACTCCGCGAGCGCCAGCGAGCCGGCGGTCGTATGCATGCGGTCGGCGGTGTCGATGTTGTCCTTGATCAGCACGGGGATGCCGTGCAGCGGACCGCGCACGTGACCGCGGCGCCGCTCGTCGTCCATCTCCGTGGCGATGCGCAGCGCGTCGGGATTGAGCTCGATGATGGAGTTGAGCGCCGGGCCGTGCTTGTCGACGGCATCGATGCGTTGCAGATACGCCTCGGCGAGCGAGCGCGCGCTGAAGCGCCCCTCGCGCATGCCGTTCTGCAACTCGCCGACGGTGATCTCTTCGAGCTCGAATGACTCCGCGGCGAACGACGGACGCGCAAGGGCGACAGCGGTTCCGGCGGCGGCGAGAGTGAGAAAGTTTCTGCGGTCGATGTTCATGGTGAACCTACGGGCTTCAAACGGAGAAAAGCTTCCCCGAGCCGATTCGTTGATATCCAATTGCACGAGCGGTTTGGCAAAGAGAGCACGATATCCGGCGCTATTGTCCCGTCCGGAAAACTCAGCCCACCGTGGAACACACCGTACTGCAACAAGAAGTCGCCTCTCGCAAAACCGTCTTCAGACCTGATGAACACCATCGGTCCAGACTTCGACCCGCCCACATTGAAAGTCCAGATACGGATCACCTTGTTTGCCTGAGTTGGATCGACTTCCGACCAAACGCCAGCCATCGACTCCGGTGAACAAGTGTCCGATGACGAAGTCGATAGGGGCTGCGGGGCCGCTCGCTTCCAGCGTTCGTTCCGGGCCGTCTTGACCGAGACGAGACCAAGAGCGCTTATCTTCTCCCCCTCAGGATCGCGGTTTCTGCGCTGTGCGGCCTGCGCCGATTTCCAATACTTCTCTGCCATGTCGAGATCGCCCGACTCTTGCGCGACCGTCGCAGCGTTCGTCTGCATCCGCGTCGACTCGATGGAATGCCCGCCCTTCAGGAGCAGCGTAGCGGCTTCGGCGTACACCTGCACGGCCTGCTTGTACTTGCCGGCCGCGCGGTACTGCGCCGCCTGTGCGCTTGCCTTGCGCCCCTGCAGTTCGTAGCGAGTTGTGTCGTCGCGTGCGAGGGCCAGCGCTTTGTCATACAACGCGATTGCGTCGACGAACTTGCGCTGCTCCACGGCCGCATCGCCGAGCTGCCGCAACGTGGCCACCTGTCCGGAGACGTCGGCGAGCGTTTGGTACAGACTTTCGGTCTGTCTTTGGAGATCGGCGCTCTTCGCGGAGTTCTGATTCTTGAGGCTGAGGTTGGCCTGCTGCAGCGCGGCAATCTGCTCCAGCGTCTTGCGCTCCTTCGTCAACTGCGTATCGCGAAATCTCTCGGCGAAGTAAAACGCCGCGAGCACCACCACGAATACGATGGCCAGGTTCCGCAGCATCCGCTTCTGCGACTGCTGCCGCAGATACTTCGTGCGCCAGCCGAGCACCGCGCCGGAGAGCACGTCGTGAAAGATCTCGTAGCGCACCTCCGGCGAGGTCCCCAGCGGCGCGACCGCGCGCAGCACGCGCACGTGCCGGTCGGAGAGGCGCTCCAAGAGCGGCGCCACCGCGGCGCCGTACTTGCCGGCGAAGTTGCGGAGGTCGTCGGCGTTGTAAGCGATCTTGCTTCCCGTGGGTGTCACCAGGCGGTCGAAGATCGCGGCGGAGGCGTGCCTCTGCGCTGGGCGCAGCGACGTCATCACCGACTCCACGTGGTCGCGCACGATCGTCTCGGCGCCGCCCAGCCGCTCCAGCATCGAGGCGCGCAACACCGGCGACTTTGCGCGGCGCTCCACCTCCCACACCTTCATCAGCACCATCTGCAGGAACGGCGTCTCGATGCGGTCGGAGTCGACGACGATGCGTCCCTTCCCCTGCGCGCCGACGTTCACCCGTCCGATGCGCACCTGATCGATCACCATGTCGACGAGCCTCGGCTCGACGTCCATCCGCTTCTCCGGCGCGCCCTGCGCCGCGGCCATTTCGTTGTAGCGGGCCAGCGGCTTCTCGATCGCGCGGCGCGCGCCGCCGAGGTCGAGATGATCGAGGCGGATGTAGTTCCCGAGCACGTCGGGGATGTAGGCCTGAAAGCGGTCGAGCTTCGCCAGCGCATCCTCGCGGATCGAGATGAGGAAGTTCGCGTCGATGTCCTCGCGGTTCACGGCGCGGGCGAGCTCGGCGTCGAAGCGCCGCCCGCTGTCGCTGCCGGCCGGGTTGTAGAGGAGGTACTCCTCGAACTGATCGAAGATCACCGCGACGGTCTTGCGCGTCCGCGTGCAGACGTCGAAGAGGCAGCGGTCGAGCGGCTGATCGACGTCGACGTCCGCCGCCTCGGCCGCGGCGACGATGGCCGCCTTCAGCTCGCGAAAGGCGTCCGGATCCTGCCAATTGCGATAGAGCACCACGGCGACGTTCGGCTGCGTGCGGACGAACGGAATCACGCCCGCCATCAGCACCGAGGTCTTGCCGACGCCGCTCGCGCCGTAGAGCACCGTCAGCGGCGCCGTGACCAGGTTCGCGCCGATGGTCTGCTGGTCCTCCTCCCGGCCGAAGAAGTATTGGCGGTCGGTCTCGCCGAACGGCTCCAGGCCCTGAAACGGGCAATCCGGCAGCGGCGCGGCGGCGTCGGCGCTCATGACTTCATCTTCTTGCGCAGCGTCTCGGCGAAGACCGACAGATCCTGATCGAAGATCTGCACGTTGCGCGAGTCCCAGAGAATCCGCTCCAGTTGCGACGGGCGCCACTGCACGGCCCACGACCGCTTGGTCCCCTGTTGCGCCGCCAGCAGCGTCCCGGCGTCGTCGTCATCGGAGGGCAGCGAAACGGCGTCGTCGCGGCCGAACGTCCGCCGCAGCTTCTCCAGCATCACGCGGAAGTTCCAGTCGCGAAGGCCGTAGCCGAGGAAGAGGAGCGAAGAGTTGCGAATGTGCAGCATGAAGCGCGAGGGGATGGCGCCGCCCTTGGCGGTCATGCGCGACAGGAAGCGGACGTAGTCCTCCTCGGTGATGACGAAGCTGTCCCACTTCCGCTGCTCCGCGGCGCGGCGGATGCTCCCGTGCATCTTGTAGATCACCGTGGCCTCGTCGACGTTGAGCGGCAGCACCGACGGCGCATAGCGCTCCGGCTCCGCCGCGCCCGGCTTCCACCAGAGGACGGCCCCGGCCAGCTCGTCGCTGTCCGGATACATGACGAGGTGGTACGGCCGGCCCGCCTCCTCGAAGGCGCGCTCGAGAAGGTCGTCGTAGTTGGTCGTGACGATGAGCATCGGTTTCGGCACTTCGGCCAGGAACCGATGGATCGCGCCGATCGGATAGTCGCGGGAAAAGACCTGCCGCAGGTAATCGACGAGCTCTTCGCGCGTGGCCCGGACCTGGAAGTAGGACGCGACCTTGGCCAGGTCATGCTGCTCGTTCGGCGGAAACTCGCACTCCTCGGCCAGCCAATCGGAGAGCTCATCGGCGCGCGGCAGGAACTTGGGATCGTTGCCGTCGAACTTGACCTCGTCCCCGTGCACCGTCAGCGACGCGCCGGCGCCCAGGAACGGGACGACGCCGCCGCGCTGGAACTGCCGGCAGATGATTCCGTAGGGCGGTGCCACGCGCTCGTCAGCAGTGGTCACACTCATGATTTTCTCCGTGAGTGCGGCAAGTATCGCACGAGGATTCCGCGGCGTCCTTGATCACCTTCGCCCGCGCCGCGAGGAGGCGCGTCAGATACCGCCGCAGCACGATTCCCTCGGCGATCCGGCCTAGGAGGCCGAGCGGCGCGGCGAAGGCGAGGACGTCGGTCATGAGCGTCCCGCCGCCGCGCGCGTCGAAGGTGTGGTCGTGAACGAAGGAGCGGAAGGCGCCGCGCTGCATGGCGTCCTGAAAATGGCGCGGACGGTCGAAGGCGGTGATCTTCGACGTGAAGCGCTGCGTGACGAAGAAGTGCCGCGCGCGCCACCTGACCTCTTCGCCGAGCTCGATCAATCCCGACGTGCGCCCGGCGACGGCGCGCTCGCCGGTGTGGGACATCGATTTGACGTGGAGGTCGAGGTCGCGCGCGGCGTCGAAGCAGCGCTCCGGCGGCGCGGCGATGAACGTCTCGATGCGGATGGTTTGCATGGTCCGCGCGTATGATCGCGCGAATGCAGCCGTGGATGATCTACGGCGCGAACGGCTACACCGGCGCGCTCATCGCCCGCGAGGCGGTGCGGCGCGGGCATCGGCCGGTTCTCGCCGGGCGCAACGCGGCGCAGGTCGAGGCATTGGCGAGGGAGCTGGGGTGCGAGGCGCGCGTGTTCGGGTTAGACAGCGGCGGCATGGCCGCCACGCTCCAGAATGTCGGCCTCGTTCTTCACTGCGCGGGGCCGTTCGTCCTCACCAGCGCGCCGATGGTCGAGGCCTGCCTCCGCGCCGGCGCGCACTACCTCGACATCACCGGCGAGATCCCGGTCTTCGAATCGATCTTCGAGCGGCATGCCGAGGCCTTCGCGCGCGGGGTCACGCTGCTGCCGGGCGTCGGCTTCGACGTCGTGCCGACCGACTGCCTCGCCGCCATGCTCGCCGAGCACCTGCCCGGGGCGACGGAGCTCGTCCTGGCCTTCCATTCGAAAGGCAGCGCGCTGAGCCGCGGCACGACGCGGACGATGATTGAGTCGATCCACGAAGGGGGCGCGATCCGCCGCGACGGCCGCCTCGTGCGCGTACCGTTCGCGTACGACGTGCGCACGATCCCGTTTCACTGCGGCGAGCGCACGGCGATGACGATCCCGTGGGGCGACGTCTCCACGGCGTTCTACACCACCGGCATCCCGAACATCCGCGTCTACGTCGCCGCTTCGCCGCGCGCCGTCGCGCGCGCGAAACGGCTGCGTTGGCTGCTGCCGTTGCTGTCGCCGAAGCCGATGCGCCGACTTGTCCAGAAGCTCGCCGCGCCGCGCGGCGGGCCGGACGCGCAGAAGCGCGCGCACGGCCGCGTCTACCTTTGGGGCGAGGTCTCGAACGGCAGCGAAGCGCGCGAGATGACCATGACGACGCCGGAGGGCTACGCCTTCACGGCCGTGTCCGCCGTCAACGCCGCCGAGCGTGTTCTGGCCGGCGCGCGCCCCGGCGCGTTCACCCCTGCGGCTCTGCTCGGTCCGGAATTCGTGAGCTCGGTTCCCGGCGTGCTCTTCACCTGATTCCGGTGCCGCTCTTGCACCGTTTCCTGTGCATGAGAAAGCTCACATTCGCAGTGTTGCTGCTGTTTCTTGGCGCACTGCCGGCTCAGGCGTTGAACACGAAAGAGTTTCTATCGCTGATCGCGATGCCGCTCGCCGTCGCGGCGGTGTCGGACTTGAACGGCGTGCCGCAGGACCAGTTCGGGGACGTCATCGCCACGCTGAACCAGGCCAACGTGCCGCCCGCCGAGTTCGTGCAGGTCGTGCGTTACGTGCCGGTGGCGCTCGTCGCGCAGCCGGCGCCGCAGGAGCAGACGTTCACCCAATGGCTCGATTCGCAGACGGACACCGGCCCTGCGCTGGTGACGCAAATCGATCGGCGGTTGACGACGACGTACAACGTCACGCCGGCGATCCGGCCGAACGAAGTCGTCTACGTCGACGACAGCTACATCCCCGACGTGGTCGTGACGCGCGTGCAGCCGCTCGACCCGGTGGCGGTCGCGGCGATGCCGCTCGCGGTCGCGGCGGTGTCGGAGCTGACCGGCATTCCGCAGAACCAGCTCGCCGATCTCGCGCTCACGTTGAATCAGGCCGACGTGCCGCCGGCGCAGTTCGTCGAGGTGGTCAGCTATGCGCCGCGGACGCTCGTCGTGCAGCAACCGGTCGTTGTGGCGCAGCCGCAGCCGACGTTCGTCGACTTCGTGCGCACGCAGACGCGGCACGGCGTGCGCGGGCCCGCGCTGGTCACGGCGATTCATCAAGAGATACCCCGCTTCGGCGGGCCGCCGGGACACGTGAAGAAACAGCTCGGTCTGAAAACCGGCGCCGAGGTCGTGCATGGATTCAAGCCCGGCCGTCAATTCGTGGCGCAACCGGTCGTCGTGCAGCGCGGACGCGTTCACGTCGAGCATGCCAAAGTGCACGGCAACGGTCATGGCCGCGGGCGCGAAGTCCGCGTGACCCCGCCGCCGATGGCCAGCGCGGCGCCGCCCGTCGTCGTCCAGCCCGCGCAGCCGGTGTTCGTGCCGCCCGGCCAGGCAAAGAAGCAGGGCGGGGGCGGTGAAGGCCACGGTCACGGCAAGGGCAAAGGACACGGAAAGGATTGATCGATGAACGCGAATTGGATCGCCGCCGGGGCGATGGCTCTCGTCCTCCTCGGCGGCTGTAAGAAGCAGACCACGCAGGAGACTGTGGTGACGCCGACGACGACGGAGACGACGTCGACGACGGTGGTGACGAACATGACGCCGGAGGAGCTCGGCCAGCTCGGCGCGGAGATCAAGAAGAAGCCGGGCGAGGCGAAGCGGATCCTCTCGGAGCACGGGCTCGACGAGCAGTCGTTCGAGAAGGCCATCCGCAAGGTGTCGTCGAATATCGAGGAGTCGCGGCGGTACGCAGCGGCGTACAAGAAGGCCTCTTAGGGAAGCGTGCGCCCCTCACCCCTGGCGCTCCGCGCCTGTCCCTCTCCCCGCTCGCGGGGAGAGGGTGCTCTGAGCGCTTCCCTTACTTTCCATTCAACGCCCGCTCCATCAGCTCGCTGAGCAGCGCCATCTGCGCGCTCCAGTCGTAGCGGCGGGCGATGCGCATGCGCCGCAGCTCCGCGGCCGGACCGTTTTTCGCGGCGGCGGCGCGCAAGGCCGCGACGAACTCCGGCGCATCGTCGGCGAACGTCACCACGTCGGGATGCTCGCCGGCGAAGCGCTGCACTTCCGGCAGCGTGGTGGACACGACCGGCAGCCCCGCCGCGAGGTACTCCTTCAGCTTCACCGGCATGATGGCCTCGGTGTAGCGATTCCTCACGTACGGCAGCACGCCGATGTCAAAACGCGCCATGTACCGCGCCACCTCGGAGTGCGGCACCGGACCGACGAGGCGGACGTTGGGCCGCGCCGCGAGATCCTGCACGTCGGCCATGACCGGACCGACCAGGACGAAGTTCATGTCGGGCGCCAGCTCCGCCGCCGCCGCGAGCAGGCCGAGGTCGATCTCGTTCCGCAATGTGCCGACGAAGCCGACCACGAGCCCGGCCAACCGCGCGAAGAGCGGCGGCGGCTCGAGCGTGCGCGCGTCCTCGAACACGCTGGAGCGCACGCCGCTCGGCAGCATGGCCACGCGCGGGTTGAGCTGCTTCGCCGCGGCGTGCAACTGCTGCGACGTGGTGAGTACGAGGTCGGCGCCGGCGATCAACGTCTCCTCGGGCACGCGCAACTTCCGCGCGCCGGGCGAGCTCTCCGACAAGCGATCGGCGCAGTAGTAAACGACGAGCGTCGGATGAAGGGCCTCGATGAGCGCGTGCACGAGCGGCGTCGGCAGAAAGGTGAAGACGATGAGCGGCGCGGCGTCGCGCACTCCGATCCAGCGGCGCACGACGCGCAGCAGCGCCGCCGCGTTGAGCCGCCGCGCCAGGCGCGAATACGGGAACGGCAGGAGCAGCGGCGAATGGACGTCGAGACGTTCGATGACCGGCTTCGCGCCGCCCACCGCGCGCCACCAGTTGCGCAGCCGCGCCAGGAGACGCTTCAGATCGCGAAGGCGCGGGCGCCGCACACCGGTGTTCTCGATGAAGAGCACGCGGCTGCCCGCGTCGGCGAACGACGACGCCACTTCCTGCGGAACCTGCCAGTTGAATGTCCAGTCGATGGACGAGATGTAGATGACGGTGGCGCCGCGGATCAAGCGGCCTTCCCCCTGGCGATGGCCGCGAATCCGCCGGCGAGCTCGATCGAACGCGTGACGATGACGACGGCGCAGTAGTACGGCAGCGCCGCCGCGGCGATGCCGATCTGCCGGCGGTGCCGCGCCATGCGGATCCAGTCGAGGACGACGCGCCGCCCGGTAAGGGCGACCAGCGCGAGCGCTCCGAAGCGGCGGAACCAGCGGCTGCCGCGAAGAACGCCGCGCTCGTCGATCCGGTAAACGGTCACGCCGTCGTAGCCGCGGTTGAGGTGCTTTCCCAAGGTCTTTCGCAGCGTCGAGAAGCCGTGCTGGACGATCGCACGCGGCTCGTAGAGGACGCGCGCGCCGGCCACGCGGAGCTGGTTGAAGAGAAAGAAGCAGCCGCCGTCGCGCCGGATGCGGACGTCGAACGGATGCCGCAGCAGGACCTCGCGGCGAAAGACGACGTTGTTGATGTTGAAGCCCGTCGAGGTCCCGCTTTCCTGCTCCAGGACGAAGGCGAAATCGGGAACAGAGAGGGTGCGCGCGAAGAGGGACCGTCCGGTGTAGCGCGTGCGGCCGGCGACGGCGTCGACGCCGGGCTCGAGCCGGCCGAGGAGGATCTCCAGCCAGTCGGGGGCAGGGACGCAGTCGCCGTCGAGAAACGCGACGGCGTCGCTGGACGCGGCCGCGGCGCCGGCATTCTTCGCCGCCAAATAGGTCGGCCCGCCGGCGATGATGCGCACGTGCGGGTGACGGCGGCGAATCTCGTCGATCGCATCCTGGGCGACGCCATCGTCGACGACGACGAAGACTTCGTCGGGTGGCACGGTCTGCTTGGCGAGCGCTTCGAGCGCGCCGCGGATGTCGTCGGCAAGCCTTCCCTTCGCATCCTCGCGTGCGGTGATGGTCTCGATGACGACGGAGACGGTCATACGAATCGCCCCCGTGCGACGGCGAGCACGAAGCGCAACCGCAGGTTGAGCAAGAGTAGCCGCAGGACGCTGCGCGTCCGGCGATTCGTCGTGCGCCGCAGCTCCGCGGAGAAGAGCCGGATGCGCGCCGCCAGCGACCGGCTGAGGTTGTGGCTGATGCCCTCGGGGTTGACGGTGTACTCGGCCACGATCTCGTCGACGAAGTCGAGCTCGTGGCAGAGGGCGATGCGAAACCAGAGGAGGTAGTCGCACGCCAGCGTGCTCTCCTCGGAGAAGCCGCCGGCTTCCTCGATGCACGACTTCCGCGCGAGGACGGCGATGGTCGGAACGAAGTTGCTCCAGGCAAAGCGCGCCGCCACCCGCCCGCGCCGCGGCGGCGAGACCTGGAAGGACGTGCGCCGCCGCCCCGGCACGTGCAGCGCGTCGCCGAAGACGAGGCCGACTTCGCGGTTTTGCATGAGCGGAACCTGGCTGCTCAGCCGATGCGGCAACCAGACGTCGTCGGAGTCGATGAACGCGACGAGCTCGCCGCGGGCGTGACGGAGGGCGAGGTTGCGCGCGACGTACGCGCCGCCGCGCGGTTGCTCGAGGATGGTGATGGCGTCTTTGTACCGCTCCAGCACGGCGCGCGTGCCGTCGGTCGAGCCGTCGTCGACAACGATGAGCTCGAGCGAACGGTAGGTCTGTGCGAGGACGCTTTCGATCGCACGACCGACGAGGGCTTCGCGGTTGTAGACGGGAAGGATGACGGAGACGAGAGCCACCGGGATTATTTTAACGGCTCCGCTCCCGCACCTGTTCCTCGGTCAACCCGTAGAGCGGCGGCGTCGGCACGTCGAGCATGGAGAGGTAGAGGTAGATCTGCCCGCGATGGTGGATCTCGTGCTCGATCATGAGCCGCATCCACTTCCAGACCGTGATCTCGGCCCCGGCAGGCGTGACGCACTTGGCGTCGAGGTCCTCTTCCGTGAGGCCCTCGAAGATCCCCATCGCTTCCTCGTGCATGGCGCGCATGTAGGCGACGATGGCCTCGTAACCGTCGGCGAGCTCTTTTCCATGCCCCGGATAGCGGCTCGGCCGCCGCTGCGCGTTCTCGGCGAACATCCACCGCTCGATCGAAGCAAGGTGCCGCATCAGATCGCCGAGGGTGAACTTGCCTTCGCGGTAGGTCCAGTCGGTGCGGTCGGGCGGGACGCAGGCGACGACGCGCATGGTGCGGGCGCGGACTTTGTCGAAGTAGTCGAAGAGGTCGATGGCCATGGCTACAGGTCGCCCCGGCGCTGGAACCGGGGCGACCATTCCCAGGAACGTATCACGTCGTCGGCGGCTTGGGGTTCTCGGTCTTCTCGGTCTTCTTGACGGCGAGCTTCCTCCTGCCGGTGCGGCCGAGGGCCTCGCGCATCGCTTTCACGTGCGGCACGAGCGCGGCACCCTGCGCCTTGCGCGCGTACGCCTTCGACAGTTGGTAAACCTGCAGGGCGTCCTCGACCACCTCGAAACGCTCGACGAAGTTGTTGTGCCGGACGTCCTTCGCCAATCCTTCGGCCGCGGTGGCCACCGCTTCGAAGCGCAGACCGCGCGTGATGACTTCGCGGACCCTGGCCGGCTCGAGCGGCGCCTGCAGCGTGGCCGTCTCTTTCGCGACGACGGCCGCTTCGAGGAACGCGTCAGGGACGGAGAAGGCCGCACGCTCCCGCAGCACGCCTTCCGGCGTCGCCCGGGTCATGTCCGGCATGAGCTCGTAGACTGAATTGATCCTGGCAAGCGCCTCGGTGATGGCCGCGTTGAGCGGATCCGCGGCCGGAGGTGTGACAGGGGCTTCCACTGTGTTGATTGCCGTTGCCATGGTCTTAGTTCCTTTCCACCAGGCGCGCCTCTAGTCGCGCCCGGTTAGAAAGGTGACGGCTACGGCGTGGAAAAAGTTTCGTGAATTGTTTCAGGTCAGGGCGCGATCGGTATCGGCGAAAGCATCAAGGTGAAAACTGAAAGCATGAAGGTGAAAATCGAAAGCATGAAGGTGAAAACCGAAAGCATGAAGGTGAAAACGGATAGCATCAAGGTGAAAACCGAAAGCATTCATGCTTTCGCCGATACCGTTCACGCTTTGCATCGATCCAAAAAATGAATCGGGCGGCCTTTCGGCCGCCCTTCTCACTGCTTCGACTCGTGGTGACCGGCGGGACCAGCCATTCGCCGGACTACGAACACCCACTCGTCGTCCCACAATTCAGGCACTTGTAACAGGCTCCGTTGCGCACCATGATCGCGC